>JBOIEE010000063.1:0-5682 GCA_050740975.1 Gammaproteobacteria bacterium | reverse complement strand
AGATCGGTTTGGCCTATACGCTGCGCTGGCAGATAGAGCTCTTGTTCAAGGAATGGAAGTCCTATGCCAACCTCCATGCCTTTGATACGGGGAAGTCCGAGATCGCCGAGGGGCTCATCTGGGCGGCTGGGCCTTTGAGGAGTTCGATGCGCTCCAAGCTTGCGAAAGGTGTGGGTGCTTTGAGCCGCACGCCCTCCCGATAAGCTAACGAGCCCAGGGTGTTCCACTCCGTCGAAAATCCACGCAGATGGAACGCCTGGTTGAACGGCCCGCCGAACGAGAAATCAGGTTGGATACCGGAGATGTTTTTCAGCGCTTCCTGGGCCGTGAAGGCCTGCTGGTCATCCAACAGCTCGCGCGGCATCACCTGAATCGAGACTGGCGTATCAAAAATCGGCGTGTCGGTCTTGGTGGCGGAGGTGGCGTTGGGGACGGTGTAACCCGTCTCCCGTCCCGGCACGGCCGTCACCGTCATCTCTGGCAGCAGCACGGCTTCTTTCTCCGTCTTCGCTCCAGCAGAACTCGGATCGGCGTCCCCGGCCTCAACCGCAGGCAGCGTTGTCGCATAAAGCACGAGACCGAGCACATACAAGCAGCCACTCCAGAAAGTGGCTTTGAGGCATTGTTCACGATGCATTGCGATTGTTCCTCCCGCATGTTATTCCTGTTTTTATCCAAGGCTGGATTTTTTTTAGGCTATCATGGAAATGACGCGAGTAGAATCCGACAAAATGTCGCACCTCATCCTCGCGCCGCACGGAAGAACAGCCCAGCTGCGACAATGTGCCGCACCCGAGCCGGTAGCTCCGGTTAGGCAAAGCTGGAAAGGACACCGTTTTTGCCGCCTCTGTTTGCGATGTGCCGGCAAGCGGCGCTTCTCGCAGGCATAAGCGTGCATGCATAAGAAGAAGCCGCGGATCCAGGGTCTGGACCAGCTTTTGAGCACAGTGCCCGATGGGCGATCTCAGCGCACGAGGGATTCATGGTACACTGCTCGATAGCAGGTAGTGATTTAGGTGACCGTCTTTTATGGCCCTGGAACAAGAAGCTATCGCCGAAATTGAGGCGATCGTGTATCGGACCCTGGAGGAATGGCAGAAGAGCGCAGGTTATTCCAGTGTGCGCTATGAGCTGGATCTGCGAGAGCGCATCGTGCGGGTCGAGGAAGAGCTCAAGCATCAGCGCAAGTTGATGCTGGAGGGATTTACGCGCATGGACAAGCGCCTGGAGGCGATGCAGCAGCAGATAGACCAGCGCTTCGAGCAGATCGATAAGCGCTTCGAGCAGATCGATAAGCGTATCGATACCCTCACGCGCCGCATCGACCGATTCATGCTCTGGTCGTTTGCCACCACCTTGACCGTGGGTGGAATCGTCATCGCGGTGCTGAAGCTGACCTGATTTCCGGCTTGGCCAAGGCGGTTACGTTGCGGTATCGCTTGACGAGCTGCATGACTTCGGGCCTCGGCGGCACAAAGGCATCCGCCCGCGCGTAGCCCCGCACTTGGAAGGCGTGCTCGATATCAGCGGTCCACGGTACGACCGTCGTCTGCTACCGCGCCTCCAGAGATCTCCCCGAAGTCTTGAGACATTTCCGCAACCACCCCGTTACGTAAAGTCCAGTTGGCGTTGAACCGGTGCGACCAATTGAAATCCACCAGGATGGATTCGAATTCTTCTTTCGTTCCAGGCAAATTGTCGCACCTCGGCCTACTGGACTGTATGCAAATTCGGTTCGCACGTCGTTTGTGCTGTTTGTCATAAGGAAATGAGGCTATTTGCGCAGTGCCCCGAACACAATGAAAGCACTGTCCCACGGGGATCATTGCGATTATTGATTAGGCGAGGGGGTGCGACAATTTGCCACATTCCCACGCGCATTATTTCGGGTTAGTATCATCGCTCTTTCCGAGCTACAAGCGGAAAGATGTGATTCTTACGGTATATGCGGGTCAGGGATGATCCGCCTTTTTTACGGTTCGTATCTGGTGAAAAGGGGATAGTCGTAATCGAATTTTAGTGTCTGGTTAACCGCCAGTAACTGTAGCTAAGCACGATGCCTCCCGTAGCTACAAAGCCGTTGCCCCGGCCCACCATGGGGCCGGGGCTTTTTTTATTCATACACTGTATTTGCGATTAGTTTCCGGTGCGACAAAACGCCGCGCCTACAGAGCGACTTTCCACAGGCACTGTCTCCTGCGAGCAGCGAAAACCGAGGAAAAGGCTGGCGTCTAAAGAAACCAAGCCCCCTATCCGCCCGCTGACATAAGGATTTCACCCTTAAGAGGAGCGCTGGTCCACCCCTCACATCGAGTCCCTTCAGTCGTTCTCTCCCCCTTCTCTTCCCACGACACAGGGTTTTCCCCGGTAGTGTCCATACCGGCCAATGTGGTAGCATCGTTAAGCCGCGGTGTGCTTGTGAAGGATAGAGAGCGCGGCGCTTTCGCACGGGATGCACAGAGGAAACTGGCTCTCCACCGGCATCCCAATCGCAGAAAGCGCCGCAGCGTTAAACCTGGAATAGCGCCACCCGCTGGCGGGACCCTTTAATCCATTCTGTTGAAAGGAGAGGCTAAATGTCTCAATTACCTCCCAGAACGCACTCGGAGCCGGACGGCCTCACCCCGGCGCGCAGGTCGTTCCTTCTGGGGACGGCCGTGAGTGGAGCTGCCTTAATGGCCGGTGCCGGTTTCACCCGCGTCGCCCAGGCAACGACTCATGCCCACAGCGGCCTTCTAAGCGCCGCCGAGGGCTGCGTCAATAAGGGACACACCTGCCTTAACCACTGCATCGCTGCATTTAAAGTGGGCGACACCTCGCTGGTGGACTGCGCAGTCTCCGGTACAGGAGGTGATCGCGGCCTGCGCTGCTCTGTCCCACCTAAGCGCCAGCAAATCGGCACACACCCAGGTCTTCGCCAACGCCTGTGCCCTGGTCTGCGAGGATTGCGAAAAGGAATGCCGCAAGCATGCCGAGAAGCACCAGGCGTGCGCGGACTGCGCGGAAGCGTGCCTGGCCTTGATCGCCGAAGCCAAGAAAGCCGCTTGATGCCAAAGCCCAAACGGGATAGCTACCGTAGAGCCTTAAGCAACCAAGCGCTTCCGGGTGAGGGTCGAGAGTCCTGAAGCTTTACACGCCTAGACAATTCGTCTCTCACCATCCTTAAGGGCCGTGCTGCATGCACGGCCCTTCTTTTTGCGGGCTTTGCGGCATTCGCATCCTCGTCCTTTAACGAACCTCTGGCCGAAACCCTTGGGGCTAAACCGATGATACCCAGTTCGTTTGCCTTTGGGAATGCGGCAAATTGTCGCACCCCCTGGTTTTGCTCGCGCGTCAATCTTCTTGTACTCCTTGCAGAGGCCACGCCCCTCCGCGGTGGTTCCGCATCAATAGATGGAGAGAGAGGACAACATGCGACAATTTGCCGCATTGCGTTCACAGCGTAGCGATGGTACAAGGAAAAAGAACTCCTAGGAGAAATGTGATGATGATTCCCTCGTGGTTGAAGCTTGCGAGCAGCCTTTCGCTTGGTCTGTTGTTGCATGTAGAGGCATTTAGTGCCGAGACAAGGGCTCACCCGCTGGTCGAGAACTTGGCGACGCCTGCCCCCACGCAGAGCCGGCAGCATCACGTGAGCGCGGCGCCGGACGGACGCTTAATTCTGAGCTGGGTGGAGCCGCGGGGCGATAAGGAGGAACTGTTGCGTTTCGCGATCTGGGACAGCGGCCGTTGGTCTGCTCCCCAGACCGTAACCGCGGCGAAAAAGTTGCCCGACAAACCGGCGGTGATCGGGTTTGCTGGGGGCGGCTTGGGTGCGGGATGGATCCTTCCGGCCGAAGGGTCTACTGATCCCGATGCTGTGGATATTTATCTTGCCCGCTCGGGCGATGGTGGCCGAACTTGGAGTGCCCCGGAAAAAGCCTCTCGCCACCCCAAGGCCTATCCGTACGATCTCTTTCTCTCGGGGCTTGCCGACGGCACCTTGAGTGCGGTGTGGTCGGACGGGCGCCAGATCATCCATCACCCGAAAGTTCCGGGCAAGAGCAAGGAAAGCTGGAGCGGCACCCAAATGCTGATGGCGACCCGCTTGGACGCGCAAGGACGGCTGGGATCCGAGGTCCCCCTGGATACCGACATGTGCTCCTGCTGTATGCCGCATTCGGTCGCCGCAGACAAAGAGTTCCTCACCGTCTATCGGGACCATCAAGCGGGCGAGGTGCGTGACATCGCTCTGGTGCGCTGGTCGGGAGCCGGCGTGAGCGCGCCTGCGAACGTGCACGCCGACGGCTGGGTGATCGAGGGCTGCCCAGGTAACGGGCCCACCGTGGATGCCAGTGGATCGCCCAAGGGATCGCGTGTAGCCGTGGCCGTGGTTCACGGGGGCTAATGACCGGCCGGCGGTCAAGGTGGCCTTCTCTGAAGACGGTGGCAAAAGCTTCGGTTCACCGATTACGGTGGAAGGAGAGGCCGCGGCCGGTTTCGTGGACGTGCTGCTGCTTAAAGATGGTGCGGCGCTGGTGAGCTGGCGGGCACGCCGCAGCGATGGGCCAGAGCAGGATCTGCGCCTTGCCAGGGTGTCCGAGGCCCGGGGCGTACTGGCGCAGACCCTAGTCCCTGTGGGGGAATTTCCCGAGTACCCGAGCGAAATCCCACTGCTGCAGCGCGTCGGCGACCAGTCTTTATTGCCTGGACCGATGCCGGCGCACACCGGGTGCGCTTGGTGCGCCTGCCGGTAGGGCTGGGAGGGGCTCTCACGGCGCAAGCTAGATCGCCGCTATAGAACCGACGTCGAGCGCTTCGGGCGCTGGCGGCGAAGGTAGCCCAGGAAGGGTGTATCCTGACCGAGGATCAGCTTCGGGCACTAGCTAGAGAAGGCAAGCCAAGAGAAGGAAGCGAGCGCCATGGACGGCGCCGGCAAATCCAAGGACGGATGCTGTCGTGGCCCTGCACGGCACGAGGATACAACTCCAACCGCCGCGAAACGCTCGGATTCGTGCCTCACTGTGTGCGGTCGCGCTCTGTATCTCGTAATGGATTTGGTGGTCACCCGTAGCGTGCGCTACGGCCATAGTGCGGCGAGACTGAAACGGATCGCATCGAAGGGCGGCGCGCAGACCTCGTCGGGCTCCTTGAGCGCCACATCGAGCCGCCAGTGTGCTTCACTCAGCGCAAACACCTCCAGCGTCTTAGCGTCCGGATCGACGATCCAGGCATGGGCGACGCCGTGAGCGGCGTAAATGCCGAGCTTGTCCACCCGATCCATCCGAGCCGTCGCGGGCGACAGCACTTCGCACACCCAATGGGGGGGTAATTCAAAGTAGGCGGTCTCCGGCAATGTCGGCAACCGTTCCCTTCGCCAGCCGGCGAGATCGGGAACCAGGATGTCGGCTCCCAGGTGCAATTCCGGCTCGTCTAGTATCCACCGCCCTCCTGGGCCGCCATTGCCTTCGTCATAAGCAGGTACCAGCTTGCCCCCACTATCGACGATGCGCGCGCATGCCTGGGCGCAGGGCGTGGCAGCGTTATCAATTGGCCGTGGATGATCTGAGCTACGATGGATGTTCCTTCTGCTGGTGGTGCAGCCGTGTGAAAACCCTTTGTTTATTTTGATTTTCTACGATGAGGAGTTTGGTCTTAGTGGTTACAACGACGCCGCGGCGGGGGAGTTTGTTGGGGAGGTGG
>JBOIEE010000062.1:0-2563 GCA_050740975.1 Gammaproteobacteria bacterium | reverse complement strand
CCAGGCAAGCGAGCCGGCGCGGAACAGGTCGAATACCAGCGCTGGTATGGCCAGCACAGGAATGTGGATGAAATAAAAGAAGAGCGCCGTTTGCCCGAACACCAGGAACAGATTTTTCTGCTGGGGCTTAACACGTTTTTCTAACGCCATAAACGCAGCTCCACACGAGGCACATCAACCCGAGCTCTAGGGTGATAAAGCTCAAGCTGGGCGGGTACTTGCTTACATGGAGCCATTGCACCCAGATGTTGTCCTCCCGCAGGAGCCGCATATTGCCGTAACCGTTCCATACCCTGACGACGAACGACACCGCAAGCAACGCAGCGCCAGAGCCAATCAGGAACCCGACGCGAGAATGCCCCGATTCCATCTGCGCGGAGTAGCGGCCGAACGCCCAGCCAGCATCATGATGGAAAGCCACGGGATCGCCGGGTAGAGGATCGTGAGGACATTGCTGCGGAGCACCGCTATAGTGAAGGCTGCCCAAATGGGAGGATTGCCCGAAGCGGGGTCCCACCAGAATGTTGTGACCGCCTCACCGACGAGGAACCACAAGACTGCCGCGCTGAGTAAGACGACGGCATTGAGGCGCCGCAACCACACCATCGCTATCATGCCCATGCCGATGGCGAACATGAAGCACCGGCCTCTGCATAGTGAGAAACGGTCTCAGGACCAGATCGTAGGAAACGATGATGATCCCTTGGATCACCATGTCCCTATCGATACTTCGTTCTGAATCCCCGCTTGCGCCACGGTGATGACAGTTTTCTCAAGGCCAAGGCGGCACCCGCCAAGAGCACGAAGGTGGGGGCGCACAGGTGCGTGACCCAGCGGGTTAGGAACTGCGCGCCCCAGGCAGCGGCGTACCTGGGGCATAGGTCGCCGCCGAATCCAAGGCCAGGCGGCCGCTGTCGTAAATCATCGAGGCATGGTCTAGGGCCATGAGCACCATGACCAATCCGCGCATCCAATCGAGGGCGATAAGCCGCTCTTGGTCTTTAGCCATAATCACGGGTGCAGAAAAACGTGTGGTCTTGATGGCAAATAATAAACACCAAGCACTGTTATGTTGCAGCGTAAAAGGATAAACAATGTGGTAGAGCGGGGATTGGGAGGGCCACGGTGCCCAACAGGGTGCGGAAGGTACGGGTGGGCCGTCCCTCGAGCGTCAGAGGTTCGTTACGATGGTTAAGCAGTGTAGGTGGCCGAATGCGATATGAAGACGTGGATTGGCGTATTGCTGTCCCTGGGCTTGCAGGTCTCCGCATTGGCTGTCCCCAACGACGGGGGGAGCCTTACGGCCTACGTTGGGGCGACTCTCCTAGATGGGACAGGCAGGGCACCTCGGCCTGATACTGTGGTGCTGGTCGTAGGCGAACGCATCGCCGCGGTGGGAAGCCGAAACGAAGTGACGACCCCCAAAGAGGCGCGTGCGGTCGATGCCAAGGGCAAATGGATCCTACCGGGCCTCATCGACGCCCACGTGCACTTCTTCCAGTCGGGAGGGCTTTATACGCGACCAGACGTGATCGATTTGCGGAGGATCCGCCCCTACACCAAGGAGATTGCCTGGATCAAACAGCGTCTCCCCCGTCTAGGGGTTGCAGCTCAGCAAGTTGTGCCTTGGCGCGGAGTTTTACCCACGTCATCGGTTTCGATGATGCCCCGTTTGCCGACGCTCATCGGGGAGACGTGCTGGTCGTGGGCGCAGTTTATGCCGGAGAAAGGCTTTCTGGAGTTTTGAGCGGCAAAGTGCGGCGTGACGGCGCCAATGCGACCCAGGTGCTCGCCGGGTTGGTGCGGGGTTCGCGCTTCTATCCCCAGCTTCATGCCGTGCTCTTACAGGGGATCGCCGTTGCCGGTTTCAGCGTGGTCGATCTCAACGGGCTCCATGATGCGCTGGACATCCCGGTGCTGGTGATCGCACGCCGGCGTGCTGACTTGAATGCCATCCGGCGTGCGCTCCTCGGGTCCCTGGAGGAGTGCGCAAGTGGCGCCTGATCGAGCGGGCTGGCCCGATGGAATCCCTCGCGGGGCTTTTTGTTCAGCGCAAGGGGCTTTCGCTCAGCGAGGCCGAGATGCTCATCAATCGATTCGCGATCAACGGCCGCATCCCCGAACCGCTGCGCAGCGCGCATTTGATCACCGCCGGAATCGCGCTCGGCCAGAGCACACATCGCGCTTAAAAAGACAATGACCTCAGCACCGTTATCCACCAACTCCTTCACATCGGCCGGTTGAATTCCGGGTACATGGCGCGTCCCCGTTTCGCGCCAGTGCCCTCTCTCGCGCCACCCAGATAAACCTTTGCGTCTTTGAATGGAGCACGACCGTCTATATTCCATCCAGGACAAGTGGGTAATCGGAGGTGAACGCCTGGTTTGATCCATCACTCGGGCCTCACAATCTCATTTAGAGCGGAAAAGCAGATACTTTTCTGGGCGTTTGGACGGGTTTGTAAGGCATTCAAAAATCAGACCCCGTTCTGCTGTCCGAATTAGGCAAACGCAAGAACCTGCTGTTGGGGCAATTCCTCACTCGGAGGTGGGGTGCCAAAAGG
>JBOIEE010000061.1:0-10614 GCA_050740975.1 Gammaproteobacteria bacterium | reverse complement strand
ACAGCGGCTATCTCACCTCTTGTTCGTCGAGGCCTTCGACCCGAACAAAAGCCGACTTGGCTTACTGCAAGCCATTGAACACAATGCCCATCCATGCAGCACTCGGGCTTAACCGATCACGGATGGACCGATCTGTCGTAAAAGAAACGGGCGGAAGGTGCGCTCCAGGCTCAATTATTATTACGAAACAAGAGATTCGTCCTACAAGTTCGAAAACTTTCGCGATAGATAGGCTGCAAGGCTATGGCGTGAGCTGACATAGGCGCCCTCAGGCCCAAGCTCTACGGGTCGGGATCTCCGGGGAGTGGAGAGGCCGCTCTGGCCCAGAGGAGTGTCGGATGCTCGTTGATCGGGCATCTACCGAGAAGCCAGCAAGCGAACCATAGGTCTGTATGACTCATAGGGTAAGTTCGGAGGGTAAGTTCGGGGTCAGAGTTAAAACTGTTTGAGAAACGAAAATCAAAGCCAAGAAAGATGGTGGCCAAGGAAAATCGGCATTTAGGAGTCTTTGCTCTAACCCCGAACTACATTGCAAGAGATCCAGATTCCCGGCGCGCTGCCTGCATCGTGCGCTGCATCGTCTCGTCGTCCCATTCGACCCCCGCGTAACGGCATTTCATCGCCTTGTCGCCGTGGGGCGTAGCAGCTCCAGTCGAACACGAAGCTCGGGCGCTCATGCCGTGTTTATGGCAGCCGGGATATATCATACGCTTTCGGGTTGACCCTTGGGTCTCTACCTTTTGGTCAATAGTCACCCTGCCCATAAAAGGTCCAAAGGCCGCGCCGTTGAGAGCGGGCAACTCTTTCCTGCGCATGGTATTCAAACGGTGCGTCGGGTGTTGCTAAGGCTAAGCCTCGTTCGATTAAAAAGGCGCCCAAATCGATGCGGTCATTCCAACAAACAGCCAGAAGGCTTCGGTCGGAGAGTGTTCTTTGGGCGTGGCATCGCACGAAGCCTGAAAGCTTGAAGTTCAGGGCCCGCGCCGCCCTTTGCTCTTCGCAGCTCACGGGCTGTACGCTGTTACCGCAAGAGCGGTTCAGCGCAGGGATATAGACGCCAAAAAGCCGAATCAGGCGTCCGCTCAACTTTAGGGTGGCATCGTCTTGCACGATGGCAACACCTCTAATGTCGGCGGCATCAACAGACGTCGGGGTGACCACGACCGCTGCGGATACCAAGAGGGCTAGGATTCTGCTGATGCTCATAACGGCGCTGGATTTGGCGACCTTGCAAGTGTAGCATGCCGAGGCTCTCGAATCGGATGTGGTATGCTTTTTCGTTCCCATCTGTACTTCGCTCGCTGCGAACAGCCGATCGCCTCGGCGTGCTTCTCGGATCACTCGTAAGTGATACTCAAAAACAAGTGAACAAAGCGCTCCTCCTGGTGCTGGCGTCGCTATGCACCGCCGCATCAGGGCAAGAAGAACTGATCACTCCGGAAGATAGTCTCCTCAGCGAGGGTGTTCCTACAATCCCGGCATCCCTTGTCCAGGAAGCTCAGCGTTATACGGAGGTTCGCAGCGCTAGCTTTGCGGACTGGCATCCTCTAAAGCGGGCAATTCTCATCCGCACGCGCTTTGCGGACACAACGCAAGTGCATCGCGTGGCGATGCCGGGCGGTGCCCGCTATCAGCTCACCTATTTTAAGGAACCCGTGAAGGACGCCACTTATGAACCAAGGCAGGGGCGGTATTTCGTCTTCACCAAGGATCGGGGAGGAGATGAATTCTACCAGATCTACCGCTTTGATCTGGGAACCGGACGAGAGACCCTACTTACCGACGGAGAGGGCCAGCACGCCTTGGGGCCGTGGTCGAATGACGGCGAGTGGCTGAGTTTCTGGAAGCTTGACGAAGCACAGGAAGGGGCGTTTACGGAGCTTTATCTAATCGATCCCGCGCGGCCCGAGACCAAGCATCGTCTGGCACGGTTTCCCGGTGGCGGCTGGAGTATCGCCGATTGGTCGCAGGAAGACGTTCAACTGTTGGCCCAGGAACTCATATCGGTCAACGAAAGTCATCTTTGGATGGTCGATGTAAGAACCGAAAAGAAAACCCGCATCGGCAAATCCTCCTCCAAAGTCGCCTACCTCAGTCCCCGCTTTAGCAAGAAGCGGCCTGCAGTATACGTAGCGAGCGATGAGGGCTCAGAGTTTCTACAGCTCACCAAGATCGATCTTGCGGATCACAGCTCCCGAATACTGTCAAAACACATCCCATGGGATGTCATTTGGCTGGACGTCTCCCATGATGGGTCTCGAGTCGCCTTCGTGACCAATGAGGACAGTATCAGCCGGCTCAGGTTGATGGCCACCTCCGACGAGCGTGAGATCCAGGCACCGAGGCTTCCACAGGGCGTGTTCAACAAAGTGCGATGGCATAAGGACCGCCCCGAGCTCGGGTTCGCGCTCAGCTCTGCGCACATAGCGAGTGATGTGTACTCGGTGGATGTTAACAGCGGGAAGCTCACGCGGTGGACGTTCAGCGAGACAGGGGGCCTCGACCCCTCGATATTTGCCGCACCCCGTTCTATCCGATGGCGGAGCTTCGACGGCCGGGAACTACGCGGCTTGCTCTACAGGCCGCCGAAAAAGTTTGTCGGTAAGCGACCTGTCATGATCTATTTTCATGGCGGGCCGAAGAGCCAGGCACGGGCCGATTTTAAAGCAGAGATCAATTATTATCTTAACGGGCTGGGGATCGCCGTGATCTACCCTAATGTGCGCGGTTCGTCGGGGTATGGGAAGACGTTCTTAAAGCTAGATGACGAGTATAAAAGAGTAGACGCGTATAAAGACGCCGGGGCCCTGCTCGATTGGATCGCCGAAAACCCAGCGCTTGATGCGCAGCGGGTGCTTGCGACCGGGTTTAGTTATGGGGGGCACATGGCATTGGCGCTCGCGACCCACTACCCTGATCGCATTCGCTGCGCGGTGGACGCGGTTGGGATCGCCAACCTGCGCACTTTTCTAGAGAACACCAAAGGCTATCGCCGCGACCTTCGCCGCGCGGAATACGGCGATGAACGCGATCCCAAGATGCGGGCATTCCTGGAAGAGATCGCGCCTCTTAACCAGGCGCATCGGATAAGCAAACCGCTGTTGGTCATCCAAGGAGCGAACGATCCCCGCGTTCCCGCAAGCGAGTCGCAGCAGATCGTGAGCGCGGCCAGAAAAAATGGCGCCCCCGTGTGGTACCTACTCGCTCAAGACGAGGGACACGGGTTCAGAAAGAAAAAAAACGCGGATTTTTCCTTTTATACCACGATACGTTTTTTGCAGGAGTACCTGCTGAAATGAGTCGGGATCAATTACGATGCTCTGCGCCTCATCCTTAAGGCTCGCCCCCTCGGGGCTTGTGCTCCGTTTCGCTCCCGGCAAAACGGTCCTGCGCTCCGGTGGAACGCGCGATCCCGAGCACAACAGATTTTTTCAAAAGCTCGCAAGCTTCGGTGACTGAGCAATCGGCTTGGGAAGCCGCGGTCGCGCCACCCGGGTCAAGTCTTTACTATAGCAACCTGTACCTTGCACCCGAGAAAAAGCACGCGTTCTTGGCCCTACACGGGCTGTGGTTGGAGCTGGAAGAGATCCTGCACGGAGCCACGGACCCCGGTGTGGGCCGCATAAGGCTTCAGTGGTGGCGAGAGGAAATCGAGCGCGCGTTTCGCGGAGGGGCTCGACATCCCACCGCCGCAGTGCTGGCGCGGTCGTTCAACGATTTCGCCTCGACCAAGCGATCTTTCTGTGATGCCATCGATGCGGTCGACCTAGAGCTAAGCCACGCCGCCCATCCTGAATTCACCGCGTTGGAACCCTTCCTAGAGAAAATGGGTACCCTATGGAGCTTGTCTGCGCTCATCAATGGCTATCGCGATGAACACACGCCGGGCGCGCTCAAGCAACTGGGAAGCGCTTACGAATTGACCTTGCTGATCCAAAACCTTCCGCGGGATATGGCGCGTGGCCGGCCCCATTTGCCGCTCGATGAAGCTGAGCGGGCTGGCGTACAGCTCGATCAGCCGGTGCACGCAAACGACCTGGATCCCTTGCACCGTTTTGTCGAAATCCAGGCCAAGCGGGCCTCCGAACGTTTACAAGAATCGCTGGAAAGATTGCCAGTAAGAGACCGTCTATCCCAGCTTCATAGCCTCATCCTGGGTAACATTTACCGCGCTACCCTGCACGAGATCGCGAAAGATGGTTTTCGTGTTGCGGAGCATCACATTGCGCTTACACCCCTGCGCAAACTATGGATCGCCTGGTCAACCCGGCGCAATGAAACAGCGCGATCTCGTCGCTGACGGCGAACGCGGAGCGGCCCTCGTTCCCTGCCTTGCTTACACCCGCAGCCGAACCCGCAAACGGCGAAACCCCTCCGCATCGACGTTGTCGGGAGTAAGCAACAATACACGCCGGCGTTTCCGCGACAATTTGAAAACCAGCACCGTCAACTGCGGATGCACAAATGCACCCGGCGATAGCTCCCCTTTTTCTACGTCGCTGTTAGCCAATCGGACCAAAAAGGTGCCATCCGGCTTTAGCGTGATGGCTACTATACTAGCACCCAGAAAAAGCAGGTGTCGCCGCATCGCCAAGGCGCCGCTCAGCACAACCGCAGTGGCGAGTGCCGCCTTAGAAAGCAAGGCGAGCGGCTGTAACAAGACAACGATAAATGCGGCGAGGTGAGTTAGGCCGAAGGCACAGGCTAAGGCGGGCGAATAATGAGGTTGCAGTGTGATGGGGGCTTGAAAGGGCGAGCCAACTCTCCTGGGTAAACCTATATTCCCTTGGCTAAGCACGGTCCTAGAGATCGAAAAACTTGCAATGCTCCCCTCTTGAAAACATACTAGTATGGCGGAGCGGAACTCGCCAGGCCCGTTTCGTCAACCGGAAGACCGAAGACCATAGAAGGGCACTTCGATTAATTCGAAGTGCCCAGCAGCATAGGGAATGCTGCCCATTTCTCGAACAGGTAACTGTTTGAGAAATGGAGCAAAGCAAAAATCGCATTTTTGCTTTGCGATGCGAAAAATTCCACGGACGGAATTTTTCGAAGTGCCCAGAATAAGACGAGCGCTTCCATCAGATCCTGTAGCAGGGTGCGAACCGATGACACCAAGAGAACCGACGAAAACCGCAAGCGACGAGCGGCCAACGGGGGGACGACCTAAACCGGAGCAAGAAAGGCCGCGTGAAGTCGGCGGGCCCGCGGGCCCCGATCCCACCCGCTATGGCGACTGGGAACGGCGTGGCCGGTGCATCGATTTTTGAGCCCGACAGGAGTGTCGAGGGCCAAGTTCCGTGCGGGCTTCCCCGGTTAATCTATCTGTAGTTAAAGTATGACGACGCGTCCTTTATCCCCTCATTTACAGATCTATAAGCTTCCGTTAGCCGCTTTGCTGTCGATTGCACATCGGCTCACGGGTGTATTTCTCACCCTGGGTACAGTACTTCTCGCCTATTGGCTGCTTGCGCTTGCGAGCGGGCCCGACGCGTTTGCTAAGGCCACGACAGCGCTTGCATCCTGGGCAGGCAAAATCGCGCTAATCGCTTGGTCATTCGCGCTGTTTTTCCACTTGTTCAACGGGGTGAGACACCTGTTTTGGGATGCCGGTTACGGCTTTGACCTTAAAACGGTCGATAACTCCGCTGTCGCCGTGTTACTGGCCACTGCGCTTGCCACCGCCGCGACCTGGCTATTGGCTTCTGGAGCATAGCAGCGATGGATCTACGAGCTCCCTTAGCCCGTGCTTTAGGCTCAGGCTCTGCTAAAGAAGGGGGCCATCACTGGCGCGCCCAGCGCGTCACCGCCATCGTATTGACACCGCTGACGATCTGGTTTGTGGTATCGTTGATCGTCATGTCTGGCGCAAGCTACGAAGCCGCTGTCCGCTGGCTTAGCTCGCCCATAGTCGCCGCACTGATGCTGGTGTTTGTGGTCGCCGTCTGTTATCACGCCCACCTAGGGATGCAAGTAGTGATCGAAGACTATGTCCACACGCCGTGGTTGAAGGTCATGCTATTGTTAACCCTCCAGTTCGCCATGCTGATGCTGGCATTGGTGTCCGTGCTGGCCATCTTGCGCGTCGTGCTCGGAGCGTAGCCCTTGAGCTCCGCATACCCGCTCATCGATCATCAATACGACGTGGTCGTTGTTGGGGCGGGTGGGGCCGGCTTGCGCGCGACCTTCGGCATGGCGGCCAAAGGTTTGTCGACCGCCTGCATCACCAAGGTCTTCCCCACCCGCAGCCACACTGTAGCCGCTCAAGGCGGGATGAGCGCGGCGCTCGGCAATATGGGTGAAGACGACTGGCGCTGGCACATGTATGATACCGTGAAAGGCTCTGACTGGTTGGGCGATCAAGACGCGATCGAATACATGTGCCGGGAAGCTGTGCCAGCCGTCATCGAGCTTGAGCACTATGGGGTGCCTTTTTCCCGCACCGAAGATGGTCGGATTTATCAGCGCCCGTTCGGAGGAATGACCACCGGTTTCGGAAAAGGGATCGCCCAGCGCACCTGTGCCGCGGCGGACCGTACTGGGCACGCGATTTTGCACACGCTGTATCAGCAATCGATAAAACATCACGCGGAGTTTTTCGTCGAATACTTTGCCCTGGATTTAATCATGGACGATGAGGGGATCTGCCGCGGCGTGCTAGCGTGGAACCTGGAAGACGGCTCCTTGCACCGTTTTCGCGCCCATGCGGTGGTATTAGCAACCGGGGGTTATGGCCGCGTGTATCTTTCCTGTACCTCGGCCCATACCTGTACCGGAGACGGCAACGCCATGGTACTGCGCGCCGGCTTGCCGCTGCAGGACATGGAATTCATCCAGTTTCATCCCACGGGGATCTATGGATCCGGGTGTCTTATCACCGAAGGGGTGCGAGGGGAAGGCGGCTATCTCACGAATTCCGAAGGCGAACGCTTCATGGAGCGCTATGCACCCAATGCCAAGGATCTGGCGTCGCGCGATGTAGTGAGCCGCTCCATGACCGTGGAGATCCGGGAAGGGCGCGGCGTGGGACCCGAGAAAGATCACATTTATCTTCACCTGGAACATCTCGGCCCGGAGGTCATCGAGGAACGGCTTCCCGGGATCACAGAGTCCGCCCGCATCTTCGCCGGTGTGGACGTGAGCAAAAAACCTATTCCGGTGATCCCGACGGCACACTACAATATGGGCGGGATCCCCACCAATTACCACGGGCAAGTGGCCACTTTGAAAAACGGCGATCCGAGTTCCTTAGTCCCAGGACTGCTCGCGATCGGCGAGTGCGCCTGCGTTTCGGTGCACGGTGCGAATCGGCTGGGATCGAATTCACTGCTCGACCTCATCGTATTCGGACGTGCGGCGGCTGATTATTGCGCAAAAACAATCACCCCTGGCTCTGCGCACAAACCCCTGCCCGCCGATTGCACCGAGCCGACCTTGGAGCGTTTGGAACGCCTGCGCACGGCCAAGGGTTCTATTCCGACGGCCAAGATCCGAGATACAATGCAACGCACTATGCAAAACTACGCAGCTGTGTTCAGATCCGGTGAAACCCTGAACGAAGGCATTTCAAAGCTTGAACAGGTTTGGAAGTCGCTTTCCGAGGTGCACGTATCCGATCGGTCCATGATCTGGAACACCGATCTGGTGGAGACCTTAGAATTGGAGAACCTGCTGGGCCAGGCGATGGTCAGCATCAAATCCGCGTACAATCGCACGGAGAGTCGGGGAGCGCATGCGCGCGAAGACTATCCCGCGCGCGACGATGTCCGTTGGCTCAAACATACGTTGGGCTGGGTAAACCAGAAGGGCGAGGTGCGTTTTGATTATCGGCCTGTCCATTTACACACCTTGACCGACGAAGTGGATCCGATTCCCCCCAAACCCCGAGTCTATTGAAAACTATAAGACATCATGGCCGCATTCACACTTCCTGAAAATTCAAAAGTCGGTATCGGAAAGCACGTCAACGCCGCCGGCGGGACGCTAAACCGCAAGCGTTTTAGCGTCTATCGTTGGGATCCCGATGCGGGCGCAAACCCACGCATGGACAGCTACGAGATCGATCTCGATCGCTGCGGCCCCATGGTCTTGGATGCCCTCATCTATATCAAGGACGAGCTCGATCCCACCCTCACCTTTCGCCGCTCTTGCCGTGAGGGGATCTGCGGATCTTGTGCCATGAACATCGATGGGACCAACACCCTGGCCTGCACCAAGGCGCTCGCGGAGATCCGGGGCGAGGCCAAGATCTATCCCCTGCCTCATTTGCCCGTGGTCAAAGATCTGGTCCCCGATCTGACCCACTTCTACGCCCAATATGCCTCTATTGAGCCCTGGCTGCAAGCACAAAGCCCTACTCCCCCTGACCGCGAACGCTTGCAGTCCAAGGAGGACCGAGCAAAGCTCGACGGCCTCTACGAATGCATACTGTGTGCGTGCTGTTCCACCGGCTGCCCCAGTTACTGGTGGAATAGCGAGCGCTATCTTGGCCCCGCCGTCCTTCTGCAAGCGTACCGCTGGATCATCGACAGCCGCGATGAGGCCACCGGTGAGCGGCTCGATGAGCTTGAAGATCCGTTTAGGCTGTACCGTTGCCACACGATCATGAATTGCGCCAAGGTATGTCCCAAGGGACTCAATCCAGCCAAGGCGATCGCGGAGATCAAGAAGCTAATCCTGGCGCGCAGCACTTAGCAGGCGCGGCTAAGCGGCTCAAATGGCGCTGCCGGCGCGGCGTTCGCGAGCTGGATCTGGTCCTGGGGGAGTTTCTGGAAAAGCGTTTTGGCACGCTCAGCCGCAACGAGCAGGAGTTATTCGGGCATTTGCTTGATCAAAATGATCAAGACATTTTGGCGTGGCTCGCAGGTAAATTACCTCCCGAGACGGAGGCTATGCGAGTATTGATTCACGATCTGCGCATGCTGTGGCGAGAACAGATCTAAGCACAAAGCTCACAAAGCTCACTCATCCTATGGATCCTCATTGGCAAGAATTCCTCCTGGCGGCGGGCGGGCGATTTGCCGATGGCGAGCTGTTGCACTTTGGGGACCCGGAAGCCGAGCTTTCCGCCGCGCTCCATTCCGAGGTATGCACCGACTTATCGCAATTAGGCATAATCGAAGTAGCAGGAAACGATGCAGAAGCCTTCTTGCACGCCTTGCTGACCAACGACGTTCGGGTCATTGTCGACGGCCGCAGCGGCATCGGTGCCTGGTGTACGCCGAAGGGCCAGGTGATCTCCGTGCTGCGAGTCGTTCACATTGGGGACCGCTACCTTTTGTTGCTTCCGGCGGATCTCACGGATACTGTGTTACGCCGACTGCGGCTCTACGTCCTGCGCCGCGCGGTTGCGCTTGAGGACCGTGGCGGGGATCTGCATCGGGTGGGGATCACAGGCGCCGGTCTGGCGGCGTTATTTGACGCGGAGCGCCTGCCCCTGCCATCGGCAGAGGATCACGTGGCGCAAGAAGGTGGGCTCACAACCATACGCCTCACCGGCCTGCCTCCGCGGGCAATCGTGATCGCCGAACAAGAAATTCTGCAAGGACTCTGGCAACGCCTCTCACGCCGTGTCGCCCCCGTTACACCGCAGGCGTGGACGATGCTGGATATCCTCGCGGGTGTCCCATGGCTAAACCGTTCCTCTTCGGAAAAATACCTGCCGCAAATGCTCAATCTGCAATGCCTTGGCGGCGTTAGTTTCAACAAAGGGTGTTACCCCGGACAAGAGGTGATCGCCAGACTCAGGTACCGCGGCCAACTCAAACGCCGCTTGTATCTCGCCTTGGCAAAAACACGGGCTCTTGCGGAGCCGGGATCCGCCGTGTACGACGATAAAGACGCGATCGGTGAAGTGCTGATCGCCTCCCCCCATCCCCAAGGCACGGTTTTACTCGCCATACTGCCCCTTGCGTACGGGGAGCAAGGCGAAGTTTTCCTGCAGCGGCCGGGCGGCATTGAGCTGCGCTTGCAAGACCTTCCCTATGCATTCAAGGAGTAGACTATGCGAAGGCTCAGATCGGAAACGGAAGGGGATTGGCAATACCTATTCCCAAAGGGCGGCGAGGCTAAAGGCGATCGCGTCGAACGGCGGGGCGCGGACTTCGTCGGATTCCTTAAGGGCGAGTTCGAGACGCCAGTGCCCCTCTTGCAAGGAAAACACTTCCAGGGTCTTGGCGTCGGGATCGATGAGCCAAGCGTAGGCGATGCCGTGGGCCGCATAGATGCCGAGTTTGTCCACGCGATCCATCTGGGCCGTCGAGGGCGACAGCACCTCGCACACCCAATCAGGGGGAATCTCGAAGTAAGCCGTCTCGGGCAATCTGGGCATGCGTTCCCGTCGCCAGCCCGCCAAATCCGGCACCAAGATGTCTCGGCCCAGGTGTAATTCGGGTTCGTCGAGTATCCACCAGTCCCCGGGTCCGCCGGATCGACCTTTTTGATACGGCCCGGCCAATTCCTCGCCTAAGGACGATGATGCCAAGGCGTGTCGGGGTGCCGGTCGCGGCAGCGTGATCAATTGGCCGTGGATGATTTGCGCGAGCAGATGATCGGGGACTTTGCAGAGATCCTCGTAAGTGGCGTCGCGTTCGGCTGGCGTCGACATGGATGGCC
>JBOIEE010000060.1:0-4401 GCA_050740975.1 Gammaproteobacteria bacterium | reverse complement strand
CGCGCGCGCTGGACGGTGACATCACCGTGCGCAGCGAACCGGGTAGAGGCAGTGCCTTCACCGTCACCGTCGCGACCGGGCCGCTGGAGGATATCCGGCTGCTTCAGCCGGAGCAGATCGTGACCACGTGGGGTGAGGGAGACACTCCGAGCGGACAGACATGGGTCTTCGCTCACGCCAGGGTCCTGGTGGTGGACGACGGCGAGGAGAACCGCGAGCTGGTGCGTATTGTGCTGGAGCAAGCCGGGCTGGAGGTCGATACGGCGGAGAACGGTAGCGTCGCCATCGCCAAGGCAGGCGAGACCTCGTTTGATGCAATCCTCATGGATATGCAGATGCCCATAATGGATGGTTACACCGCCACCAGACTTCTGCGGCAGCGCGGCCTGAAAATCCCCATCATCGGCTTGACGGCGCATGCAATGAAAGGGGCCGAGCAGGAGGTGAGGGAGGCCGGATGTTCCGCGATGGTCACCAAGCCGATTGTCATCGATGTGCTGATGCAAACGATCGCCGAGCTGTTCGGCAGGTATCGTGAGGCGTCGGAGGAGGTAGTCGTTTCCACCACTTCATCGGCGCTGGCTGAAAGCACCACGGGAGAAGCTGCAGCGGTACCTATTGTATCCCGCTTCGCCAACCATCCGCGCCTGGGCGCGGTTGCGAGGCGGTTCGTGAGCCGGCTGGAGCAGCAACTGGTGGCGTTCGAACGCGCCTGGGAGGCTCGCGACTTCGAAGAACTCGCGGCTCTGGCACACTGGTTGAAAGGCACTGGCGGCACCGTTGGCTTCGACGCATTCACAGAGCCAGCGCAGGAGCTGGAGCTACTGGCGAAGGCCCGCAGCGAGGTACAGGCCGCCGCGGTGATTGCCAAACTTCACGCGCTTGCATCGCGGGTGGTCGTCCCCGGCGAGGAGCCCGTAACTTCCGTGCAATCGGAAAAGCGAGAAGATGTTGAACAGAGGGAAATGCGACATGGCATCTGAGCTAGATCATGCTCTCGGTCGAGAAGCGCAATTGAGCGACAGCAACCATACCACTGTCGCGCCGGTATCGCCAGGACAGATTATCCGCCCCGAGGCGCGCCCGGTCGCGACGCTGACGGATGGGACCATCATGCTGATCGATGATGAGGCGCTCACGCTGGAGGTCGTTCAAACCTTTCTCGAAGAGGCGGGTTACACGCGCTTTGTAACCACCGACCAGCCCAGGCAAGCTATTGAGCTGCTGCTCAGTCGCCGTCCAGACGTCGTGCTGCTGGATCTCATGATGCCGGAGGTATCCGGATTCGATATTCTCTCGCGCATGCGCGCGGATACGGAGATGAAATATACGCCAGTGATCGTCCTCACCTCCGCCAATGATGCGACAACCAAGCTTAAGGCGCTGGAGCTGGGCGCGACCGACTTCCTCTCCAAACCGGTAGACCCCAGCGAACTGACACTGCGGCTGCGCAATGCGCTGGCCTTTAAAGCCTACCAGGACCGCCTCGCTAACTATGATGACTTGACCGGGTTGCCGAACCGGCGCATGTTCCTTGCCCGGCTGGATTGGGCGATACGGCGCGCAAAACGCCACCAGGGCACCTGTGCACTGCTGCACTTAAATCTCGATCGATTCAAGCAGATCAACGATTCGTTCGGGCACCGTATTGGCGACTTCCTGCTGCGCGAAGTGGCACA
This sequence comes from Gammaproteobacteria bacterium, assembly GCA_050740975.1. Lineage (GTDB taxonomy): Bacteria > Pseudomonadota > Gammaproteobacteria > JBOHHR01 > JBOHHR01 > JBOHHR01. The sequence continues at coordinate 2,722 of JBOIEE010000060.1, read as the reverse complement.
GCGTCTCGATGCGTCAGTGCGGGAAAGCGACGCAGTGGGGCGCCTCGCTAGCAACCCGCCCCAAAGCAGTCTGTCGCGGATAGGAGGCGACGAGTTCACTGCCTTGCTGCCCGAGATCGACAAGGCCGACAACGCGTTACTAGTAGCCCGAAGAATAAAAGCGGCGCTGGGCGAGCCATTTTTCGCTGGGGATCAGGACCTTTTCTTGACCGCCAGCATCGGCATCGCTGTCTATCCCGATGATGGCGTCGAGCCAGAGTCCCTGCTCCAGCAGGCCGACGTGGCAATGCGTCACTCCAAACGCCACGGCGGAAACAGCTACGAATTTTATTCCAAGGACATCAACGCCAGGGCCTATGAGCGACTGACCTTGGAGAATCAGCTGCGCAGGGCGCTCGAGCGCGAGGAGCTTTTGCTCCATTATCAGCCTAAAGTTGACGTTGCGACCGGCCACATCGTTGGTGCGGAGGCATTGGTGCGTTGGCACCACCCGGAGCTTGGTATGGTATCTCCGGCGAAGTTCGTACCGCTGGCGGAAGAATCGGGGCTGATCGAGCCGCTCGGGGAATGGGTGCTGCGGGAGGCCTGCAAGGAATGCAAGGCGTGGCAGCACTTGGGCGGGCTCCAGCACCCGGGTATCGCGGTGAACGTGTCGAGCCTACAGCTCAAGAAGGGTGGATTACTCCAAGTCCTGCGCTCGGCGCTCGAGACGAGCGGGCTTGAAGCGCAACACCTTGTGATCGAGCTGACCGAAAGTGTGCTTATGGAAAGTGCCCAGGCCAACGTCCAGATGTTGGAGGAGTTGAAGGCGATAGGGGTCAGGCTCGCGATCGATGATTTCGGTACCGGGTATTCTTCATTGAGCTATCTGAAGCGGTTTCCACTCGATGAGCTCAAGATCGATCGTTCGTTCATGAGCGACGTTCCCTGCGACCGGGATAATGCCGCGATCGCGAGTGCGATCATCGCTCTGGCGCACAATCTCGGTCTGAAGGTGGTAGCCGAAGGTATAGAATCCACAGACCAGCTTGAGTTCCTCAAGGCCAAACTTTGTGATGAGTTTCAGGGCTATCTGTTCAGCCGGCCGTTACCTAACGAGGAGTTCAAGCAGCTATTGCAGTGTTCGACAATTCCGGAAGGGAGTATGAGTGGTCGATTAATCCAGGGGCCGTAAATCCCAAGGACGGATTTTCAGAGTTTCCTTAATCAATCTTCTTGGCGTTCATAAGGCGTTCAATCACCGGATTGACGATGAGCTCCATGGTCCGAGCTCTCCTGAGCGCCGGTATCACCAGGGTGTCGGGGGCGGACATGAATGATCCGGACAACAAACGCAATAGCTTGTTGAAATCCACGTTAAGCTTCTCCGCGTTGCGAATATGCACCACTTCGAAGCTCTGATCGTTACCGGGGATCTCCTGAGCAGAAAAGGGATTGGAGGTATCCACAGTGGGAACGCGCTGAAAATTTATATCCGTACGCGAGAACTGGGGCACGATGTAGTGCACGTAATCGTGCATGCGGCTCAGTATTTTTTGGGTCGCCGCCGCCGCGGAATACCCTCGCACCTTTTTGTCCCGGTGTATTTTTTGTATCCACTCTAGATTGATGATCGGCACCACGCCGATCAAGAGATCGACATGCTTGGCGATATTCACCTTGTCTGTAACCAGACCGCCATGGAGACCCTCGTAAAACAGCAAATCGGTATCTTTCGGCAGCGGCTCCCAAGAGGTGATGGATCCGGCCGGCCGCTTAAGGCTAAGCGCCTCTTTTTTGTTGTGCACATACCAGCGGCGCTTCCCCTCGCCCTTTCTCGCATACTCCTTAAAGACCGCTTCTAATTCCTCAAAGAGGTTGCCCTCCGGGCCAAAATGAGAAATCGTCCTTCCTTCTGCGCCAGCGAGCTTCAGCGCCTCTTGCATTGATTTGCGATCATAACGGTGGAAGCCATCACCTTCGATGATGGCCGGGCGCACGCCTGCGCGTTGAAAAATCCGCTCAAAAGCAACCTTCACGCTTGTCGTACCCGCACCTGAAGACCCGGTCACGGCAATGATGGGATGCTTCTTCGACATCAACTACCGCCAAGGGATATAAATTGTACTCTTAGAATTTCGATAAATTCCGATGAAATTTTTCGCAGTGCGCTTGTGGGCTGAGCAGCGCCTAAGCGGCTACGCCTGCGATTGCAAGTAATTTGCGAGACCCATTTTCTCGATCAAGCCCAATTGGGTTTCCAGCCAATCGACATGGCTTTCTTCGCTGTCCAAAATAGCTTGCAGCAAGTCTCGAGAGACGAAATCCTGACAAGACTCGCAATAGGCAATCGCTTCCCGCAACAGGGGCATGGCGGCGTTCTCCAGCTCCAGATCACAGCGCAGCATCTCTTCGGCATGTTCGCCAATCTTTAGCTTGCCCAGGTCTTGCAAGCTAGGCAGTCCTTCCAGGAACAAAATGCGCTGGATAAGCCGATCGGAGTGCTTCATTTCTTCAACAGACTCCTTGTATACCTGCTCATCCAGTCCGTTGAGTCCCCAATTCTGGAACATGCGCGCATGCAGAAAATACTGGTTGACTGCGGTCAGCTCGTTTTTCAGCGCTTTATTCAGATAGCCGATGACCTTCTTATCGCCTTTCATGTGAAGCTCCTAAGCGTCGTACCTTACTGCGAGGCCGCGTGTTATACTGATTTCGACAACGTATCATCGAAGTCGCCTAT
>JBOIEE010000059.1:0-8804 GCA_050740975.1 Gammaproteobacteria bacterium | reverse complement strand
CGCACCCCGCGCAGCGGTTCCATGGGACCGACTTCGGCCAACACCCGCGCCGCCCGCTGCACGTCCTCCGCCGTGATCATGCTGTCGGGACCGCTGGGGGTAACTATGGAGAGATCGACGTCCAAACGGTGCGCCAGGGCGCGCACTGCGGGCGTCGCCTGGGCGCCAACGCTTGTCCTGCCGACACCCAATGGTTTGTCGCTGATGACTTCTCGGCCGACCCTGACCTCGCCTACGACGGATCCTCTATCGGGCTTGCCCTCCATCTCAAACTCAACTAAAGGATCACCGGTGTGGATGATATCTCCCGGTGCTCCATACAGCTTGTGGATGCGGCCGCTCTGGGGGCTCGGAATATCGACGATGGCTTTGGCGGTCTCCACCGAGACTAGGAGCTGATCGGTTTTGACCTCATCGCCTTGCGTCGCCAACCACTTTACGATCTCGGCTTCAATCAGCCCTTCACCCAAATCGGGTAGCTTAAAGATATCCATTACGCTCAGCGCCTCAGGCGTATTCCAAGGTTTTGCGCACGGCCGCGAGAATGCGTACTACATTCGGCATGTAATGTCCCTCCATCCGGTACAGCGGCATCACCGTGTCGTAGCCGGTAACGCGCTGCAGCGGTGCTAATAAAGACAACAAGCCCTTTTCCGCCAACTGCGCCGCGATCTCGGCTCCCACACCACAGGTCCGCGCCGCTTCGTGCACGATGACACAACGTCCCGTTTTTTCGACAGAGGCCAAGATGGTCTCGATGTCCAGCGGCTTGATGGTCGCGACGTCGATCACTTCCGCGCAAATGCCCTCGGCTTCTAAGGCTTCCGCGGTCGCCAGGGCCTCGTGGGTCATGGCTCCCCAGGCAACCAGGGTCAGGTCAGTGCCTTCGCGCAGAACGAAGCAGACATCCATAGGCAAGGCCTCGCCGTCATTCTCCACTTCTTGCCGGATTATACGGTAGATGCGCGTAGGCTCCAGGAACACTACCGGATCGGGATCGCGAATGGCTGCGAGCAACAGACCGTAGGCGCGGGCGGGTGAGGAGGGGATGACCACCCGCAAACCTGGGATATGCGCGAACAAAGCTTCGGTGCTTTCGGAATGATGTTCCGGGGCATGGATCCCCCCGCCGTAGGGGGTACGCAACACCATGGGGCAGACGAGCCGTCCCCGGGTGCGGGTGCGCAGTCGGGTGGCGTGGTTTAACAGTTGATCGAGTGCCGGGTAGATAAAGCCCATAAACTGGATCTCGGCAACCGGCCTTAGGCCCTGAGCGGCCATCCCAATTACCATCCCCGCGATCACGGTCTCCGCAAGCGGGGTATCTAAGACCCGCTCCTTCCCAAACTGCTCGCACAGGCCCGCCGTCGCCCGAAATACACCGCCGTTGACGGCTACATCTTCACCCAATACGACCACCCGTTCATCGGCGGCCATCTCCCGGGCCAAGGCCAGATTGATCGCTTCCACTAGATTGACTTCAGTCATTGGGGCCTCCACGCTCAAGCTCCGCGCGCTGCTCTTCCAGGGCCCTTGGCAGCTTGGCGTAGAGATAGTCGAACATGGTCGTGAGCGGTTGAGGCGCCGCGGCGAGATAGGTTTCCACGGCGGCCTCCACCTCACTCGTGCACTCCGCCAGTAGGCGGGCTTCCTGGTCCGTGCTCCACGCCCCGATCCGGGTCAGATAGCGCCGCAAGCGCCCGATCGGCTCCTTCTCCTCGGCGTTACGGACCTCCTCCTTGCTGCGGTAGCGGGTGGCGTCATCGGCTGTCGTGTGGTCACACAAGCGGTACGTCAAGGCCTCGATCAGGGCAGGGCCCCGAGCGGTGCGGGCCTTATCCAAGGCACGAGATAGGACCTCGTGCAACGCGATCACGTCGTTGCCGTCCACTTGCTCGCCAGGGATCCCGGCGGCGATCGCTTTCTGCGCCAAGGTCTGGGCGGCACTCTGCGCGCGGCGCGGAACCGAGATCGCCCACTGGTTGTTATTGATCACGAAGACCACCGGCAGGTTCCAGACGCCGGCGAGATTGATGGCTTCATAGAAATCGCCTTTGGAGGTGGCGCCGTCGCCTATAATGCACACGGCTACCCGTGGTTCGCGGCGCAGCTTAAAAGCCGTGGCCACGCCCACTGCATGACAAGCATGGCTCGCGACGGGGACACAGATGGGGAAGTCTTCACGCGGTACTTTGAAGTCCATGCCGCGTTCATCGCCGCCCCAGTAACGCAGGATCTCGACCATAGAGACCCCGCGCAAAAACTGCGCGGCGTACTCGCGGTAGGAAGTCAAAAGGACGTCCTCTGGCCGCATCAGGGTGCCTACCACCGCTCCTATGGCTTCCTGCCCCAGCGCAGAAGCATAGGTGCCAAGCTTTCCGGTGCGCTGCAAAGCGATCGCCTTGGTATCGAAGGTGCGGGTCAGCACCATGATGCGGTAGTAGGGTATGAGGACGCCGGGATCGCGGGCGATATCGGGCACCCGGCCGTTTAACTCACCGTGCTGATTCAGATACCCCGTATAGCGGATCTCAAAACTTGCCGCTCTACTCACCGCTTCACCTCCTTCACGAGTCGTGTTCGGTGACGGGTCACACCCGAAAAGCTACACCGCAACAACGGAGTGTTTGCCTTCCGAATCCCCATAAAGCATAGTTTCGGCCATGCGTTCGGCGATCGCCACCGGAGTCTGATTGTCGCTCCCTGCGCGCTCAAAGACCGCCATCAGCATGTCATAGGTCCCCAGCAACTTGTCTCGCCGCTCGTCCGTATTCTTTACCGCAAGCTGGATCAACCCTCCCGCGTTGATCACAAAGTCAGGAGCATAGAGGATCCCGCGCTCCTGCAATACCCTAGCGACACCCGGCTCGCTAAGCGGATTATTCGCCGAACCCGCGACGATGCGTGCCTTGATGAGTCGCGCGGTATGAAAGTCGATGACCCCACCCAGGGCGCAAGGGGCGAACACGTCGCAGCCTACGTCCCAAATCGCATCGGGATCTACGATTTCTGCGTTAAAGCGCTGGGCTACGCGCTCAACAACTGCTTTGTTGAGATCTGTTACGATTAAACGTGCACCGAGATCGGCTAATTCTCGCGCTAAGTGATACCCCACGTTACCGGCTCCCTGGATCGCGACGCGCACGCCGTCCAGACCCTCTCGGCGCAGCCAGAATGTCACCGCCGCCTCGATGCCCCGGCGCACACCCAAGGCGGTGGACGGTGCGGGATCTCCCGTATCCTTAGACGTGCCGACCACATAAGGGGTGATACGCGCGATCGTATCCATATCCGAGACATGGGTGCCGCTGTCCTCTGCGGTGATATACCGCCCCCCTAACCGCTGCACAAAACTCGCGAACGCTTCCAAGTAGGCGCGCCGGTCGGGCAAGTGCTGTGGCCGCATCATCACGGCCTTTCCCCCACCATGGCTCAAACCCGCTATAGCGGATTTATAGCTCATGGCGCGCGCGAGGTACATCGCGTCGCGGATTGCGGCCTCGGCCGAAGGATAAGCCAGAAATCGGCACCCACCCAAAGCGGGTCCCAGGCGGGTGCTGTGGATGGCAATGGCGGCGCGCGCGCCTGTCCCTGGATCACAAAACAGGTGCAGCTCTTCAAGCCCCAAAGACTCAGCTTGGGAGAAAAAATCCACGGGTTGAGTCGCCATGGCTCTGGGTGCAGTTGATGCCCTCATTGCCATGGCCCATCTGGATAGGCTAACGTGCGATATCGGGTCGATTCAAGCACTATTTACGCCCTCCGTGCCCGAGCAGGGAAAATCACCTAGTGCACTTCGATTAATTCGAAGTGCATGCCCTCACAGGGATGTGAGGACATTGGTCAATCACCTTAAAGTGATTGACCAATGGAGCAAAGCAAAAATCGCATTTTTGCTTTGCGAGGCGAAAAATTCCACGGATGGAATTTTTTTGAAATGCCCTATAGAGCAATTTGCCCACAACAGCAATTATAGATCGCAACTCCTTGGAGCAAGGTCCCCTTAGAAAGTTTCTTTTGATACCGGGAGTCTGTTCAACGCTCTTTTATATTGGATATTGGATTATCCATTCGCGAGCGATTTTGCAGTGCACAAACGAGAGCTCGCAGGGGATTTTCGCTTTCCGAACGTTGTCCTAGTAATAGGCCAACATGCCCTCCGGCACTTCCTTGAGGAGGAACCCACATGGTCTCCGAGCTGAATCCTATGGGAACCGATGGCTTCGAGTTCGTGGAATACACGGCGTCGGACCCCCAAGCTTTATGCACCTTGTTCAAGCGCATGGGATTCCAAGCGGTTGCTCACCACCGCTCAAAAGACGTCGTGCACTATGCCCAAGGCGATATCAACTTCATCGTAAACCATGATCCGGGCAGCTTTGCTCAGGCCTTCGCGAAAGTGCACGGACCCTCCGTGTGCGCGTTTGCCATACGCGTAAAAAATGCCTCGGTCGCGCATCAACGGGCGCTCGAGCTCGGCGCAGAGCCACACCAAGGCCATATCGGACCGATGGAACTTAACATTCCAGCGATCCGCGGCATAGGCCTGAGTCTCATTTACTTAGTCGATCGTTACGGGGAACGTTCTATTTATGACGTGGACTTCGTTCCCCTCAAAAGCCATACTCAGGCATCAGAAGGAGTGGGACTCACGCATATCGATCACCTCACCCATAACGTGCAGAAAGGCCGCATGGACGAATGGGCGCGGTTCTATCAACGCCTGTTTAATTTTCGCGAGGTCCGCTATTTCGACATCCGGGGCCAAAGCACAGGACTGCATTCGCGCGCTCTGGCCAGCCCTTGCGGCAAGATCCGCATCCCCATCAACGAACCGACCGATCCCAAATCGCAAATTCAAGAGTATCTCGAAGCGTACCGTGGCGAAGGGATCCAGCACATCGCTTTATCCACGGACGACATCTACCAAACCGTGCAGCGCTTATGCGAACGAGGGGTGGAGTTCATGGAGGTTCCGGATGCGTACTACCAAACCGTGGATGCGCGCGTGCCGGGTCATGGTGAAGACATCGAGCGGCTGCGCCAAAATCGGATCCTCATCGACGGCGCCCCCAAACAAGGGCATGGCCTGTTGCTGCAGATCTTCACCACCACCGTGATCGGACCGATCTTCTTCGAGATCATTCAGCGCAAGGGCAACGAGGGTTTCGGTGAGGGTAACTTTAAAGCTTTATTCGAAGCCCTGGAGCGCGACCAAATGGCACGCGGCGTGATTTGAAGTGGCGCGCGCGATCCCTTGGCCGCGTATAGAAGGCATCGCTTCCCGCCAAGCCCATTGCGACCTTCCCGCGGACACCTACGAGCGGGAGCTCGGTCGCGAGGGGTTCTACGGTCCTTCCACCCAGATGCATCACAAGCATCCGCCGACCGGATGGAGCCGCGTGGAAGGTCCTTTGAGGCCGCGCGCTTTTGACACCAACAAGTTAGACACGGAAGGCGAGTCCCCCTGGGACGCGGTTATGATATTAAGCAATCCCAGCGTGAAGCTCCGCATCTGGCACACGCAAAAGCCTATGGACCATCTGGTCAGAAACGGCGACGGCGATGAGCTGCTGTTCATTCATCGAGGGGCAGGGGACCTGTTCTGTGATTATGGCCATTTAGCTTTCCACGAAGGCGATTACCTCATGCTGCCTCGTGGCACCCTTTGGCGCTTGGATCCCACTGAACCGCTATCGCTTTTAATGATCGAAGCGACCAGTAGCGCGTTTTCATTGCCGGAAAAAGGCATAGTCGGACAGCATGCGGTGTTCGATCCCGCGATCCTGGATACACCGCACCTCGATGAGAGCTTTCTGGCCCAGCAAAGCGAACGGGAATGGCGCATCGCCGTCAAGCGCAACGATGCCTTGAGCACCGTTATTTATCCGTTCAATCCCCTGGATGCTGTGGGCTGGCACGGCACCTTGATGCCGGTGCGCGTGAACTGGCGCGATATCCGTCCTTTGATGAGCCATCGTTATCATGTTCCGCCTTCGGCCCATACCACCTTCCAGGCCGAGCGCTTTGTTGTGTGTACCTTCTGTCCCCGGCCCTTCGAAACCGATCCCGGCGCTTTAAGGGTGCCGTTTTTCCACAATAACGACGACTACGACGAGGTGATCTTCTATCACGCCGGAGAGTTCTTCTCCCGCGATAACATCCATCCCGGCATGCTGAGCCTGCATCCGAGCGGCATCACTCACGGCCCGCATCCTAAAGCTCTGCGCAAAGGCGCCACCCACAGCCGTAGCGAAACCAACGAGGTGGCGGTCATGATCGACGCCCGCGATGCTCTGCAGGTAGCGGATTTACCCGCCGGGGTGGAATGGAAAGGCTATGTTGATTCCTGGCGGGGGGAACCGGCTTGAAGCTCGCATCTCTGAAACGGGGAGGACCTGACGGCACCTTGATCGCGGTCAGTCGGGATTTGAGCAAGGCCATAGGGCCTGTGCAAGCTAAGGTAAATACGCTGCAGGCGGCGCTTGAGCAATGGTCCGCGGTAGCCCCGGTTCTCGAGAGCGTTTATCAGGACCTCAACGCCGGCAAAGGAGATCTTTTCGAACTCGAGGTGGAGGCGCTTGCGGCGCCCTTGCCTCGCAGCTACCAGTGGTTGGACGGCAGCGCCTACCTCACCCATGTGGAGCGTGTGCGCAAAGCCCGCGGGGCCCCTATGCCGCCTAACTACGAGACCGAACCCCTCATGTACCAAGGCAATTCCAGCGCCTTCCTCGCGCCGCGCGATCCGATCCGGGGCGACATCGAGTGGGGCATAGACTTCGAGGCCGAGGTCGCGGTCATTACCGATGAGGTGCCCATGGGCATTACGCCCGCCGGAGCGAAGGCGCACATCAAGCTGATCATGCTGGTCAATGATATCTCCTACCGCAATCTGATACCGCCGGAGCTCGCCAAAGGCTTCGGTTTCTTGCACGGCAAACCCGGCTGCGCGTTTTCGCCGGTGGCCGTGACGCCGGACGAGCTGGGTGAACACTGGGACGGTCACCGGCTTCACTTACCGCTGACTACGCGATGCAATGGGACCGTTTTTGGACGGCCCAACGCGGGTGATGACATGCACTTCGATTTTCCGAGCCTGATCAGTCACGCCGCTAGAACCCGCTGCCTGCCCGCCGGCACGATTATCGGCTCAGGCACCGTCAGCAACGCCGATCCCACGCGCGGCTACTCGTGCATCGTGGAGCAACGGATGCAGGAGATCGTGCATACCGGGTGTGCGAACACGGGCTACCTGCACGACGGTGATCGGGTGCGCATCGAGATGCAAGACACACGGGGGCAATCGATCTTCGGCGCGATTGATCACGTCCTACAGCATTGGCCGCGCTAGACCTTTACACCTATTTCCGCAGTTCTTGCGCTTATCGCGTGCGTATCGCGCTGAACCTTAAGTCGCTCGCGTATGAATCCAAGTTGGTGCACTTGCTGCGCGGGGGCGGTGAGCAGCATGGTGGCGATTATTTACGCCTAAACCCCCAGGGGCTAATACCTACGCTAGTCGATGGAGATCTCGTGTTAACGCAATCGCTCGCGATCATCGAATACTTGGAGGAGATCCACCCGGCTCCTCCCTTGTTGCCGGCGCGGCCCGAGCATAGGGCGTACGTGCGTGCACTGGCCCAAATCATCGCCTGCGATATACACCCTCTGAATAATCTGCGGGTGCTTAATTACCTAAAGGGGAGGCTGGGCCACGATGAAGAAGCGGTTCGACATTGGTGTCGGCATTGGATAAGCCTAGGGTTGGAGGCTTTTGAGAACTGGCTGCAAAAGCAACCGCAACCGAGCCTGTTTTGTTTCGGCGATACACCCACCTTGGCCGATGTATGCTTGGTACCCCAAATCTATAATGCACGCCGGGTTGGATGCGATCTAAGCGGGTTTCCGGTATCGACGCGGATCGCCACGCACTGTCTCGATCTGGAACCTTTTCAACGCGCGGCGCCTGAACAACAACCGGACAGTGTGGGAACCGAGTGATGCGCCAATTATCGGTTTAAAGACGTGTTGGCGTAGTCGATTGATCCTGCTCGATGCAGAGGAGGTGTAGCATGAAGACCATCATCGATCCGCGAACCCGAGAATTTGCCCAAGAGCATGGCTTACAAGGGCTGACGGAGTCTTCTCTAGGCCGTCTGTTGGCGCGTGATCCAGACTATTCCATCGCCAAGGGGCGCCGCTTCCTCGAGTTTCAGCAACGCATCGACGAGGAATTGTTGCAACACCGGGTGATTACGGGCAACACCTACACCCGGTGGTTTAAACGCGGTGAGCAAAGCTGGGATCAGGTGCGCGCTTTTATCGTGCAGTTTTCTGTCTTCTCCAATCTCTTTCTACTGGCCCAGTTGCATAAGATGCTCAACGCCGATTCGCTGGAAGAGATGCGCTCTTCCAAGGAAATTCTTGCCAACGAGATCGGTGTCGTATTCAACGCCAACCGGCGGCAAATTGCCGCCGACGATGTGGAGCAGCAAGGCGATCCGGAGCTGGTTGCTACCGAGGGAAGCGTCGATGGTGGCTTATTCCGCTTCCGGGCGGCGCACTTCGAGTGGTTATTGCAGATCGCCGCTAAGCTCGGCTTGAGCTTTAACGAGGTGGGCAAACGCCGGCATGGGATCCCTTCCACGCTGTTTTTCTGTGATGAATTGGTGCGGCTTTATGGCAGTGCAGACTATGCGATCTCCCAAGCGGCGAGTTACGCGGTGGAGAATTGGGCCGCGGCCGGATTCTGGGGGGAGCTGATCGAAGGCTTATCCCGCTTCAACGAGCGAACAGGCGCCGGC
>JBOIEE010000058.1:0-8505 GCA_050740975.1 Gammaproteobacteria bacterium | reverse complement strand
CATACGGCATGGCTCGCCGCGAAACACTCCCGATGAGGAAACCACCAACTGGAGAGCCGTATGCGGGAAAACCGCACGTACGGTTCGGAGGGCGGGGAGGGCGTAAGCCTTTCCCGACCCCTATCGTCGAGGGAAAAATTGACACCGAGGTAGACCTGGCGCTCGTAGCGGCCGAGGTTCAGAACCTCGAAGGCGCGGAACGGTTTTCCGGCGACTTTCAACTCGCGCTGCACCTGGATCAGCCGCTTGCGGGTGGTGTGGATGGCGAACTTGCCGAGGTCGGTGCAGATCCACTTGCGCCCAAGCTTTTCCGCCACTGCCGCCGTGGTGCCGGAACCGCAGAAGAAGTCGGCGACGAGATCGCCTTCGTTGCTGCTGGCCTTGAGGATGCGTTCGAGCAGGGCTTCGGGTTTTTGGGTTGGGTAATCGGTATCTTCTCGTGCCTGCGAGTTGACTGGGTTTATATCCGTCCAGACTGATTGGAGCGCGACACCTTCCGACTGGTCTAGATAGCGCTTGTATTCGGGAATACCGCTTTTTGTATAGATCAACCAACCCGCATCGTGAAGCTGTTGCATCTTTTCTTTCGTCCAGCGCCACGTTCGCGTATGACCGTTCCATTCATACGTCAGATTTGGCCTGTCAGGATTCTGGTTTAAGCAATTGTCTTTTCTGTAGCGACGGCCGTCAGGATCAGCGAACCTATACTTGGACTCAACATATTCTGTGTCGAGCGGCTCATAGATTTGATTCCAGATCAAACGGCTGGACTTGGAGTAGAACAGAATCGAATCATGCGTTGCCGGATAATAGTTGCCGTGACTACGTGAAGAAACGCGCTTCCAGATGATCTCTCGTTGCGCATTCTCACGGCCAAAGACCTCGTCCAGTGCTTCCCGTATGAAGTGGTTGATCGTCGGCCCCATATGCACATAAACGCTCCCATCCTCCGCCAGCAGATCCCGCATCAGGATCAGCCGCTCATAGATCATCGAAATGAACGAATCCGCCCCGCGTCCCCAGGTGTCGCGGTAGGCGATCTGTTCCAAAAGGTTCGGCTCCTTGTGGAAGGTCTCGCCTCCGATCTCGATGTCCATGGAGAAGTCGGCGCCGACGTCGAAGGGCGGGTCGATGTAGATGAGCTTGAGACCGCCGGCGTCCTCGATCTGCCGTCGCAACGCACCGCTCTTGAGCGAGGAGAGGATCAGCTTGTCGTCGCCCCAGATGAGCTTGTTGGTCCAGCCCTTTAGCTGCCGGCCGCGGGAGTCGAAGAGATCGAGCTGCGGTGATTCCGGCGCTTCCCGGCGCGGCTCGTCCACCTGCTCCAGTGACTGGAAAGGCAAGACAGTCGTGCACACCTCGCGGGTCTTGCCGTTCCACACCAGTTCCACCTCGCGCTTGTCCTCGAACAAGACGAAGCGGTACTGCTCGGGCAGCGGTTTTCCCTCTTGGATGAGCCGGATCAGATCGCGCTTCTCGGCGTCCGACAGCTCATAGCCGGGCTTGAGGGGTTTGGACATGAGTCAGGCCCAGAACTTAGGCAGATCGAAGGACAACTGCCGGTGGTGCTTGATCGCCAGCAGCGTAACATCATGGCCCTCTAGCAGGTACCAGATAGTCGCCCAGAATGTATTCACGCAGTTCGCCCCGGCCGATCTGCCTGGATAAGCGCTGATGAATCATACGGCCCTCAACGCTACCGGGTGTGCGGGCAAGGAAATCCCGCCCCAAACGCGGATGCCTTTGCAGGTTGGGGATAAGCCGATCGAACAAGGCGTCCAGCAATGCCAGGAAAGTATGGCCGGGCTCCGCTTCTTCCAGAAAAGCCTTGACGCCATCAAGGGTGCGGTCGAAGTTTGTGCTGATCCGCACATGCGTCTTTGCCATGGCCCATACTGAGTCACGAGCGGCCGTGCTTGCGTTTGAGCGACTGCACCGACATCACCCGGCCCGCTCGCAGATCCTCGAGCCCCTTTTGCGCTTCTTCCAGCAGGTTGAGATGGATGTGCTCACGCTCCAGCCGGTGATAGTAATCCAGCCTGCGGGCGTCTATCACGGCAACGTAACTCTCGCCATTGCGGGTGATAAGCTTTTCATGACCGCTGCGGGCCTCCTCCGCCAGCGCCGTGAATGAGGCGCGCACGCGGCTGAGCGGGATGACGTCTTCACTGGTGATGGGCATAAAGGCCTCCGAATCGAGACATTAACGGATCCATTAATGTTACTGGTAATCCCGGAAAACAACCACTAGCCCGGCGAAGCCCCGGGGCGGGTTTTGCTCATAACTCTCTTGATCTACGTAGACAAATCGGTATTCCGGTCCGCCCTCGGCCCGGCTCGCGCTGGTCGCGTCCCCGCACCACTGTTTGAGCCGCACCATCTTCTGCGGCAGGTCGAGTTCCTCACGGCCCTTGGTCTCGACGATCCAGACCGTGCCGTCGGTGGTCTTCACGAGAAAGTCCGGGACGTAGTTCGAGAGATCGCCGTCGGTCTTCACGTAATCGATTTTAAAACCGACGGCGAGATAGTTCTTGGCGAAAGCGGCTACATCCGGTGCGTCGTCCAGAAAGCGAGCGAAAGCCAACTCAAAGCCTCCTGACTTCGGCTCACCGACGATCTTGCTGAACAGCGATTTCCTGGGCGCGAGGTAAGGCCGATTCTCGGTGCGGAAAGGCCGCGTGTTGCGCAGGCGGATGCGATCTTCGATTTGGCAGGTGCCGGTGTCCTGCACGGTGAGTGCATTGATGGCTTTCTTGAAGGTATCGAACAGGATCTTCCCGGCCTCGGGCTCGGAGAGGTTGCGCAGCACCACCGGGTCTTCGAGAGTGACCGGCGAGTCGGCGAACAGATGCCCGGACATATAGGCTTTTACCTTGGGATAAAGCATGTCGTAGCCGCCCACCAGGCGCATCTTCTTCAGCAGTTGCCGGGCAAAGAACGCAACCACGGAGCGATAGTCCGCCAGACCAGCGCCATCAAGCTGGATGGTGTGATGCACCTCCGCGTCGAGCATGGTCTTGAAGACGATCTCGCGCGTTTCCTCCGGCGTGAAGGGCTTGAGTGGTAACTTAGGGTTGTCGAAACTCGCGGGGTCGAGTGCGCCAGGTCCTTGTATTCGCGGTTGAAGCGCCGGGTAAGCCTTGGTAGCTCGATGTCCAGTGCGTCGACATTCTTCTCCTCATTCCGGGTATCCACCTCGACCACGAGCGAATCCTTGCGGCCGGCGCCCGGCCCCATCGGCACCCGCTCGAAGGTGACGCCCTCGCTCTGGATGGATTCGACGAATTCCATGAAGGCGGGCGTGCGCATGACCGAGACAGTCTCCGGGAAGTCCGAGCCGAAATACATGCGGCGTAGACCGCGACCCAGAGTCTGCTCCGGGAGGATGTTGCTTTGCGCCGCGTACGCGCGCAAACCGACGATGGTGGTGACGTTGCGCACGTCCCAGCCTTCCTTGAGCATGAGCACGGAGACAATGGCTTTACGTGGACTGGCCCAGGAGTCGATCTCGTTTGCCTGCTTGCGCAGCAGTTCCAGGTCGTCCTTGTTCTTGCCGGTGGCCGACTCGGAGATCTCCCCGTTGTTTTTAGTATGAATGACCAGGATCGCGCGTTGCAGCTCGGGACAGGTCTTTTCCAGCCAGGCGCCGACCTCGTCACAGTTCTTGGTGTCGTCCACCATGACGAACAAAACTGCCTTCTTGCCCAGCGCCTCGTGCTCGGAGTAGCTCTTGCGCCACTCCTCGATGCCGAGCCGTAGATAGTCAGCGTACCGCTCGGTAAAGATCGCGCTCTTGTGCTCCTGCAATCTGGCGCGGCTGGCGGCGTCCGGCAACACCGGGTGCTTGACGACGTTCTGATGGATGGCCTCGACCAGCGGATAGTCCGAGACCGTTTGCACGAAGATGGCGCCGTTGTTGTGCCGAGGCGTGGCGGTTGCGTCCACTTGCAGGGCTAAACGTCCATCCTTCTGCAGCATCCGGTGGTGGATGTCCTGAATGCTCTTGAACCAGGCCATCTTCGGATCGTGGATGTGATGCGCCTCGTCATTGAACACGGCCAGCTCGTCGATTTCGCGGACGATTTCGCCGAGATCCGTTTTGCTGTCGGTCGTCTTGCCGACCGGCTTGGGGCCGAATGGCGCCAGGAAATAGTCGCGCAGGTCATCATCCTCCAACGAAGGCTCGCGCACATCGCTTAAGTAAACGCGACGGATGTTGGTGAGAAACAGGTTGCCCGTCTCGCGGACAACACGAACGTCGTCCTGAATGTGCAGCGTGAGCTGGAAGTCGTCACGCCAATTGCGGCCCGCGTGGCCGTTATCCGGTAGGATCGGATCGTTGAAGAAGATGCGCAGCCCATCGAAATCAGCGCGTAGCCGATCGAGGACGATGATGTTCGGCGCGATCAAGAGAAAATTTCGCGCGAGCGTCGAGTCGGCTTCGTAGACCCTATGGAAAAAGCTCCAGGCGATGAGCAACGACAGCACCTTGGTCTTGCCGCTGCCTGTGGCCATCTTCACGACATAGCGCGGCCAGTCCTCGTCAAACATCCCCGCCGAGACCGCAGCCGAGGCATCGAACCGGAGCAGATCGAACTTGTCCTTTACGCCACGTACGTCATGCAGCCAGATCACCGTCTCCGCCGCTTCGCGTTGCGCGAAGTAATAACGGAACGGCGACAGCGTGCCGTCCGCCTGCTCGACCAGGTGCTCGGTCTCGAACCACCAGTTCAGGAGCGCGCGCGAGGTCTCCGAGGCGCCGGCGTAGCCCCCGTTCCGCCACGCTGAAACTTGCACGCGGATCGTGGCGACCAACGGTGGAAGCAGCTTTTCGTAGGCGGTGCTGCGCAGCTCTTCCGCAGCCGGAAACCAGCGCCGGTCCGGCAGTAGCACGGCATACGGTGACTCAGGGAATTCCGGATGTAGTGCCATGAGGCATGATACTCCTAATGATTTTCGCCGCGCCTGGTTCGCTTATTAACCCAAAAAGCCACCACCAAGTCTATACTGCGCCTTAAGGTGCGACCAGAGCGATCTACTCAACCGATTTGAAGATTATCGTAACGGGCGCTTTGGATTTATCGAACTCCAAAATCCTGCGCACTTGCCTCGTAACCGGAGCCCCAATTTTGCACCCTTCAGACGCTTATCCATCGACTGGATTTCTCCTCGCGCTGGCTCTGATCTCGGCGGCGACGCTGGCCTACGAGATCTTGCTGATGCGCTTGTTCTCCATTATCCAATGGCATCACTTCGCCTACATGATCATCAGCCTGGCCTTGCTGGGTTATGGCGCGAGCGGCGCTCTGCTAACGCTGATCCGTAAAGCGGTCCAGTGCCGTTTCGCACTCGCGTTCGTGCTTAACGGTTTGCTTTTAGCGGCTTCTTCTATCGTTTGCTATCTGCTGGCGCAGCACACTGGGTTCAACCCCTTAGAGCTCGTCTGGGATCAGCGCCAATGGGGGCGCCTGGGGGCGGTTTATACTTTACTACTGCTGCCGTTCTTGTTTAGCGCGAATTGCGTCTGCCTTGCGCTCATGCATTTCAAGCGACGGGTAAATTTGATCTACGCCGCGGATCTGGTGGGTGCGGGCTTAGGCGCGACAGGCGTTATTGGGTTGCTCTCGTTCGTGTTTCCCCTCACCGCGCTGGCGCTGATCAGCGTTGCAGCGCTAGCCGCCAGCGCGCTGGCGGCCAAAGCCTTAGGCATGCGCCGCTATCTGACCCTGGCGATGTTGGTAGTGGGCGGTTTTTTGATTCTGGCCATCCATGCGACTGGCGCTTGGCGGATCGCCCCTCTAGCGTATAAGTCCTTGAGCCAAACCCTGCAGGGAATAGGCACCCGCGTGCTTACCGAGCGTTCCAGCCCCTTGGGTTTGCTCACCGTGGTCGAGAGCCCCCGTGTGCCTTTTCGCCATGCGCCGGGCATGAGTTTAAACGCGC
Source organism: Gammaproteobacteria bacterium (assembly GCA_050740975.1). Lineage (GTDB taxonomy): Bacteria > Pseudomonadota > Gammaproteobacteria > JBOHHR01 > JBOHHR01 > JBOHHR01. The sequence goes on along the minus strand of JBOIEE010000058.1, from coordinate 2,562 downwards.
TCACAGAGCCCCCACAACAGCTCGGGGTATTTACCGACGGGGAGGGCATGAGCGCGATCACCCGCTTCGACGGAAAGCGGGAGAAATTAGCCTATCTGGATCAAGTGCCATCCGCATTGGCCTACCACCTCCTCGCCAAACCGCGCGTGCTGATCCTTGGCGCCGGGGGCGGGGCAGATGTCTTGCAGGGGATCTATTTCGGCGCACCGCACATCGATGCGGTGGAGCTCAATCCACAAATAGTCGCTTTGGTGCGCGGGCAATACGCGCGTTTCGCCGGAGGTATCTATGCGCGCGAAGGGGTCCGTTTGCATATCGCCGATGCCCGGGGGTTCCTAAGTCGGTCTAAGGAACACTATGATCTCATTCAGGTCCCACCGCTCGATGCCTTCACTACCGCTTCCGCAGGTCTTTATGCCCTAAACGAAACCTATGCCAATACCGTGGAGGCGGTTCAGTCTTATCTGCATCACCTCGCTCCAGGGGGACTGATCGCCTTTACCCGCTGGGTGCGCATTCCACCGCGCGAAGACCTCAAGCTATTCGCTACCGTGGTGCAAGCGCTGCGGGCGCTGGGGATCCCACAGGCGGAGCGACGCATAGCCTGGGTCCGCGGTTGGAATGCCAGCGTCTTATTGGTGAAAAACGGCCTGTTTACAGCACAGGAGGTTGGCGTGATCCGAGACTTCTGTCGCGCCCGCTGGTTTGACACTGACTATATTTTCGGTATCAAAGGCGAAGACACCAACCGCTACAATCGGCTTGAGCGTCCGCTGTTCTACGAGGCTGCGACTGCCGTTCTCGGCTCCGACAGTGAGCGCTTTTTGCGCGATTACAAATTCAACGTCGCGCCAGCCACCGATGACCGTCCTTATTTCTTCCATTTCTTCAAGTGGTCGGTGTTTCCGGAGTTACTCGGTTTGCGCGAGGTGGGCGGACTGGCTTTGCTGGACCTTGGATATGTCGTGCTGGTCGCGACCCTGATCCAAGCGGTGTCAGCCAGCGTACTCCTGATTGTGTTGCCGCTGGGCATTCGGATCGGGCGCCGGTCCGGGCGGCAGAACAAGTCCCGGCGGGTGCTGGCTTACTTTTTCGCGATTGGGCTTGCCTTCATATTCATCGAGGTCGCATTCATCCAAAAGCTGATCCTCTATTTGGCCCATCCCTTGTACGCTGTATCTGTCGTTTTGGCGGGGTTTTTAGTATTCGCCGGGATGGGCAGCGCTCTGACCCAGGGAGTGGCGGCTTGTGACCGAAAAAGAGCACTTGGGCGGGTGGTCGCCGCCCTAGGTTCGATAGTCCTCGTATACCTATTAGGATGGCCTATTTTCTTTGCACTATCGGGCGCCGCCTTAGAGTGGATCCGCGTGCTGCTCGCGCTGTCGGTGATTGCGCCGCTTGCTTTGTTCATGGGTATGCCGTTTCCCTTGGGGTTGGCGGGTTTCACGCAGGATGGCGGCGAGCTCACGGCTTGGGCTTGGGGCATTAACGGCTGTGCCTCGGTCGTTGGCGCGGTACTGGCGACGCTCGTCAGCGTCCATCTGGGTATAAACGCGGTGCTTATTACGGCTTGTTTCCTGTATGTGCTTGCTTGGGCCTGCGCTCCATGACGCGTACAGGCGCTCTGTAGACCAGAGTGGACAACGCAGCAAGATCCCCAAACTTATTGCTACAATTTAATTTTCACTCCTAACTAAGCAATCCGAACGATAAATCCATGAGCCACCCCGACGATCACAGCCGAGCGGAAGAGGTAATAGGGGAGGTTAGGCAGATTTTGGCCGCCGGTGGTGACCCCGACCATCTTTCGGACACCCTAACCGGGCTACATCCCGCCCAGATCGCCGATTTATTGGGAAGCCTTCCGACTCGCGAGCGTGATGAACTGTGGCGCTCTGTCGCTCTGGAGCTGGAAGGCGATGTCCTCTCGCACGCGCAGGATGGGGTGCGCACCGCCTTACTGGAGCAGATGCAGCCGGAGGAAGTCGCTGCCGTCACCAAAGAGCTGGAGACAGATGACGCGGCCGACATACTCCAAGACCTGCCTCACACCAGGGTCGACGAGGTACTCCAGGCACTCAATGCCCAGAATCGTACCCGGATCGCCTCTGCACTGTCCTATCCGGAAGACACCGCTGGCGGGTTGATGAACATCGATGTAGTCACGGTACGCAGTGACGTAGCCCTGGAGACGGTTATCCGCTACCTGCGCTGGCAAAGTAAGCTGCCCGCCAAAACCGATACGCTGATCGTCGTCGATCGCGAGAACAAGTACCTGGGAGTGCTTCCCCTCACCACCTTGCTATGTGCTGATCCAGAGGCGGCTGTCAGTGAGGTTATGGATACCCAAACCGAGGTGATAGCCGTGAGCACTCCGTCGGCCGACGTGGCGAAGCTGTTTGAGCAACAGGACTTGCTTTCGGCGGCCGTGATCAATGAACACGGGCAACTGCTGGGGCGGATCACCGTGGACGACGTGGTCGACGTCATCCGGGATCAAAGCGACCATTCGCTGATGAGCTTGGCGGGACTCGACGAAGAAGACGATATGTTCGCGCCGGT
>JBOIEE010000057.1:0-8714 GCA_050740975.1 Gammaproteobacteria bacterium | reverse complement strand
TGCGACTCTCTTCCGAAAGATTCTCTCGGTGATTCGCCAACATCGCCGTCCTCCTCTCACTTGACGAAAGGACAGTCTGGCAACAAATCAATCTCAAAAACAGATGGGGTTGGCTAACCGCTTACGTTTCAGCGGCTGCATTCCGTTACCGCGTTCGACGGCACCGGGGTGGGTCTGGCGAATGTCCAGCGCATCATCCTCCGCCACGGCGGCCGCGTGTGGGCGGAAGCGGTGGTGGATCAAGGCGCGACGTTTTATTTCACATTATCTGCCTAGAGGAGAAGCTCGGATGACAAAGATCATTCTGCTCGTAGAGGACAATCCCGATGACGAGGAGTTGACTCTGCTCGCCTTTAAAGAAAGCAACATCGCGAACGAGGTGGTTGTCGCGCGCGACGGTGAGGAGGCGCTCGATTACCTGTTTGGCGCCGGCGCTCACGCTGGGCGCGACTTCAGCGTTATGCCCACCGTGATCCTGCTGGATTTGAAGCTGCCCAAGGTGGATGGTCTGGAAGTGCTTAAGCGTTTGCGCGCAAACGAGCGTACCCGACGCCTTCCCGTGGTCATACTCACTTCCTCGAGGGAGCAGCAAGAAGTCGTCGAAAGCTATAACCTCGGCGCCAACAGCTATGTTCGCAAGCCTGTGGATTTCGCTCAATTCAAGGAAGCGACCAAGCAACTCGGCCTCTATTGGTTAGTATTGAACGAGCCGGCCCCGTAGTTCACGATCGGCCAAAGCGAAAAAATAGCGGCAAGCCCATTGTTTGAAGCCCCTCTATATCCGGGTTTGGGCCGAAGGGGCGGTGGATGAAGGCGCCTGTTTCTATTTCTCCCTGCCGGATCAGCTTCCGGTCCTGAGGGAATGACCGCTTTAGCGTTTAGCCGCGGCTTTTCCTGCCGCCCTCGCGCCTTGGGAACGCCCCCGCTGCAAACCCAGACAAAGCTGCTATATTAAAACTTGCTATAGGTAATTATCTGAGTGAAAAGGCAAAAAGGCTGCGACGCTGGTTTACGGTGCTGCTACAAATGGATAAACTTAAGACCATTTTACTGGTGGACGACGACCTTAACGATGTAGAGCTTGCGCTGCAGGTGCTGGCCGAAAATCAACTGGCCAATGAGATCGCCGAGGTCAACGACGGGGAACAAGCTCTGGATTTTCTGTACCGGCGGGGCCGCTTCGAGGCGAATGATGGGACGCCGCCGGCAGTCGTGTTTCTGGACCTAAAGATGCCCAAGGTGGATGGTTTGGGAGTGCTGCGCGCCATCAAGAGCGACCCAGCGCTCAAAGCCATTCCGGTGGTCATGCTCACCTCCTCGCGTGAAGATCCCGATCTGGTTGCGAGCTATGAGCTGGGGGTGAACGCCTACGTGGTCAAGCCGGTAAACTTCTTGCAGTTTGTCGAGACGATCAAACAGGTGGGTTTGTTCTGGGCGGTCTTGAACGAATACCCGTCAAGCTCCGCCACGGCGGGGCGGGTGTGACGGAAGTGCAGCCGATACGAGTGCTCTGCCTGGAGGACAGCGCCGCAGACGCCGAGTTGGCGCAAGCGATCCTTGCGAAGGCAGGTCTGGACTGCGTGGTCACCCGGGTGGAGAGCCGGGAGGCCTATCTCTCGGCGCTGGAAGTGGGCGGTTTCGATCTCATCGTCTCAGGCCATGCCCTGCCCGCTTACGATGGAATGTCCGCCCTGGCCGCGGCCAAAGAGCACCGCCCGGAAGTGCCGTTCATCTTTTTCTCGGGGAGCATGGACGAGGAGGTGGCCATAGAGTCCATGCGAAACGGCGCGACCGACTATGTGCTCAAGCACCGGCTATCGCGGCTGGTGCCGGCGGTGCTGCGGGCGCTCAAAGAAGCAGAGTCTCGATCCATGCAACGTCACAGCGAGGAACGGCTGCATCAGATGGCGTTCTACGATGGCCTGACCAACCTTCCCAACCGCGCTTTGCTTGAGGATCGGCTGCGCACAAGTCTCGCCAGGACTCGGCGGGTGGGCAGAAGCCTGGCGGTGCTGGTCCTGGATCTGGACCGCTTCAAGATCGTGAACGACTCGCTCGGGCACCCGGCCGGGGACCTGCTGTTGCGCGAGGTCGCCTCTCGCCTTCCTACATGCCTGCGCGAAGGCGACACGACGGCGCGCTGGGGAGGGGATGAGTTCGTCATGGTGCTCGCGGATCTTCCGGAAGAGCGACGGGCCGCGGGCACGGCGGTGGCAATCGTGATCGAGAAGATCCAGCAAAGCCTCGCCAGGCCGGTGAGGTTTAATGGCGAGGAAGCTCCGATTTCCACCAGCATCGGGGTGGCTTTTTATCCCTGGGACGGGAAAAACGCCGCCGAGCTGATCAAAAACGCCGATACCGCCATGTATAAGGCCAAGTTGCGAGGGCACAATACTTATCAGTTCTTTGTAAAGCGCATGCAAAAGGGGGCGCGCGCGCAGTTGTTCCTGGAAAATGACTTTCGGCGCGCCTTGCAGCACGGTGAACTGACGCTGTACTATCAGCCGCAGGTCGACGAGACGGGGGAGAAGATCATCGGTGCCGAGGCTCTGCTGCGCTGGAAGCACCCGAAACAGGGGTGGATCCCGCCGGCGCAGTTCATCCGCATGGCGGAGGAAATGGGACAGATGCAGGCACTCGGAAGTTGGGTGCTGGAAGGAGTCGCTTCCCAGATCGATTCTTGGCGCGCGATGCAGCTCAAGGTGCCGCGGATCAGCGTCAATATCTCGCCCCATCAATTGGAAGACCGCGGCTTCGCCAACGCTGTGGAAGCGTTACTGAAAACCCACCGTCTTTCCCCGGAATTCTTAGAACTGGAATTCACCGAAGGAGCAATGATTCGCCATCGAACCCTCTCTACCGTGCAAGCGATCGCGCAACTTGGGGTAACGCTCGCGGTGGATGACTTCGGCACCGGCTATTCGTCCTTGAGCTACCTCAAGCGCTTTCCCATCCACACCTTGAAGATCGACCAGTCCTTCGTGCGCGACCTGGACATTGATCCGAGCGACGCGGCGCTGGTACGAGCCATCATCGCCATGGCTAAAAGCCTGCGCTTGCGCCTGATCGCCGAAGGTGTTGAGACCGACAGACAACACACCCTGTTGCGCGAATACGGTTGTGACGCCTATCAGGGATTCCTCTTTGGTCGGCCGGTGGGCGCCGGCCAGTTCGCCGCGCGGCTGTCCCATTAGCCGTTGAGGTTGGAGCGCAAGCTCTTTGGGCGCTGAGATCGATTCGTCTGATAGCCGGCTTCGACTTCCGGTGTGGGTAGCGAAGCTCAGTTGGGCCGAAGTTGCGACAAGTGCTGCCGGGGCGATATTACCCGTCGGCGCGGCCAGCAAGGAGCATGGTTACCATCTGCCCTTGAACACCGACTTCCTGCAAGCAGAGTGGTTCGCCGCCAGAGCGGCGCGGCGCTTTGAGTTGCTCGTCTGGCCGACCTTGAGCTACGGCTACTACCCCGCGTTCATCGGTTATCCCGGCAGCATCAGCCTTTCCCGGGCAACATTTGTAGCGGCGGCGCGGGAGGTAATTGACGGGATCTTAAGGGCGGGCGCACGGCGAGTGTTTGTGCTCAATACAGGTGTAAGCACTATTGCACCGCTGCAAGAAGCAGTGGCGGCAAGCGCGTGTTCAAAAGCCGTTTTGCTGATCAATATCTATCAAGGCCCTCGCTATCTCAGCGCCGTGGCTGAGCTCCAACAGCAGGCCTTCGGGGGACATGCCGATGAGATCGAGACCTCGATCATGTTGGCGATTGCCCCGCAGGAGGTCAACCTCTCACGCGCCGTCGGCAGCTCCAAACCGCTCTCGACCGGGGTGCTCAACCGCAACCATCCCGATGGGCCCAATTACTCGCCGAGCGGCGCCACCGGAGAACCCCGCCTTGCGACTGCGCGCAAGGGTGAGGTATTCGTCGAAGCCATCCTGGCGGACCTAGAACAGGAGATAAAACAGGCTCTCGAAGGGGACACCTGATCCCCGCACGGCCGGTCTAGCCGAAAGTGTATCTTCGATCACAAAAATCCCTTGATTTTTGCTCAGTAGCTTCTATATTACGCAGCGCGCGCCCGCTGAATGCCTTAAGGCCAGAGGGTGCTGGGAAGACCGAAGCTTCGGTCGTCATTGGGACCTGCCCCACAGGGGCAACAGTTGAGGTACAGTCCGTGAAAGAGAACAGCGTTTCCGCTCCAGAAGAAGAACCTCCCGGAAGGCGATCCGCCGCTTGTTCAAGTAACAACCCTTCCGTCATTCCGTTCGCATCATCTCACCTCCACTTACAACTCGTAACCTCAAACCGGCAAGCCGTTCCAAGGCTGACCGTGAGCGAACGCAGCGAGGCTTTTCGCCGCCGCTTCTATTTGCAGGCGTCTCGGCGCGATTGGAATGACTGGCGTTGGCAGAACCGCCATCGCATCCGCAGCGCCGACGAGCTGGGGCACATCATCCGGCTCTCGGAGGAAGAAGCGGAGGCTATCCGTCGCCACTCCGGCTCTTTGCCCGTTGGGATCACGCCTTATTACGCCAGTCTGCTCGATGAGACCGATCCCGCGCAGCCCTTGCGACGCACTGTGGTACCGGTCAACGCGGAGTATCTTTATACAGCCGGCGAAGCGCTCGACCCCTTGGGGGAGGATGCCGATAGCCCGGTGCCCGGTCTGGTGCATCGCTACCCGGACCGCGTGCTGTTCCTGGTTACCGGGCTGTGCTCGGTCTATTGCCGCTACTGTACGCGCTCGCGCCTAGTGGGCGCCACCGGGGAGAAGAGCGTGCGAACGAGCGATCTGGAGCGCGCCATCGCCTATATCGAGGCCACGCCCACTATCCGGGACGTGCTGATCTCAGGCGGCGATCCGCTGAGTCTGGATGATGAGCGCTTAGAGTGGCTGCTATCGCGCTTGCGCAAAATTCCGCACTTGGAATTCTTGCGCATAGGCACTAAACAGCCCGCGGTGCAACCCCAGCGCATCACCCCGGCGCTCACCCGCATGCTGAAACGCTATCACCCCTTGTGGATGAGCCTGCATTTCACCCATCCCGATGAGCTGACACCGGAGGTTTCGGAGGCTTGCGGCCGGCTTGCGGATGCAGGGATCCCCTTGGGCAGCCAGACCGTGCTGCTGAAGGACGTGAACGATTCCGTGGAGACCATGCGCAGGCTGTTTCAGGGTCTGCTAAAGATCCGGGTGCGGCCTTACTACCTCTACCAGTGTGACCCTATCCAGGGCTCGGCCCATTTCCGCACGCCGGTGGAGAAAGGGCTGGAGATCATCAAAGGATTGCGCGGGCACACCACCGGTTACGCGGTCCCTACCTACGTGGTGGATGCGCCTCAAGGCGGCGGCAAGATCCCCTTGCTGCCGGACTATGTAGCGGGTCGTGAAGGTGATGAGCTGTTGCTGCAAAACTATGCGGGCCAAATCTATCGCTATCCCGATCCTGGCAGCCGGTACGGCAGCCTTCCGGGCCAGGAGCCGATCCCGTGCGCATAGGCATCACCTACGACTTGCGCGAGGAGTACCGCGCGGCCGGGTATGGGGAAGAGGAAACGGCAGAGTTTGACCGCCCGGACACCATCGACGCGATCGCCGGGGCCTTACATGCCTTGGGCTATCGGCCGGAGCGGATAGGCAACATCAAGCAGCTTGCCCAGCGCCTGGTGGCAGGGGAACGTTGGGATCTGGTGTTCAACATCGCCGAGGGGCTTCACGGCTGCGGCCGTGAAGCCCAAGTGCCCGCACTTTTGGATGCCTACCAAATCCCCTATACCTTCTCCGATCCTCTGGTGTGCGCGCTCACCCTGCACAAGGCTATGGCTAAACACGTCGTGCGCGATAGCGGCTTAGCCACGGCGCCTTTCGCGGTCATAGACTCGGAGGGAGAGGTCGAAAAGATCCGTTTGCCTTTTCCGCTGTTTGCCAAGCCTTTGGCCGAGGGAACGGGGAAGGGCGTGGATGGAGCTTCCAAGGTGGAATCACAGGCGCAATTGTGGGCCGTCTGCAGACGCTCGCTGGCACGCTATGGCCAGCCGGTGCTGGTGGAGCAGTACCTTCCCGGCCGAGAGTTCACGGTCGCGATCCTCGGCACGGGCCAGGACGCAGCGGTGCTCGGAACGGCGGAAATCACCCTCCGCGATGGCGCAGAAGCCGACGCTTACTCCTTTTATAATAAGGAGTATTGCGAAGAGGTGGTGTGCTATCGTTTGGCCGATGATTCGGGTCTGCGCGCTGAGGTTGAAGCGCTGGGGCTGGCCGCTTGGCGTTGTCTCGCCTGCCGCGATGCGGGACGGGTGGACATCCGCCTCGATGGCCAGGGTGTACCGCACTTCTTGGAAGTCAATCCGCTCGCTGGCTTGCACCCGGAACACTCGGATTTGCCGATCATCGCCACCCTGGTGGGTGTGCGCTACACCCAGTTGATTCGGCTTATCATCAAGTCTGCATTGAAGCGCTGCCCCGTTTTGACCGCGCGGGTCGCCTGAGGACGGCGGGGTGCCGAGTCCTCGCACGGTTGTCATCCTCCACGGTGCGGTCGTCGCTAACGCGCGCCCCGACGAGCTGGACCTGCTGGTCCAGGTGGATGTGGTGGCCGGGGCTTTGGCGCGCTTAGGATGTAAACCGGTTACGGTGCCTTTAGATCTCAATTTGGCGCGGGCGAAAGAACGGCTGCAAAGGCTGCGTCCTTGGGTTGTGTTCAATCTGGTGGAATCCATCGCCTCTAGCGACCGGCTCGCGCTTTTGGCGTCATGTCTGTTGGATGATCTGGGGATCCCCTACACCGGCACACCCACGAACGGATTGGCCCTCGCATCCGATAAGGGGCTTACAAAACGCTGGTTGGGGCTGCATGGTCTGCCCACGCCGGCGGTTCCCGAGGATGAGGCCGGGTCCGGACCGTGGATAGTCAAGTCGGTCTGGGAGCATGCCTCCTTCGGTTTGGATGACTCCTCCGTGATCCGGCACCCCAGCCAGTTGCCCGCCGCACTCACACTGCGGCGAGCCCGCTACGGCGGTCCGTGGTTCGCCGAGCGCTATATCGAAGGGCGGGAGTTCAACGTGGGTTTGTTGGCGCGGCCGGAAGGCGTCCAGGTGCTACCTATTGCAGAAATGCTCTTCTGTAATTATCCACCGGACAAGCCGCGCATCGTCGACTACCGTGCCAAGTGGGAGCCCGGCTCCTTCGAGGATCGGAACACCATCCGCTGTTTTGAGCAGCGCCCCGAGGATCACGGGCTGCGCGCGGAGCTTAAGGATTGGGCCGAACGTTGTTGGAAGGTTTTTGGTTTGCGCGGATATGCGCGCGTGGACTTTCGCGTAGACCGCGATGGCAGGCCATGGGTGCTGGAGGTAAACGCCAACCCCTGCCTTTCTCCCGATGCGGGATACGCGGCGGCGCTGGCCGAGGCCGGGATCTCCTTCCCGCAGGCGGTGGCGCGCATCCTAGAGGATGCGAGGTGGGAGCAGTTCAGCGAAGGATCGTTGCTGCTGATAAATAGCGCCTAGGACGCGAGGAGGAGAGGCTTTATGCGAGCACAACGATCTTGGTCGCGCGATGAGGCTCGGTATCCCCATTGGGAGGCGCTCAGCCTGCGCAGAAAGCCGTCTGCGGAGGACATGCGCCGGGTGGAAACCATGACCCGCGCCACCGGGTTTTTCAGCGAGGAGGAAGTGTCGATCGCGCTGGAATTGCTGGGCGAATATCGCGCCAAGGGCGTGGCGAGCGGCTATCAATTCCTATTTGCCGAAACGCCCAGCGAGCTTGCGGCCTTTGCATGTTTTGGGCGCATCCCTTGCACCCAAGCGAGCTACGATCTTTACTGGCTAGTAGTCGCGCCCGCTCTTCAAGGCCGCGGGATAGGGAAGGCTCTGCTCGCGACGGCCGAGGCGGCGATAGCGGCAGCGGGCGGTAGGCGGGTGTATATTGATACCTCGGGACATGCTAAGTATCAATCGACGCGCAAGTTTTATCAACGTGCCGGGTATCGCGAGGTCGCTCTGTTAGAGGACTTCTATGCGCCATCGGATCCCAAGGTTGTTTGTCTCAAGATCTTGGGTAACTCCTAACCGACAACCATGTGGCATCATACCTGCCCGAAGCCGAGCGCGGCAGTGGCGGCTTGGCGCGGCTAGAGCGTCCCCTTCTGGACGAGATTGCTGTCTTGGCGGGGTGATACCCGGATGTGATCCGCAACGTATTGGAGCGTAGCAGAAGCCAGCGTTTCTGCCAATGAACGAACATGAACGAACTAGAAAAGACAGAAAAATCCTTTCATATGACGCCGCAGCAATTCCGCAAATACGGATACGAACTTGTGGATTGGATCGCTGCTTACTACGAGCGCGTCGAATCCTTGCCGGTGCTTCCGCGGGTACAACCGGGTCAGGTCCGCGCGCAATTGCCGCCGGATCCGCCATCGCACGGAGAGGATTTCCAACACGTTTTGCAGGACGTAGAGTCGATCATTCTCCCCGCCATCACCCACTGGCAGTCCCCCAATTTTTTCGCCTTTTTCCCGGCCAATGCTTCCGGCCCCGCCATCCTCGGGGAATTGTTGTCGGCCGGGCTTGGGGTGCAGGGCATGCTGTGGGCGACCAGCCCCGCTTGCACTGAGCTTGAGACCCATATTCTGGATTGGTTGGTCGATATGCTCGCGCTGCCGCAGCAGTTTAAGTCGCAGGGTACGGGCGGGGGGGTGATCCAAGACTCCGCCT
>JBOIEE010000056.1:0-2973 GCA_050740975.1 Gammaproteobacteria bacterium | reverse complement strand
GAATCCATCCAGACCAAACTCGCTCGGTGCCGTCAAACTTTGGAGCAGATCAAGCCCGGCTGTACCGCACCGCGCAGCAGAACAAAGAAAACCAAATCACCAGTTATTTCTCGGACACTACACTAGTTCGAGGCTGGCCAGTCTACCTATTGAGTCTTAATGCAAGCTGAACAATTCGTCCGTTATCGGGACATATAGTTATAAATTAATAACATATGAGCTTCGATTGCTGTCAAGATATGCCTTGATAAGTCGATATACAGCGTTTTGAATCGGACAGGCTATCGACCGATGTGCCTTACGCACGGCGTTGTAGCCGCGTGGCCCCCTCTTGTGCGGCCGCGCTGAGAATCGGCCTGCTTCTCGCGAACTACTTCTTGGTTTTCTTCGCTCCTGGGGCTCGGACCGACCGGAGCAACCCCAAAGAGCCGCCCGTGCTTCAAAGGCACGCATTTGCGAGACTTGCGCGACACCCACGCGTGAGGGTTTGGTCATTACTTGACCTTTCCAAATTTCATCAGGGTAGGCGATGGTGCGCGTGAGAATCGTTGGTCCGTTGTTAGGCGGACCCGATGACCGAAAGTGGCCGGTATACCCCCCATGTATGAGAGGGATGATTCGTCTTCTAGTTTAGGGAAGGAGATTCAGGACTTTGGCAATCTGGCGGTCCTTTCGAGCTTTGATGATTTTCATCGCATGCCCGAGTTGAAGACCCCAGCTGTGAGCAATCTCACCCCAACCGAGACCCTGTGCCCAAAGCGGAAGTATGCCTTCCATTGTCGCTTCCACGTCTGTGCCGGTGGGGATTGTTCCTCCCATCATCGCCGCCGCGACATCTTCAGCTGTGGGTTCCATGATCCCGCGGTGTGCGAGTTCTACTTCCGTGAGTGCGAGCGCGGCAACCACATTCCCCCAGCCCATTGCGCCCGTCGGCGGAGTGAACGTCGTTTTTGACACGATCGTCCCCAAGGCGTCCACGGTCGTGAGGTGAATTGCCGTCCCGCCTCGTAGGCCAGCAACAAGCGCTTCAGCATTTTTCTCGGAGCCTGCGAGGTCGGTAATTCTCGAAGCGATTTCGTCCCCGACGCGAGCGTCACCCCATTTGTCGGCCGCTGTGTTCACCTCCGACAGCTCCCGGTTAAATGCTTCACTCACGATCTCGTGGTCCGCGTTTGCGAGACCGGGGAAAAGGAAAAGCGCACTGAGGCTGAATGCAATGCGTATAAGACGTGTCATTAGAAATCCTTTCTTAGCCAGTCGATATAGGAAGGTTCGGTGCATCCTGTCGTGCCACCCGCCACTATTAAACTGCGCATCGTGCATACTGATGTTCTCAGCTCCTTTTACAGCTGCCTCTGGATATGCTCGGCGAGGGGGGCAGTCGCCTCACCATCCACGAGAAGACCGTGGTTTTGCTGGTAGGCACGAATAGCCGTTTTCGTTTTCGCCCCTAGAACGCCATCGGCCGGCCCCGGCGCATAGCCCAGTTGTGTAAGGCCGGACTGGATATTCCTCACTATATGCGATTGTGCAGAGCCGTCAGGGGAGGCCTGTGAGGCTGAAGTTTTACGCTCCGCACCCTGTTTCCAAACCGGCTTGCCCAGGTTAATTTGATTTTCATTCGTTAAGGCGCCCGTCAATCCTCCTGCCGCTCCACCGATGAGCGCGCCTTGCAGAACCGAGAGCCCAGTGACGGCTCCGACGACTGCACCGGCGCTCGCACCGATGCCAGCCCCGCTCAATCCCCGCTCTTTGGTGGTGGTACCACAGGAGGTGAGCGTGAGGCTCGAAAGCACGACATATACTGCAGGGCGCATCATAATATCTACCTCTCCGGTTAAACTCGGTGGCGCTCGGAGGCTGTTTTACGAAACAGCACGAAGCGCCGGGATCATTACTCCATATATCGGCCTGCTGTTCCGGATCTTTATGCTCTGAGCGACAAGCCCCATCACAACTCGAGCCGTTCACGGAAGGTCGCATGTTAGAATCAAAATGTGGGTTGCAAGCGAACGGTGTTCCTCTAACGTCGGAAGCAGGTGTCCGATACTTGCGTTTCGCATGTGCGTTGGCGCGGGCGCGCTACAGTCGAGGTGGCGAGGTGTATCGCCACGGTGCGAATCCGGGGGCGGTGAAGGCCAGCGTCATCGGGTGCGCGTGCCTCGGGTACGGGACTGGCGCGCTTAGGAGGGTCTTCTGGAGAGCTGGGCGGCGCTGCCGAACACGCAAGAATCGTGACGCAACTATGCGTCGGCCGCGGAAGTGTTGCCGGGCGCCATTGGTTTGTCTTCGGCCAGTGTGTCGCGAGCGTTTGTTGAGGCGAGCCGGGAGCAGCTGAAGGCTCTTCGGGAGCGGGATCTCGGGCCTGGCGGCTCTCAAAGATCGCTGCGCAGATTTTTTACAGCGGCTCAGGATAAATTTCTTCCCTCGAATTCCATAGAGTCTTCGGAGCGATATCCTTTGAGAACTCGATCTGCATTTCAGGAACGGACCCCAGTTTCGGAATAGCGGACTTTAGGCAGTTCTCCATTGAATGCCTGCCCCGGCTACCGCGAACGACCGGTGTTAGAATAACGCGATCGACTGCTCTTGGCCGGTTAGCGACTAGCATCTCTGGTAATATGGGGCGGCTGGGGCCAGAGCGTATCGTCGGCGGCCTCTACCCAATCGCCTATCTGTACCAACCCGCCTTCGAGCACACGGGCGGTTATGCCATCGTGCCCACGCATTGCGTTATAACCGCCTTGCCCCAAAGCTTCCTCCATGCGCGAGCAGGGGTGGCACAAACCGGTACCCTCGAGCAGTGCTGAACCGATGCGAAAACGCCGGTCGTGCAAGGCCAGGAGATTGATGCCTGAGGTTGCGGCGCAACAGTGCCGGCGAGACAACTTCGCGTCCGCACAGTGCGGCGACTACGATTAAGTGCTCGAACTGAATGAGTGTGGCCTGCCGCTTGCCGCCGATCGGTGCTGC
>JBOIEE010000055.1:0-15952 GCA_050740975.1 Gammaproteobacteria bacterium | reverse complement strand
TTATTGAGAAAACGCGATAACTGTTCAACGCGAACAGGCCAGTCGGAAAAGCGGTCTTTAAAGGTCTGTAAGTGCTGCTGCGCCAGCAAGGTGGTCGGAACCAATACCGCTGCTTGCTGACCGTTGTTGATGACCACGAACGCCGCCCTTAGCGCCACTTCCGTCTTTCCGAATCCGGTATCGCCGCAAACCAAGCGATCCATGGGTGCTTCGACCTGCATGTCCTGCAATACCGCTGCGATAGTTGCTTCCTGATCCGGTGTCTCTTCAAACGGGAAGCCCTGCACAAAGCTTGCATAGGCGTCCGGGTCGATGAAAAAAGAATTCCCTATGCGAGCGGCGCGTCGGGAATGGATTTCCAACAACTCCGCGGCTACATCACGAATGCGCTTTGCCGCCCTCTCCCGCGCTCGCTGCCACTGGCCACTCCCGAGCTTATGCAAGGGCGCGTGATCGGGGTCCACACCACTATAGCGAGTGAGGAGATGTAACGAGGAGATAGGCAAGTAAAGCTTGTCCCCATCCGCATACTCGAGTTGGAGGTATTCCCCCAGCAACCCCCCGGTTTCCAGAGAGACTAATCCCCCATAGCGACCAACGCCGTGTTCCTCATGCACCACTGGCGCGCCCGGGTGCAGAGCCGTGAGGTCGCGCAGCAGCGCCTCCGGCTCGCGTCCTCTGCGTCGCCGACGGCGTTGTGCCGCGCGATCTCCGAAAAGTTGGGCTTCCGTGATCACTGCGAGCGTGGGCTGCTCCACTAAAGCGCCTTCGTCCAGCGGCATGACGGTTACACAAAGCCGAGGATCTTGGGTGAGAAACTCGTGCCATCCCTGCACCGGCTGCGGCCTCAGTCCATGCCGGGAAAGAAGCTCCAGTAGCGTCTCACGCCTGCCTTTGGTTTCCGCCACCAACAACACCCGCCCGCTATAGGTGTCCAAAAACCGCTTCAGCACCGTCAAAGGATCTTGGGCTCGGGCATCCACCGGGATCTGGGGTGGCAGGCGGGTTGAAAATACCTGATGGGCTGAGTTTTCCTGCACCCCGCTCAGGCGCACCACGGGGTGTTGGCCGATACGTGGGAGTAGCTCATCCGGGGAGGAGAATAAAGCGTGCGGCTCCAGCAACGGGCGCTCTGGATCGTGGCAACGGGATCCGTAACGTGCTTGGATCTCTTGCCAGAACCTTTCCATCGCAGGCTCGACACCCTCATCCAGGACCATTACCGCGTCTTCGGATAAGTAGTCAAAAAGGGTCGCGGTTTGCTCGAAAAACAAGGGCAGATAGCTCTCCACGCCCGCAGGCGCGAGCGCAGCACTGACATCCCGATAAACGGGCGCATCCATAGGCCGCCCGCTGAAGCGCACGCGCCAGGCGGCACGAAACCGAGTAATGCCCTCTTTGGTCAGCGGAAACTCGTGAGCGGGTAACACGCACACCCGTGGGACCAGTTCCTGGGAGCGCTGCGTTTCCGGATCAAACGCTCTGATGCTGTCGATTTCATCGTCCAATAAGTCGATTCGGTACGGCACCTCACCGCCCATGGGGAAAATATCCAATAAAGAGCCTCTGGCGGCAAAATCTCCATGCTCCTCGACTTCTGGAACGCAGCGATATCCTGCAGCCTCGAGTTCCTTGCGGAACGCCTCCCTGTCAATCGCTTGTCCGGCCTCAAGCACCAGGGAGTTGGAACGGATGTAGCTCGGTGGCGCAAGTCTCTGCATCAAGGTCTGCACCGAGACCACCACGACTCCACGCTGCATGCCGGGCAAGATGCTAAGGGTCGCCAGGCGCTCGGACACGATATCGTGATAGGGGGAGAAATGATCGTAGGGCAGTACCTCCCACCCGGGAAAACCGCGGATCACGAATCCCTGCGCTCCTGCATGGTAAAAACACAACTGCTCCTGGAGCCGATTAGCGCGCCGCGTATCTTGTGCAATAATAACGACCGGTCTCGCAGCACGGCGGGCGGCTGCGCCGAGGGCTAAGGCTTTTGCGCTGCCATAGAGATGTGCCCACGATTGCTGCTCGCCGACGACTTCCGGAAAGCGGGCCGCCAAAGGGTTAAGCCCGTTTCCACTGTCGCTACCCGTTCCCGCTTGCGGGATAAGTGCTTTCAGAGTTGCCGATCCCGTCTTACCCACCTTGGCCCCGCTCACTCTCCCCCAATACCGCGGATGCGCCGCATGGTCACCCAATAACGGCAACCCGGGCATTGCCAGTGTAACGATCGGCCACTAAACCCACAGTGGCGGCATTTATAAAGCGCCCGCCCCTCCAGCAAGCGATCGGTAAACGCTTTCAATAACATCAGGTCGTCACGGGCACCGTCTTCCGCTTCTTCCAGGGCATAATCGATCATGCGGCTTAGCCCACGCAAGGAGGGAGTATCCCGCAGGGTATCGTTGAGATAATCGATGGCCTGTCGTTTGCCGCTGCGCTGCGCGAGCAACTCGGCTAACACGAGCACCGGGGTGACCCCGCGCCGCCTTTGAGACAAGCGTTCGAGATAGTCGACGAACGCATCCAACCTGTCCAGTTGCCGGTAGCACTCTTGCAGCGGATAGATCACCTCGTTCACAAAATCCGGATCCTGCTGCTCGACGCGTTCATAGGCTTTGATCGCCTTATCCAACCTTCCCGAGCGTTTGCGTAATTCAGCCTCAAGCATACTCGCCCTGACGCAGTTCGGATCGGCCGCCAGAGCGTGTTTTGTCGACTGGATGGCCTTTCGGATGTCCCCGCTAGCGGCCTCGTTTTCCGCTCGCTCGCAATAAAACTGTGCGATACGTGGATTCATGTCGACCCCAGAGGCGGCGCCGGATTCCAGGGCGTAGGAGATCGCCTTGTCCCAATCTTTCTCTTGCTGATAAATATCGACCAGCTTCTGCAGCGCCGCCCCCCGATAGCTCCCCGCTTGGGTTACCTCATGAAACATCGACTCTGCCCTGTCCAACAAGCCGGAACGCATGTAATCCAAAGCCAGCTCAAACAGGGCCGCGCTGCGCTGCTCATCGTCCAAGCTCGGCCAAGCAGCCAGGTTTTGATGGATTTGGATCGCGCGACTTACCTCTCCCCGCCGCCTAAACAGGTTTCCCAGCGCAAGGTGGATCTCCGCTGTATCGCTTTCGAGGTCCAACAAGCGGGTGAAGATCTCAATGGCCTTGTCTTGTTGCTCGTTGAGTAGGTAACTCAAGCCCTTGAAGTACTCGGGCGCCATGAAAGGGCGCCCCGCAGATCCCTTGTTGGTGTAAAGGCGTCGCGCCGCCAGCCACCCGCTTGCTGCGGCGACCGGCAGAAGAAACCACACCATATTCAGGGTCAGATCGGGTAACATCATCAGAAAAACGCCATCACCGCAGGTCTGCGCCGCCGAGCGCATCGAGATGGATAACGAAGGGTGGTTTTGCCGGAGCGGATCAGGGCCCCCAGCAATTCCCTAAGGGCTCTGAAAAATGCACCGAGACCTCTTAGGGAACCTATTGGAAATTGCCGGCAAATCAGCTTCTAATCCGGCGGGCGTTGGGCGTTGACCCGTTCGCGAAGCTCCTTGCCGGGTTTAAAATGCGGGACATGCTTTGCTGCTAACGATACGGCATACCCGGACTTTGGATTTCTCCCCACCCGCGGTGGTCGGTAGTGCAGGGAAAAACTGCCGAATCCGCGGATCTCGATGCGCTCACCCTTAGATAAGGTCCGAGTCATACGCTCGAGGATCGTTTTCACCGCCAACTCGACATCGCGGTATCCCAACTGGGATTGCTTGTGCGCTAAGGATTCAATAAGCTCGGATTTAGTCATACTCACCTTAGTTTTTCTCGGTTTGAGTCTCTGGACGCCCCACCCGACAAACGCGGAGCTGAAAGCTTGCGAAAAAATCTACCGCGCTCTAACCGCGCGTTGCATCCTCGGCGCGCCAAAACAGGGCCACTCCCTGGCCCTGGCTTTCCCGCCGTACTCGGGATCCTCACGTATTTCAATATACATTTCGGTTGCTCGTCTCACGCCCTGAGGCTCGCTTTTTCGAAGCTTATACGCCGTTTCTGTTCCCGGCGAAACGGTCCTCTTGCTCCAGCGGAAAGCCAGGGCCAGGGAGAGGCCCTCTGTTCGGCGCGCCGAGGATGCAAAATGCCCTTTCCTTCACTCGCGATTTTTTCACCAGCGCTCAACCCTCCTGATTGTTCAACTGGTGTTTCAAGATCTCTCCCAACTTAGTTCCACCCGCGCTTTCGCTGTCGACGCTATATTCCTTGATCGCTTTTTCCTCGTCCTCCGCCTCTTTTGCTTTCACCGATAGCGTGAGGATACGCTTTTTGCGGTCCACCCCGATCAGCATGGCCTCCACTTCATCCCCGACCTTCACCAGCTTGCGCGCATCATCGACTGGAGCCCGTGACAATTCGGAGACACGGATATACCCCTCCACACGATCCGTCAAAGACACTACGACGCTCTTGGCATCCACTTTTCCCGCTTTACCCTTCACGGAACTACCCTTGGGGTGCTCGGCTAGGTATTGCGACAAAGGGTCTTGTTCTAACTGTTTGACACCCAGCGCGATCCGTTCTCGCTCCGCGTCCACCGATAAAACCGCCGCCTCGATCACCTCTCCCTTCTTGAAGTTTCGCACCGCCTCCTCGCCGGAGACAGACCAGGACAGATCCGACAAATGCACCAAGCCATCGATACCGCCTTCCAATCCGATGAAGATACCAAAATCAGTGATCGACTTTATCGTTCCCTGGACTTGATCCCCTTTGCTGTGATTGGCGGCAAACGCCTCCCAGGGATTCGGACGGCATTGTTTCATGCCAAGCGATATACGCCGACGCTCCTCATCGATATCGAGCACCATCACCTCGACCTCCAGACCGAGATGAACCAACTTCCCCGGATGTGCATTCTTATTGACCCAGTCCATTTCTGAGACGTGGACTAAGCCCTCCACCCCCTCTTCTATTTCGACAAAACACCCGTAATCCGCAATATTGGTCACTTTGCCGAATAACCGGGCACCGGCTGGGCAGCGGCGCGCTAAGTCACCCCATGGATCTTCGCCAAGCTGCTTTAAGCCCAGCGACACCCGCATCCGTTCCCGGTCAAACTTAAGCACTTTGACATCGATGTCCGCGCCAAGCGTCAGCACCTCGCTCGGGTGCCTGACTCTTTTCCATGCTACATCGGTGATGTGTAACAGGCCATCTATACCCCCAAGATCGATAAAGGCCCCGTAGTCTGTGAGATTTTTGACAGTGCCTTTTAACACCGCACCTTCTTTCAAATTTTCCAGCAGGGCTTCTCGCTCAGCACTGTTTTCGCTTTCGACCACGGCGCGTCGAGAGACCACGGCATTGTTGCGCTTTTTGTCTACCTTGATTACTTTGAACTCCAGCGGTTTCCCGTGGAGATAACTGGTATCGCGCACGGGACGCACGTCAACCAGGGAACCGGGAAGGAAGGCACGGATCGCCTTGACATCGACCGTAAATCCACCCTTTACTTTGTCGGTTATCACCCCAGTGACCGTTGAGCCTTCTTTGTGCGCTTCTTCCAACTCGCTCCAGGCCTTGGCGCGCTTGGCCTTCTCCCGAGACAGTCGGGTGGCGCCGAACCCATCTTCAACCGCGTCGAGCGCAACATCCACCTCGTCCCCAATGGTGACCTCCAAGACCCCCTTGTCGTCCTGAAACTGCTCCTTTGGGATCATCGCTTCTGTCTTGAAGCCCGCGCTCACTACCACCACATCGGGCCGGATATCCAAGACCTTGCCGATAACGATCGTGCCCGGACGCATTTTCGCTGCTATTTGTGTCTGTTCGAATAACTCCGCAAAACTTTCCGCCATATCATCCTATCCTGCACTACGACCATAACCCACGCATGCCGTAGTCTTAATAATTAATAGATTAATCTATAGACATTGGACTACCCCTTATGCCAAGCCCCACTCGGTGATCAACTGTATTGCCCGCCGCGCCACCGCCTCGATCCCCATTTCCGTGGTGTCTATGATAACGGCGTTAGGCGCCGGTATCAGCGGTGCGACAACACGCTCACGGTCTCGTCTATCGCGCTCCGCAATATCCTGGGATAATCGCTGAAGGTTAACATCAATGCCTTTTTCTTTCAACTGCTTATATCTCCTTCCGACGCGCTCTTCCGGGCTCGCCGTGAGGTATAGCTTGAGCGCGGCCGCGGGAAACACGACCGTACCCATGTCTCGCCCATCGGCGATCAGTCCCGGCGGCTTTCGGAACACACGTTGCTTAGCCAGCAATGCCTGCCTCACTTCGGGATGTTCCGCGATGCGCGAAGCGGTGCTGCCACACTCCTCCGCTCGTATTGACTCCGTCACATCCTCGCCCCCGACCAGCACCCGGATCTCGTCGAGAGCGCGAAAACTGATATCGAGACCGCCCGCGAGCCGGGCAAGCTGTTCCGGGTTTTCCAAACAGGCCCCTGTCTTTAAGGCCAGGTACGCCAAGCTACGATATACCGCCCCGCTATCCAGCAGGTGCCAGTGCAAATAGCGAGCAAGCCGCTGGCATAAAACGCCCTTGCCGGTACCGCTCGGCCCATCCACCGCAATCACCGGCGGGCTCATTCGCGCGAGACGACATCCAAACCGACAGCGCGTGCGTGTTGCAGAAACTGCGGGTAGGAGGTCGCGATGTTTGCGCAGTCCAGTATTTGGACAGGCTCGCTGGAACGCAACGCGGCCATTACGAAGGCCATAGCGACGCGGTGATCGCCTCGGCTGTCAACAACGCCACCCCGCAGTGTCCCACCCTCGATGATCATGCCATCCGCCGTGCTTTGGGCATGGATACCAAGCGCCCGCAACCCTTTCGCCATAACCTCGATGCGATCGCTTTCTTTGACCCGCAACTCCGCGGCCCCGGTAACTCGTGTTTGCCCGTCGGCACACGCGGCGGCAAGGAATAAAGCGGGGAACTCGTCGATCGCAAGCGGCACCCAAAACGGATCGATTTCAATTCCATGCAGGCGGGCACCGCGCACACGGATGTCCGCCGTCGGCTCAGAGCCAGCGCTGCGCTGATTGAGCAAGACGATATCTGCTCCCATCTTCCGCAAGATTTCGATCACCCCCGTTCGGGTGGGATTGACCCCCACCGATCGCAGCAATAAGTCCGATCCCGGCGCGATTGCGGCCCCCACGATAAAAAACGCGGCAGAGGAGAGATCGGCCGGCACCTCAATGCTGGTCGCGAACAGTTCCCCCTGTCCTTGCATAGAAACTCCACCGGCTCCGCGGGGGGTAGGATATCCAAACTGCTCCAACATGCGTTCCGTGTGGTCCCTGGAAGGAGCCGGCTCAATCACCCGCGTCTCGCCACCGGCATACAAACCAGCCAATAGCAGGCAGGATTTGACCTGCGCGCTCGCGACCGGCATCTGATAATGGATCCCCACCAGTTTTTGTCCGCCGGCAATGTGCAATGGGGGAGTACACCCTGCCCCAACACACTGCAGCTTCGCACCCATGCGCCTGAGCGGATCCACGATGCGCCCCATGGGGCGCTGCGAGAGAGAGGGATCGCCTTTCAGCTCCGAATCAAACCGCTGGCCGGCGAGCAAGCCCGCCATCAGGCGCATAGCAGTGCCCGAGTTTCCTAAATCCAGAGCCCGAGATGGTGGGCTAAGCCCATGTAACCCGACGCCCTGCACGCTGAGTCGGCCGGCTTTGGGACGATCCACTTCCACGCCCATGGCCTGCAATGCGGCCAGGGTGGCTAAAGTATCCTCCCCTTCGAGGAAGCCTCGGATCTGGCTCCTCCCCTCGGCGATAGCGCTAAGCATCAGTGCACGATGAGAGATAGACTTGTCTCCGGGTACTTGCAAGCTCCCGCAAAGTTTGCGACAGGGATCAACCAAAAGCGTGAGCGATCCGCCGCTCACAGGCGCGCCCCGGGAGTCGGAGGACCGGATCCCAAACAACGCTGTCGTCGTTGGGCCTCGAATTCGTCCCGAACTTTTTTTGCGCCGCCGAAAACTGCGGTTACACCGTCACTGTCACCCGATCTGAGGGCACTGAGCAGCGCAGTGACGTTGTCTCCGAAGCGCTCGGCGATGGCGAGGATGGCGTCCCGATTAGCCAGCACGATGTCATGCCACATGCGCGGATCACTCGAGGCGATGCGGGTGAAATCGGCAAAGCCCCCTGCGGCTAAGCGAAGAATGTCATCGCATCGGGTTTGAGTGGCCAAGGTCTGCACCAGCACATAGGCGAGCACATGGGGCAGGTGGCTGCTCGCGGCAAGGATTAGGTCGTGATCGTCAATACTCATGCGCTCCACGATGGCGCCGGCCGACTCCCACATCGCTGCGACTCGCTGCACCGCCGAAAGCTCGGTGTCTGCCAAAGGCGTCAACACTACTCGGTGCCCATCAAAGAGCTGGGCAAAAGAAGCTTCCACGCCGCTGCGCTCGGTCCCCGCCACTGGGTGAGCAGGCACAAAGCGAGGCCAGTGCCGACTTAAGGTTGCTCGCGCTTCTTGGACCACGCAGTGCTTAACGCTTCCGACATCTGTGATCACGGTCTCATTCCCCAGCGCAGGGTTGATCTCGGCGAAGATCGAATCCATGGCACCAAGCGGCACGGCCACAACCACCATATCCGCGCCCGCCACGGCCTCTGCGGCGTCCTCGGCATAGGCATCGATCACCCCCAGCTCAACGGCCTTTTCCAGCTCGGGCCGATTTATCGAAAACCCGGTGATATGCGAAACGGCTCCAGCACGGCGCAGGGCGCGCGCAAGCGAGCCGCCGATCAGCCCAACGCCGATCAGCCCCAGATGCTCAATGCACGCCGAACGCGATACATCGCTTATCGATTCATGCGTCACCATGACTGCGCAACACTCCCCTTAAGGCCTGCACAAAGCGCGTATTCTCGTGCGGCAAGCCGATAGTGACCCGCAAATGATGTGGCAAGCCGTAATTCGCCACCGGACGCACGATCACCCCCTGCTGAAGCAGGGCTTCGAAGATGGGCATGGCGTAGCTTCCCATATCCACGCACACAAAGTTAGCTACCGACGGGATGTAGCTCAGGCTAAGCGAGCGAAACGCCTGCGTCAGTTGCTGCAGCCCTTGCTTGTTTATCTCTTTGCTTTTCTCCACGTGGACTCGATCGGCACAGGCGGCCTGCGCCGCCGCGAGGGCTAGGCTATTGCAATTAAACGGCTGCCGCACGCGGTTCATCAGTTCCGCGACCACTGGATGAGACACCGCGTAGCCGATGCGCAAGCCAGCCAAGCCATGGATTTTAGAAAAGGTACGGGTCACAACCAGTTGCGGAAATACGGCAAGAAGGCTAATCCCATCCGGATACTCCGGCTCCTCCACATACTCAGAATAAGCCTCATCCACCACTACGATCACATGCTCCGGCATGGCCGCCAAGAACGCTTCCAAGCGCGCGCGGCCCAGCCAAGTTCCTGTAGGATTATTCGGGTTCGCGATAAACACCAGGCGGGTGCGGGCGGTTACCGCCTGTCGCATCGCCTCCAAGTCATGGCTCCAGTTTTGGGCTGGGGTAACGACAGCGCGGGCATCCAAGGCTTGGGTCACCAAGGGATACACGGCGAACGCATGCTGCGAAAACACCACCTCGTCGGCGTGAGTAACGAAGGTGCGTGCAACCAGCTCCAAGACGTCGTTAGAACCATTGCCTAAGGTGATCTGGCTGGGGCTGACGCCGAGGTGGGAGCTGAGTGCGGCTCTAAGAGCATATCCGCTGCCATCCGGGTAGCGGGCGATGTGCGGCAAGCTGTTCTCAATCGCTTCTAAGGCACGCGGGCTAGGGCCGAGCGGATTTTCATTAGAAGCCAATTTGACCACATCGCTCAACCGGCGCTCGCGCTTGAGCTCTTCTATGGGCTTTCCCGGATTATAAGGCGTGAGCTCGCGCACCCCCGGTGCAGCAAGCGCGAGATAATCACAAACCATGGCTCGTTAATACTTGTTCAGCAATTGCGGGGCTCCAGCACTCTTGCCGCACCGAAGGATGTCCTGGAACGTGACGGGATTGGCGGTAACTACCACCATCGCGCCCACGAGCTTCCTGGGCTGCTTAAAGCACGGCACGCGGATACGCGCCCAGGATCTTCAACACCGATGCATGGCTTCGCAATTCCTCCAATGCAGCCGCTACCGCTTGCTCTTCCACATGGCCTTCGAGGTCCACGAAGAAGGCATACTCCCACAACCCCCGCCGAGAGGGTCTGGATTCTATGCGCATCATGCTGACACCATGGTTGGCAAAAGCTTCCAATGCATGGTAGAGCGCGCCGGGTTGGTTAGGCATGGAGAACAGCAAAGAAGTCTTGTCTTCGCCGCTGGCAGGAGTGCTACGGTGGCCGATGATGAGAAAACGCGTGGTGTTCTCCGCCTCGTCTTCGATGTTAGAAGCAAGGGCGCAAAGCGCATACAACTCGGCGGCGGACTCGCCGGCGATGGCCGCGGCTCCTGCTACACCGACGATGCGGTGCGCGGCCTCCGCGTTGCTGTTCACCGCGATGCGGTCGGCGCGGGGTAGGTTGTAATCCAACCACCGACGGCATTGCGCCAAAGCTTGTTGATGGGCATATACCCGCTCGATGTCAGTTAAAACCCCTCCGCTTGCCAGTAAGTGATGGTGGATGCGCAGCTCAACTTCTCCGCAGATCTTTAGCGGTGAGTTCATAAACATATCTAGAGTGTGGTTGACCACCCCCTCTATCGAATTTTCCACCGGCACGACCCCAAAATGACAATTGCCGGCCTCGACTTCGCGAAACACATCCCCTATGGTGCCAAACGGTGTGGTCGTCACGGAGTGCCCAAAATGCTTGAGCGCCGCAGTCTGGGTAAATGTGCCGGCCGGGCCGAGAAAGGCGACATTGAGCCGCTGTTCCAAAGCCAAGCAGGCCGACATGACCTCGCGGAACAAGCGTGCCATTTCCTCGTCGGAAAGCGGTCCGTCGTTGTGCGCGATGATGCGCCTTAGCACTTGGGCTTCACGCTCCGGTCGGTAATGGGCCTCCAGCGATTCCGGACCCTTGACCGCTGCGATCCGTCTCGCGAGCCGCCCTCGCTCGTTTATCATCTGTAACAATCGCTCATCGAGCTCATCGATCTGGGCGCGCAGATTTTTTAGCTCTTCTGACATACGAAGCCGCCGTTCACCGCCATTCTCGCGCCGGCCCCACGCGCGCGACATCTAAGCTCCCGTCGGGCACTACCATTGGCCGGTGCTTGATGGATCCCAAGCTAAGGTACGGGATGAGTACCGCCTCTCGGATCGTGGATAAAGCTTTTCGAGCGGATTCATTCTTCCCCATCACCGTTTACGTCGATGACCCGTTCCACACCCACCAGATGCTCCCCTTCCCCCAGCTGGATCAAACGCACGCCCTGGGTGTTTCTGCCGACCTGTGAGATATCAACCGCCGGCGTTCGAACCAACATTCCGCGGTCGCTGATGAGCATGATCTCGTCTTCTTGTCGCACGGTTACCGCTCCAACCAATCCACCATTGCGCGACGAGGTCTGGATCGCGATCACGCCTTGCCCGCCGCGTGCCTGCAGCGGGAACTCCGCGATTGGCGTGCGCTTGCCATAGCCATTCTCTGTAGCTGTCAATACGTTGCTTTCGGGCTCCACGATCAGCAGCGAAATGACGCGATTTCCAGGCCCCAAACGAATGCCCCGCACCCCCCGCGCAACCCTTCCCATGGGGCGCACGTCGGACTCGTGGAAACAAATCGCCTTGCCCGAGGAGCTGAACAGCATGGCCTGTTGCTCCCCATCAGTCAGCGCTACACCCACCAGCCGATCCTCTGGCAGCAAGTCGATGGCGATGATACCGCTGGCGCGGGGGTGGGAGAAATCGGCGAGCTCACACTTCTTTACCGTACCGTGACTGGTCGCCATCAGGATAAAGCCAGTGGCTTCGAAGCTCTTAATCGGAAGCAGCGCTGTGATCCGCTCGTCGTCCTCTAAGGGCAGCAGGTTGATCAGGGGCCGTCCGCGCGCGGCGCGTCCCGCCTGTGGGATCTCATATACCTTCAACCAGTACGCCTTTCCAAGGCTAGAGAAAGCGAGCAAGGTGTCGTGAGTGCTGGCGATAAACAAGCGGTCGATGAAGTCCTCCTCCCGCATCACCACCGCCGTTTTGCCCTTGCCGCCGCGCTTCTGCGCCCGGTATTCGCTCACCGGTTGCGATTTGGCATAACCGGCATGAGACAGCGTTACCACCACATCCTCTTCGGCAATCAAGTCCTCCATATTGACGTACTGCTGAGTATCGATGATCTCGGTGCGCCGCTGGTCGCCGAATTGACTACGAATCGCCAGTAACTCCTCGCGGATCACCGTCATCAGTCGGCCCGGCCGCGCCAGTATGTCCAGCAACTCATCGATGCGCGCCAGGATCTGCCGGTATTCTTCCAGGATCTTGTCTTGCTCCAGACCCGTTAACCTTTGCAGTCGGAGATCTAGGATGGATTGCGCCTGTTCCGGTGACAAGCGGTATCCCGACTCTCCCAAGCCGTACTCGCGGGAAAGTGTGTCGGGGCGGGAGCGATCGGCGCCGGCGCGCTGTAGCATCTCGGTCACCACCCCGCTTACCCAATGCCGATCGAGCAACGCGTGCTTGGCTTCGGCGGGAGTCGCTGAAGCCTTGATCAACGCGATGATGGGGTCGATATTAGCCAGGGCGACCGCCAGCCCCTCCAACACGTGCGCCCGTTCTCTGGCCTTGCGCAACTCAAACAGGGTGCGCCGGGTGACCACCTCGCGGCGGTGATACAGAAAGCATTCGAGCAGTTGCTTGAGATCCAGTGTCCTCGGCTGGCCGCGATCGAGAGCCACCGCGTTGACTCCGAAGACAGTCTCAAGCTGGGTGTGTTGATAAAGGTTATTCAGCACGACTTCCGCGAGCTCTCCCCGGCGCAGCTCTATCACCATGCGCATGCCATCCTTGTCCGACTCGTCGCGCATCTCGCGTATGCCTTCAACCTTTTTTTCCTTGACCAATTCGGCAATGCGCTCCATCAGCCGCGCTTTGTTCACTTGGTAGGGCAGCTCGGTGACAACTAGGCGCTGGGCACCCTCATGGTACTCTTCGATCTCGGTGCGCGCGCGCAAGCGGATCCGCCCGCGCCCGGTGTGATAGGCTTCCCGTATTCCTTCAGAGCCGTTGATGATGGCCGCGGTGGGAAAATCCGGCCCGGGTATGTGCTGCATCAGATCTGCGACCGAGGCCTCAGGGCGATCGATTAACGCGACGCAGGCGTCGATCACCTCGTTGAGGTTGTGCGGTGGTATATTCGTCGCCATGCCTACCGCTATCCCGCTCGACCCATTGACCAGCAGATTCGGAATACGCGCCGGCAGCACCGAAGGTTCTCGTTCGGACTCGTCGTAATTGGCGACAAAATCGACCGTTTCCTGGCCGATATCCGCCAGCATCTCGTGCGTGATGCGCGCCATCCGGATCTCGGTATAACGCATGGCCGCAGGCGCATCCCCGTCCACCGAACCGAAGTTGCCTTGCCCGTCGATCAGCATGTAGCGTAGCGAAAATGGCTGAGCCATGCGCACGATGGTGTCGTAGATGGCTACTTCGCCATGCGGGTGGTACTTACCGATGACATCTCCCACCACACGAGCCGCTTTTTTATACGGCTTGTTCCACTCATTTCCGAGCTCGCTCATGGCGTAGAGGACTCTTCTGTGTACCGGTTTCAGGCCATCGCGCACATCGGGTAAGGCGCGCCCCACGATCACGCTCATGGCGTAGTCCATATAGGACTGGCGCATTTCGTCTTCGATGTTTATTGGAAGGATTTGCCTGGCGAACTCGGCCATAAAAGAACCTTACCCTTGGGAACACAACACCCCGACCGTTAGCCCGGCCGCGGCGAAAAAGTTCTAACTATACAAAAATATATCAAGCCAACAATAAAGTAATAAATGATAGCATAGCGAAATCATGGACGCATTTTCGCCCAGAATGAAGAAGCGCTCTCGAGGCGGAGGGCGGGCTGAGCCGTGCACGATCACGCGCTAAACGAGCCCATCCCTGCAGATCATCCAGGAGTACTTCTGCGCCTCAAAAAAGGCGAGGAGCGCCGCTTGCGAGGCGGCCACCCTTGGGTATTCAGCAACGAAATCGACACCACGACGACACCCATCTCTGGGCTCTCGCCCGGCCAAGCCGTAGAGATCTACGACTACCGGGGAGGGTTCATAGGCAGTGGTTACGCTAATCCCCGTACCCTGATCTTGGCCAGACTGTTGAACCGGCACGAGCGCCGGATCCCGCTGGACACGCTCATCGGGGAACGCTTGCGCGAGGCCTTGATACTGCGGCAACGCTTGTTTTCCACCCGTTTCTTTCGCCTCGCGTTCGCGGAGAGTGACGGGCTGCCAGGGCTCGTGGTGGACTGCTATGGCGATGTGCTTGTGGCCCAAATGAGTACCGCTGGAATGGAAGCCTTGACTGAGACCGTGCTGGCGAACCTGCGGGATCTCCTCCAGCCTGTGGGGATTTTATTGCGTAACGATATGCCCCTGCGGAAGCTCGAAGGACTGCCCCAATACACCCGCATCGCCTTCGGCCGGGTGCCCGAGACCGTACTCCTGACGGAGCATGGCGTGGAGTTCGAGGTTCCGTTACTGATCGGACAAAAGACCGGCTGGTATTACGATCAGCGCGACAACCGCGCCAGGATGGCTCGCTACGCGCCCGGGCAGCGCGTTCTTGACGTGTACAGTTACCTCGGTGGATTTGGCCTCGCCGCCGCCGCCGCTGGCGCCAGAGAGGTGGTGTGTGTGGACGCATCAGCGCTCGCACTCGAATACCTAAACAAAAACGCCACCCGCAACGGGCTCGAGCACTGCGTGCGCGCCATCCGCGGCGACGCGAGCGCGGTGTTGCGCGCGCTAAAAGAGGAAGGCGAGCGCTTCGATATGGTGGTTCTGGATCCACCCGCTTTCATCAAACGCAAGAAAGACCTCGCGCAAGGTCTGCTCGCGTATCGCCGGATCAACCAACTCGCGATGCAAGTGCTCGCCCCAGACGGAATTTTGGTCACCAGTTCCTGTTCTTATCATGCCGAGCGCGAGGGCTTCGCCCAACAGGTGTTTGCCGGCGCCCGCGCACAGGCCCGCGAGCTGCAATTTCTCGAGCTCGGTTCCCAGTCCCAAGATCATCCCGTTCACCCGGCGATCCCGGAGACGGCCTATCTCAAGACTTTAGTGGCACGGGTGGTGGCGCGGTGAACTATGGTCGAGATACGAATTTCGGCGCGTTACGCCACGTCTGGGGGCGCATGGTTGACAAGCGCTACATCCGGAAGATGCGCCATCAGACAGCATTAGCACCCGGATTTCACGCTGCTGATGATCGTGGGCGGGGCGCTCATAATCGGCGCGCGCTACCTCGCTCGGCCTAGAAGACACGGATCTACATCATGGCAGGGATGGCGGCAGGGGTGTTTCTAAGCGTGAGGCTCTTGCTGTTTCGGGGAGCTGGGAGCGTGGATTAATTTTCCGACCCTCGCTTTCCAAGCTCATCCCTCGCGATTCCTCCAGCCAATCCTGCCAACACAACGAGCAGAAGCAGGCTAGACGCAAATAGTTCGACGGCGGATAGAGCCTGGCACGCCAAACAGGAAGTATCTAACTCAGCTGGACTGAGTGTTAAGATACCGACCAAATGCTCATATACGAGATCCCAACCACCAGACGGCTTAGACACAGGATTGCTCGGAACTCTTGATGTGCGAGTTTATTCGCGCGATCTCGGGAGATGCCTTCTGCAAGAAGGCTCCAGTGATAAAGACAAATATGAGATCCTAACGCTCGGTCATCGCCGATGAGGAGCCGGGAGCCGCGCGCGTGGTAGAGGGCGGACTCAAGGCGTGCCAATGACTTTTGGTCT
>JBOIEE010000054.1:0-6039 GCA_050740975.1 Gammaproteobacteria bacterium | reverse complement strand
TCTTTTCTTTGGTGAGGAAGCGTTGGGGCTCGAAGTCCAGTGACAATAGCCGGTCGTCAAATTTTTTGACGTTGTTGATCAACGGGACTTTGAAATGCAGCCCCGGTTTAAAGTCGGCGCGTTTTATTTCGCCAAGCCTGAATAATATGGCGGTCTCTGTTTCCCCTACGGTAAACGCGGCCGAATAAATTGCGATGACCACGATCGCTAGCGGTATTAGGATTCTGGGGGCATTCATTATCGCATATCTCGCTGTCTCAGATTGCTGCTGGCTTCCGATGTTGGGCTTATCGTTTCCGGCACCATGACCTCTGAGTTTGATGGACGCATCATCGAGGGTGGGACCTGGGTCCCCCGCTCAATCAGCTTGTCTAGTGGTAGGTACAGGATGTTGTTGCCGCCCTTGGTGTCAATGACCACTTTACTGGTCTTCGATAATACCGATTGTACTGTATCCAAATACAGCCTCTGACGAGTCACTTGGGAAGCCTTTTGATATTCCGCCAACAGCAGTTCGAAGCGGCTGGCTTCACCTTGGGCTTCTGCAATCACCTTGAATTTATGAGCGTTCGCCTCTGCCAAAACTCGTGCTGCGGCGCCACGGGACTTGGGGAGGACTTCGTTGCGATAAGCTTCGGCTTCGTTGATCAAACGCTGTTGGTCTTCGCGCGCTTTGATAGCGTCATCGAACGCCGGTTTGACCTCTTCCGGCGGTTTGGCCGGCTGCATGTTCACGCTGGTTACGAGCAAACCTGCCTGGTATTGATCCAATATGGACTGGATATGCTCCTTGGTACCCGCCGCGATCTCCGTCCGCCCTGCGGTGAGCACGAAATCCAACGTGCCGTTCCCCACCATATCCCGCAATGCGCTTTCGGTGACTTGCCGCAGCGTCACGTCAGGCGTCCTGACGTTAAACAAATATTGGGTTACGTCTTTGACGCGATATTGCACGGCCAATTCCATGTCTACGATGTTTTCATCTTGGGTCAACATGGTGGCTTTGTGTGGTACGGAGCGGATCTGATCGACGTCAACCTTGGAAACATACTCGATGGGACGCGGTAAGCGAAAATTCAGACCGGGATCCAGTGTGGCCGTATACAAACCAAAACGCAGCACCACTCCCCGCTCCGCCGGCTCAATGATGTAGGCCATCTCCCACAGCAATAATAGGGCTGCGATAAGCAGGACAATGACCCACATCCCAGGCTTCGCCGGACCAGTGCTCCTCTTCTGTATCCCGGTGGTATCGGCACCGCGGCGTCCCCCAAAAAGCCCCTTCAATTTCTCTTGGAGCTTGCGGACGACTTCGTCCAGGTCCGGCGGACCACCCTCTTTGTCGGGCCGGCCCCAGGGATCTTTTTGCTTATTGCCACCCGGTTCATTCCAAGGCATTCAGCTTATCCTCGCGAAAAAAGGCGTCTGCAGCATAAGGATTGTAAGTGGCTTGATAGATCACTGCAACTTGAGATCTGTCCTTAAGGACTACTGCTGTACTACCTTGGACGGCTGAGAGCTGGTGAATAAATCTGCTGCGCTCTGGATCTCCCGTCGCTTGTGGCTATTTTTCACAAACTCCGAGCTAAGGGCATCGCCCGGTGATGGGTATAGAAACTCACGCCGCTCTCACGGGTGATGTTTGTCAGCTGGGGCCGCGGCACTTCAACATCCAACAACCAAGCGCCATCCTGGGCGATCTCTTCTTGGAGCACCATCCCTGCTGCGTACAGCCGAGCCCTAAGTCTTGATGCGCTACTGGTCAGGCGTAGCCGCCTGCGGATGTTGTTGCGCCCCAACTGTTCCGCCATCGCCCGTTTTAGCAGATCCACGCCTTCTCCGGTCGCTGCCGAGAGCCAAACCCGAGGTACCGGACCTTGCGTGTCTAATTTAGGGCGCATGCGAGCGAGGCAATCGATCTTGTTGTACACCTCGATCCTCGGTTGGGAGGTCGCACCGATCTGCTCCAACACGCAGTTAACCTGTTCTGCCCTTTGTAAGCGATCCTCGGCACCGGCATCAATCACATGCAGTAGCAACTCCGCCTCGCCAGCCTCTTCCAGGGTCGCGCGGAATGCGGCGACTAGCTCGTGCGGCAAGCGACGTATGAACCCGACGGTGTCGCTGAGCACCAATAAACCTGTGCCCGTGATCTCAAGTTTCCTAAGCTTGGGGTCTAGGGTGGAAAACGGCTGCTCCGCCACATACTCATCGGCGCCGGTTAGAAGATTAAAAAGCGTTGATTTCCCAGCGCTTGTGTACCCCACCAGCGCGACTACGCGGGTCGCCGCCTTACGCCGCGACTGCCTCTGCCGCGCGCGCTGGTGCCTGATGCGTTCAAGCCGTTCGTGGATCTGTTGCATGCGGCGTGCAATTAAACGGCGATCCGTCTCAAGCTGGGTTTCGCCGGGACCACGCAAACCGATCCCGCCTTCCTGTCGCTCCAAATGGCTCCATCCCCGCACCAAGCGCGTAGAGTGGTATCGCAACTGGGCAAGCTCGACCTGGAGCTTTCCCTCGAAGGAGCGCGCTCTCTGGGCAAATATGTCTAGGATAACCCCCGTTCTATCGACCACGCGGCATCCCAACGCCTGTTCTAGGTTTCGCTGCTGCGCCGGCGTGAGATCATGGTTGAAAAGGACGAGCTCGACGCCGCTACTGCGCACTGCTTGGCCGAGTTCCTCCAGCTTGCCGGTGCCGATAAACGAGCGCGGATCAGGTATCTTTCTCGATCCGGTCACGGTACTGACGACCAATGCGCCGGCTGAGGACACAAGATCGCAAAACTCGTGCAGATCGTGATCTGCTTCCACCCCCCGATGAGCGACGTGGGCGATAATGGCGCGTTCTGGGCTGGCCGTTGGACTACGCAAGCGTCATCTAGAATAAATCGCGAACGAAGGAAGGCACGTTATAGCGACTGGTCTAGTCGTCGTCGCTGGTGCTATCTTCTTCCGTCCGAGGCAATTTGACATTGCGAGAAGGAACGACCGTTGAGATCGCGTGTTTGTACACCATTTGACTGACAGAGTTTCGAAGCAACACCACGAACTGGTCGAACGACTCGATCTGTCCCTGCAACTTAATGCCGTTGACAAGGTAGATCGAGACCGGGACATGCTCCTTACGCAGTGCATTTAGGAACGGCTCCTGAAGTGATTGCCCCTTACCCATTCGAGTGAACTCCTTCTTGTTTTGTTTATCTTGCATGACCGTGTCTCCCGGTTGCGCGTAAGCTATCCGGTTGCTGCCAAGCCGAAGAAGGCGACTTAGGCCTGTTAAACAGTCAGACCAATAGCGTGGAGCTTTTGTTCACATAGCTCAAGACCTGGGCCAACACGGCCGGACCCTGAGCGGCGATCCATAGTGGCTCCGTTTCAGCCCGGAACCACGTGATCTGGCGTTTCGCAAGCCGCCGCGTGGACAGAATAGCCTGTTCTTTCATCGAATCATAGTCCAACGCCCGATCGAAAAACGCCAATACCTCACGGTAACCGACCAGGCGCGCTGCGGGGTGGCTTTTTTGCAGTGCTCCGCGCTCGCGCAGAGCCCATACCTCATCAAGTAATCCCTCTTTCAACATGCGTAAAAATCGCAACTTCAGTCGCGCATACAAATTCCCGCGGTCCTCGGGTGCCAAAACGATCTTGGTCAAGGAATAAGGGCAGGATCGCCGCGAGGGTTCAGTGCACCACTGCGAAAGGGTTTTTCCAGAAAGCTCGTATACCTCTAAAGCGCGTTGTATGCGCTGGGGGTCGTTGGGGTGAATGCGATCCGCCGCACCGGGGTCGATTTGAGCCAGGCGCGCGTGTAAGCCCGCCCAACCATAAACTGTCGCTTCCTCTGCCAAGCGTTTTCTAAGTCCTTGATCAGGCTCAGGCAACAGGGACAAGCCGTCCTCCAAGGCACGGAAGTACAACCCGGTCCCACCCACCAGCAAAGGGATCAGCCCCTGCCGGAATGCGTGTTCCATCTCCTGCAAGCAATCCGTGCGGAACCGAGCAGCGGAATAGACTTCGGTCGGATCGCAAATGTCGACTAAGCGATGGGGGATCTCGGTCAAGACTTGCGAATTCGGCTTTGCGGTACCGACATTCATCCCGCGGTAAACCATGGCGGAGTCTACGCTGATGATCGCCACGGGCAAGCGCCGCGCGAGATCCAGGGCCAGGGCGGTCTTTCCCACGCCAGTCGGCCCCATGACGCAGATCGCCCGCTGATTAGAGGCCGGGGTCATCGCTACGAGCCCTTTGGGGGACGTGCATCTCTGCGCCTTCTCCCGCTGAGCCAGCACACAAATCGGCCAGTTCTTGCTCGCCGATCTGGCGAGACGCTACGAGAGTCCCAAGCTCGAAGCTTTCGAGCTCGCGCAACCAAACGTTCATTTGATGGTGCCCGTTAAGTCCTTGATCGACGCTCCCGGTATGTTCGCTCAGCCTGCGAAACAGGCGTTCCTTGAGATCGGCAACATCCTCCGCGTGGTAACACGACAAGGTGTTCAGCAATGACAAAACGAGCCTGTTCCACTCGAGATCCGTGACTTGCATCGGTAGCAAGCGAAGTATCACAGAACGCTTTCCGACCCGAGACATCCCCACGCCGGTTTCGAAAAGTAGATCGGAGAAACGCTCGGCCAATTGCGCCAAAGCCTCGTCCACCTCGAGCACTTGGGGGATCAACAGAGGCCTGGTCCTGACCCCGTCCGGAGACCGCGATTCCTCTGTTAGTCGTTGATAGCAAGTTGCAATCTTCCCTCTTGTGGTGTCGATGATCAACAGCCCTTGTTCGTTCTCCGCTAACAGAAAGCGGCCCTTTATTAAACCGATAGCCTTTCCCAATCTTCCCGGCCGCGCCCTGACCGTCAAATCGGTCGCAGGATTATCGCAAGCTGGCGGCTCTGCCCAAGCGGGCTCGCTGACTGCATGGATACGCGTTGAACTACACCCCGACGTATTTTCGGAAACAGCAGGTAAGGGTGAAACGGGGGGTCTATAAAGCGCTCTGTGCGCAGTGGCATAAATGAAGTCGTGTACCAGCCGGGGATCGCGATAGCGGACTTCTCTTTTGCTTGGGTGCACGTTGACATCCACCTCTGCCGGATCGAGATCCAGGTAAAGGACATAAGCGGGGTGTTGATCCCGCTCCAGCTGTTCCGAGAACGCTCGCCGGATAGCATGGTTCACCCGTGTGTCGCGGATATTGCGTCCATTTAGATAAAAATATTGCAGGGGCTCCGGGTAACGGCCGGCTGTTTCTGGCAAGCCCAACCAGCCCCATAGGTGTAAACCCGTGGCGGCCTCATCCAACAATAGAGCGTGGGTGAGAAAGTTTCTGCCCAAAATAGCAGCGATGCGCGTGGCTCGCCCAGACTCGTCGCGCACCGGTGCCAAGTGGAGCAGCTGTCGCTGGCCGTGGGTGCATCGGAACCCCACCTCAAATCGGCTTAAGGCACATCGCTTGGCGGTTTGGACTAGATGATGGAGCTCTGTGCGTTCGCCGCACAGAAAACGACGCCGAGCGGGGGTGTTATAGAATAGGTCCCGCACGTCTACCGTCGTGCCCAAGGGGTGCACAGTGGGCTCCATGGGCCCTCGCGCAAGACCGCCATCCGCCTGCACTCGAGCGCCAAGCGTTTCCCCGTTGGTGCGAGAAGTGAGCGTAAGCTTGGCCACCGCGCCAATGCTCGACAGCGCCTCACCGCGGAACCCGAGGGTATAAATGTGCTCCAGTTGCTCGGCCCTGCTTATCTTGCTGGTTGCGTGACGGTCTAAAGCCAGAGCAAGATCCTGGGGATGGATACCGCAACCGTCGTCGCGCACCCGGAGCAGCCGAACACCCGCACGCTCGACGTCGATGAAGATCGAACGCGCCCCGGCATCGAGGCTATTCTCGATCAGTTCTTTCACCACGGAGGCGGGCCGCTCGATGACCTCGCCGGCCGCGATCTTGTTGATCACCTGGACCGGTAATCGCTGGATGCGCCCGAGGATCATGGGCCTATTATAGGGATGTTTGGAAAAACTTAGCCCCTATTATCGC
>JBOIEE010000053.1:0-3527 GCA_050740975.1 Gammaproteobacteria bacterium | reverse complement strand
TGGTCACCGAATGTCCTAGGAAAACCTCCCCTTCGTCTTCGCTGTAGGCCAACGGCCCCATGCGGTCCGAAAGCCCCCAACGCGTCACCATGTTTCGGGCCAGATTGGTCGCTCGTTCGATATCGTTAGAAGCCCCGGTGGTTACTCGTTCGCTCCCAAAGATCAGGTCTTCGGCAATACGCCCGCCAAACAGGCTGCAAAGCTGGCTCTGCAGCTGGCGTTTGCTCATGCTGAGTCGATCCTGCTCGGGCAGAAACATAGTCACCCCTAAAGCCCGTCCACGGGGGATAATGGTTACTTTGTATACGGGATCGTGGTCGGGTACCAAACGACCGACGATCGCATGCCCAGCCTCGTGATAGGCGGTCAGCTTCTTCTCCTCATCGCTCATCACCATGGAGCGCCGCTCCGCACCCATCAGTATCTTGTCTTTCGCTTTCTCAAAATCAGCCATTTCCACCACGCGTTTATTAGTACGCGCGCCGAAAAGCGCAGCTTCATTGACAAGATTCGCCAGATCGGCCCCCGACATACCCGGTGTTCCTCTCGCGATGATCCCGGGTTTTACGTCCTCGGCCAAGGGGACTTTACGCATATGCACTCTCAAGATCTGTTCCCGGCCTCTGATATCGGGCAGCGGCACTACCACCTGCCGATCGAAGCGGCCCGGGCGCAGTAAGGCGGGATCCAGCACGTCGGGACGGTTGGTCGCGGCAATAATGATTATGCCTTCATTGCCTTCGAAGCCATCCATTTCCACCAGCAGTTGATTAAGGGTCTGCTCGCGCTCATCGTGACCTCCGCCGAGCCCTGCACCTCGATGGCGGCCAACGGCATCGATCTCATCGATGAAGATGATACAAGGAGCATGTTTTTTCGCTTGCTCGAACATATCGCGCACACGCGAAGCTCCGACGCCCACAAACATCTCAACGAAATCAGAGCCGGAGATGGTAAAAAACGGAACCTTGGCTTCCCCTGCGATAGCACGAGCCAGCAAGGTTTTGCCGGTACCCGGAGAGCCCACCATCAATATCCCTCTTGGGATCTTTCCACCAAGCTTTTGGAACTTAGTCGGATCGCGCAGAAATTCTACTAACTCCGCTACCTCTTCCTTGGCTTCTTCAGCGCCAGCAACGTCGTTAAACGTCACCTTAACCTGGTCTTCGCCTAACAAACGTGCCTTGCTTTTTCCGAAGGATAGAGCTCCGCGCCCGCCTGCGCCTCCCTGCATCTGGCGCATGAAAAATATCCATACCGCGATCAGCAACAACATCGGGAACCACGAAATGAAGATACTCATCAGCATACTCTGCTGCTCTGGCGGCTCGGCTTCTATCACAACACCATTGTCCAAAAGCTCGCCAATCAGGGCACTGTTACTGGTTTCTGGACTGAACACCATAAACTTCGTGCCATCGACCATTTCACCGTGTATCGTTCGCTCATCGAAGTTGACCAGCTTCACGCGTCCTCGCTTTACATCGTCGATAAATTGCGAGTACTCGATCTGAGGTCCGGCGCTGTGACGTGGCCCAAAATTATTGAACACCAACATCAAAACAAGCGCGATAATGACCCATAACAGGATGTTTTTTGCCATCTCATTCACGATTAATACCTCATGGCAGTGTAAGGAATTGGTTCCCTTCGGTTAATCGCACTCGGTCTTTGGCCGCTTCTTGGCATTGCAGGAATACGAATAGTTGTGTTGCGATTATAACAACTTATCCGCTAACCGTAGCACACGTAAAACTTACCCAACTCGCGCCTTCTGAAACGCTTAGGATTTCCAGTAAAACAGGAAGATCGCGTGCTTCCACTAGACGAGACACTCTTCACCCCGTTGTTGAAAACCACGCGCAACCACATACACTTCCCGAGAGGCATCTCGCGAGGCCTTTGGTTTTCTCACTAACACGCATCTATAAGAAGCCGTTAGCGATTTAGTGAAGGGGGCAAGGCTCTCCCCCATAAAAACTTTGACCAGAAGATCTCCCCCTGGTTTCAGAACGTCCTGCGCGAACTCGCGAGCATTCTCCACTATATCCAAAGCAGCCGCCTGATCGACCGCGGCAATACCGCTTATATTGGGGGCCATATCAGAAATCACAAGGTCTACTTTGCCGGGGCCCAGGGTCTCCAACAGGTGATTTCGAAACCCCACTTCGCCTAAGTCGCCTTGAACCACACTCACGTTTGGCAGGGGATCCATCGATTGGCGATCCACGGCCACGACCCGCCCGTGTAACCCCACCAACTGAGCCACCACCTGGGACCAACCCCCGGGTGCTGCTCCGAGGTCGATCACGCTCATTCCCGGCCGAATCAACTGAACTCGTTGATTTAATTCTAGAAGCTTATAGGCCGCCCGCGACCGATAACCGGCCGCACGTGCTGCTCTAACATAGGGATCGGTCGTATGGCTGGTTATCCAACGCTGCCGACGAGATGTTTTCGAGCTGCTCAGGATGGCTCCATGTTTCAGGTAGCTGCCTGTTTGAAACAGCCGCGGCGTATCCCTATACCGCCGGGCACTTCGAAACGCTCTTTATTCATAACGCACCGACAGTATTTCATATTCTATCTCACCTCCGGGGGCGTTGACACAGATCACTTCTCCTGCGGTCTTGCCGATTAAGGCGCGCGCCACTGGAGACTTGATCGAGATGAGCCCGGCCCGCGCATCGGCTTCGTCTTCCCCCACGATGCGATAGGTAATTTTCTGATCGTCAGTCAGTTTGCAGATTTCCACGGTGGTTCCAAAGACTACTTTGCCGTTTGCCTTCACCAGGGTGATGTCGATGATTTCAGCGTGCGCGAGCTTGTCTTCGATCTCGGCTATCCGGCCCTCGATAAAGCTCTGCTGTTCGCGAGCCGCGGAATATTCGGCGTTCTCCCGCAAATCGCCCAAACTGCGCGCATGGGCGATTGCCTCGATGATGCGCGGCCGTTCCCGTGTCTTCAGCCGATGCAACTCGCCTCGCAGCTCTTGCGCACCGTTGACCGTCATCGGTGACTTAGTCATCCCCCTTTTTTCTCCCTCAAACCATATCTTGCAGACAGATCACCTTTTGCCTATCTCCTTGCCCGATCGCTAAAACCATAGCTTCCGCTCCCGCCAGGGTCGTGGTATAGGCAACTTTATGTTCCAGGGCCGTGGCACGGATGGTATAAGAGTCTGCGATCGCCTGTCTACCTTGGGTGGTGTTAATGATTAAGTCTATTTCATCGTTTTTAATCATGTCTACGATGTGAGGTTGTCCTTCAATAACTTTGTTCACCCGAAGGCTAGAGACCCCCGCTTCGCTTAGAACCTGTTGGGTACCTTGCGTGGCCACAATTTCAAAACCGAGGTTCCACAGGGTTCGCGCTACAGCCACCGCGGAACGCTTGTCCGAGTCACGCACACTGATGAAGGCCTTGCCTGAACGCGGCAAATCCACCCCAGCGGCCTGCTGTGCTTTAAGAAAGGCTTCACCGAAAGTCGTGCCAACTCCCATGACTTCACCGGTGGATTTCATCTC
>JBOIEE010000052.1:0-8066 GCA_050740975.1 Gammaproteobacteria bacterium | reverse complement strand
TGCCAGCCCCGCCTGGTGCGCGAAGGATGACCTCCTGCGCCGCATTCCCGGGGTGGGCGCCATCACCTCCACAACCCTGCTCGCTAAACTCTCCGAATTGGGCACCTTGGACCGCAAAGAGATCGCCGCACTCACCGGCCTCGCCCCCCTGGCCAACGACAGCGGCAAAAAGCGGGGCAAGCGGGTTATCTGGGGTGGGATCTTGGTCCCGGCGGCGTTTGAGTCGCCTCCGCGCCTGTTGGTGCCCCTGATCCGGGGCGGATGGCAGCCAATGTCACGTTCTCGAACAGAGGCTCGGCGCCAACGATAGGAGGCGCCGCCACTGGGTTAGGAAAGATTCTACTCTCAGGCGTCGCGGCTGAAAACGGCGTCTCACCGAAATAGGTGTCCTTAAATCAGGCTTACTGTCGGGTGAAAAAGTAAAACCCAAACGGTCCCTTAAGGATCATTTCTTTCTCGCTCTTGTCCACCACGGCATATTTGCCCCCTAGCCCTGTTTCGATCTTGCCATCGACGATCTTATAACTGTCTTCCACCGTCATGACTCGATCGGCGGCATAATTATAACCCGTTGTCACCAGGCGGCCGTTTTTCTGAAAGTCCCATTCACTGTTCTCCTGCGTACGTTCCCCATTCCGCTGCAGGGCCGTAGCCGCAAGCAGCCAGGTGCCCGCGATCTCAACCGGGTCGCTGACGGACACCCCGCCAGCATACGCGCTCGGCCAGGCGGCCGCGCTAAGGATGCTGACAAAAAGTGCGCGTAGCATTAGTTTTTTCATTCATGTTTTCCAGCCATTGTGGCAGCCCTTTTTCCAAGAAAACTGGCGCCTTCCCCGACGGGCGGCCTACGTTCGATGACGCGGTATCAGTTATTAGCTTTTCTTCTCCTTGGACTGACCTTTGCGCCCGGAATAAAAACTGTATGCGGTCAAAATGCCGAGGCCAACGAGCATCAGCAAGAGCATGCGTCCGGTCGCGGAGTTTATGCTGAGAAACCCCGACTTGATCCCCACGCGCACCGGAATCGTTAGTGTATCCTCTGGATTCTCACCTATGGCGACCAGGAGGTGGTAGTCGCCGGGAGCCGGGAGCTTGGGATGCAGTTCAACGATACCGCTACGATAGATTTTCGCTGGAAGCTCCAGCAGGGTTCGATTTGCTTCGGCGCCTGGCGCGCCTTCAAGAACTCGAACGGTAACGGGTTTATCCCGTATGATCTCAAACCCGTGGGTCTTATAGATATCTAAGGTCATGAAGATCTCCCCCGGTAGAGGGATTTGCTCGCAGTAGCGCTCTAAATAAGTACCGCCTTGCAAGCCTTGCGGGGCCTGATAGGCGGTGAAATGCACCCTAAAAGCACCCTGGGTTGTGGCGCATTCCACTCCTCCCTCTTGTCGTTGAGCAAAGGAGTAGCTACTTAAGATCAGCAATAGATTGAAGATTACGAGCCGTAGAATGGTTGCCATCGGTTTTCTCCTTATTGTAATTATCAACATTTCTAGGATCCCTTTCGGATCCTTAACGTTGGGTAGCAAGGGCACTGTCGTAATTTTTCCCGCGATCTCTCGAAATCCCTGTGCGGGGAACTTCTATTAAGCCACCTACCAAAAGGCGATCTTGGCTTCGCTAGCTACGATAGCGCAAACCGAGGCTAAAGAGGATACTTCGAGGCGCCGGGTTTGGTAGTATCATGGATACGGCCAATCAGTTAGGTGAGAGTGCGATCTGCCGTTAGCCCAGGGACCGGTCGAGAAGCAGCCGCGTAGAAATGTTCCTGGGAGGTACACATGCACGGTACTGTTGGGCAACAGCTATGACCCAACGCCTTCTTATTTCGCTTGTTGTGATCCCCGGTATGCTTGTAGGGCCGCCACTCTTGGCCGGCGAGGGACGGACGTATGTGCGGGTGGTCGGATCGAACTCACTTAGACCATTCGCCGATGCGGTCGCGGACCGGGTCGGCAAGAGCGGCAAGCTCAAACGCCCGTTGGTTGAGTCGACCGGAACCGGGGGGGGGATCCGGCTGTTCTGCGAAGGGCTGGGAGCGGATCACCCAGACATCGCTAATGCCTCTCGGCGCATGAAGGAAACGGAGTACGCCTTTTGCCAGTCGCGGGGGGTCACGAACATCGTGGAGGTTAAGATCGGTTACGGTGGAGTCGTTCTGGCACACTCGAAACAGCACCCTCCCATGTCGCTCACGCGTAAACATCTGTTCCTCGCTCTCGCAAAGGAAGTGCCCGATCCCCTCTGCCCGAGCTGCGAGCATCTCGTCCCTAACCCGGTCAAGCGTTGGAAAGAGCTGGATCCCACCCTCCCTGATCGGCGGATCCAAGTCTTCGGTCCACCGATAAGCTCCGGCACCCGGGAGGTTTTTACCGAAGCCGTGATGCAGGCGGGTTGCGAAGCTTTGCCGCTGATTGGGGCAGGCAAGGAGCCGCGGGAACTCTGCGAGGCGATACGCGATGACGGCGCCTACAGGGAGGGAAGCGGGAATACCATTGTTAAAAAATTGCGCACCAACCCCGACGCCATAGGGATCATGGCCTACAACCTCTTCCATAAGCACGCCAAGGAGCTGGATTCAGTAAGGATCGAGGGCTTTACTCCGGAGCCCCGAAGCATCGCCTCGCACCAGTACCCGCTCACCCGCCCGCTGTTTTTTTATCTCAAAGGGCAGCACATCGGCAAGGTCTCGGGCCTCGAGCACTATATCGCGGAGTTTACCAGCGAGAAGGCCTGGGGTGACAAAGGCTACCTGGTACCGATAGGGCTGATCCCCATGTCCGAGGGCGAGCGGAGGGCTTACGCCCCTGAGAGCTTGTGACGAAATGGTCGGGAGCGAAGGAAGTTGTCTTCCGCTGGAGCGCGGGAGCGAGGAGAGCGCAAGCTCCGAAGGGATACGTGAGGATCAGCCAGCACGATCGGTTAGGAAGGATGCGCTATGGGTTTGTGGACGAGTAGGTGATGAAGTCTGTCGGCGAAACTGGTATTACCGCAGGCAAAACATTCGGTACTTTTCCAGCACATGGCGAAACTCCTTCTGCCGGTCCCGAATGCTCTTCAAATCCGGGTCCGATCGCAATGCCTCGCAATTGTTGAACCCCAACCGCAGCGTGACATCCAACATATCGAACGCCAAGTCATGTTGCTGCCGCAACGAATAATAGGCGGCTAGATTATAGTACCCCATGGGAGACCACGGGCTGCATTGCGCGGCTTTGTGCAAGTCGTTTATAGCTTTGTTCGGCTTCTCCTGCATCATGTAGGCGACGCCACGGTTCATGTAGGCCTCCGCG
This sequence comes from Gammaproteobacteria bacterium, assembly GCA_050740975.1. Lineage (GTDB taxonomy): Bacteria > Pseudomonadota > Gammaproteobacteria > JBOHHR01 > JBOHHR01 > JBOHHR01. Next base: position 4,767 of record JBOIEE010000052.1, on the reverse strand, counting down.
TAGCAGGGCATGCCTAATTTCTCCATTTTCTCCGACGTCACGATGGCCTCGGTAAATTCGCCGATCGCGTTATCGTAACTTTCGCTAGTTTTGCTGAGATCGTGCTTGGCTAGGGAGACGAAGGTCATACCTTGCTGTATGTGCTGCTGCGCTCTAACCTGCAAAGTCTCGCCGACCAGCTTTTCGATCTGCTCGTTAACGCGCCTGGTCATGGAATCGGTCAGCTTTTGGTAGTCGTTGAACAATGTTTCGCGCTCTTCTGCGGTAGTTGCGGTTTCGGCTTTGCTGATGAGTTCGATGCGCTCGTCTGTTTGCTTGTCAATCCGCTCGACTTCCTTTTGACATTGTAGGAAACCATTTTGATCTAATTTATCGCTCTGAAAAGCGATGCAACAGCTTTTCATCTGCATTTCGATGAACTTTTGCCGTTTATCCGTGGTTTCGGCCTGTTGCTCGCCATAACTCACTTCCACTTTTCCCTTGATCAGATCGAACTTCGTCTTCACTTCGGCGAGTCTTTCTTCCAGGCGGGAACACGGATCTAACGCTCGTTTGACGAGATCGTATCCGCCTGCAACCAAAAACACCGCGATCAACATCGAAGATGCAAACGCGGTGATGAGGAGCTTATTGCTCCACCATCGCTTCAAGGGGTGTAGGCCACTTGTTCCCGTCTGTGATGCATTCATCGCGTCACTCCTTATACTAAATTAGCTTCTCGCGCTGCACTCACAGCCCCGCAAGAGACATGTGCCAGTCTCTGCGGCTAGGGGTCAGCTGTGGGTGTTGTTCTGCTTCCTTTTCCTCGCGTACCCCCGTGGTCACGAGTGGTTTCGCATATTCGAAGGCTTCCTTGAGGCGGCCATCACCGCGGCGCAACCCTTCGATAAAGTAATGGGTGAAAAAGCTATTTCGAATGCGGTCTGACTCCCAGGACTTTTCGCCCGCATCGCTGGCGCTGATCAGCACCTTACCCCAAGCGCTCGCGGTTGATCCCAAGTCGCTGGGCGGATTATCGTCGACAAGAATGAGATCCTTAGCCCCTAAGAGCCGCTGCACCATGCCGACGCGCGAGCGCCCGTATCCTTCCTCGCCTTCGAGGCCCAAAGATTTACCACCGGTCGGGAGAAATCCAGGAATTTTGGCGTATGCGCCGTTGCTATAACAGGCATCCATCACCACGACAAGCCGTTTCGCCTTTGTCTCCTGGATAAACGCGCCCAGTACCCCCTCCGTGAGGGCCGTCCTCCAGACGCGCTCCCTCGGTTTCACCTCCGTGTCATAGGTCACGATATGCACACCCCCGAACTTATCGGGCGGCGTTCCATGACTGCTAAAATAAAGGACAAACAAATCGTCTTCGCTTAGCCGCGCTTTCATTTCAGCCAGTGCCGCTTCGATAGCTCCGCGCGTGGCGGCTTCATTCTGCAATAGAATAACATTCTCCTCGGGAAAATTTCCCCCGTGGGGATCGATGAGGTAGCGATAGAGGTCCTCGGCATCCTTGCTCGCGTATTTGAGGGTACCGCCCGGAACGTTTCGGAATCTTCCGATCCCGACGATCAACGCATACCTTTTCATGAGTGGACCGGGTGCGGCTACAACGGAAGGCAACGACGCGAGCCTGGGCGGTCCACAGGCTTTCCCACTTAAAAGATTAGACAGGCAAAGCGACCATTCTGCGACCCGAATGCGTTCCGGGGTCACTGGGGAAACCCAGCGCACACCCACCACTGTTTGCGCGATGGAGAAAGCTTGATCGACCGCCGCTTCGTCGTCGTATTCTCCCTGAAGTTCAATGCGGCCTTGCCAGTCCAATGCCACGAAACTGCGGCTGATCCCGGCGGCTCGAAGCTGCCGATTGATATCCTCGATATGGGTGGAAGTGACCGGCGTCGGGATATAATCGTAATTGAGCGGTCCGGTGGCGCACCCCGCCAGCATGATGCCGAGCACGATCAGGCGCACCACTCGACCGAGCAAGGTCATTATTATTGGACTACGCCGAGGCTGCTGTGGATCCATGCTTCGCGCCCATCGTCAAGACGCACTTTGTGCCAGGTGGTGGACTTGCGACCTGTGCCAGGTTCCTTGGTGCTGAGAATTTCGAAACGCTTTTTCGGTCCGGCTAGGTCCCTCCCGTAGGTTGCCCGTGCCGCTTACGTTGGAGGCCACGAAGTAGCGTTCTGGCTCAGTGGCCACGGCCTTGCTTCCCGATAGATTGGCCGCCAGGAGATTTCGGGTGACTGAGAACTTGGCGCTTCTCTCATCACTGTGGGGACCACGAGTAACCTGGAGATTGACCACGTAGGCCCCCTCTTGGGCATCGTTCTGGAGCGGGATCTCGCCACTCGACTCACGCGTGCCGGGCTTGATCGTTTTTGTTGAGGAAAAGTTTCCAATCGATTGAAGTTGCGGGACGCCGTTGACGATCTCCTCTCTGGACACTGACCAAGTCTCTGTGACGGGGAGGTCCTGCCCAGCTTCTGGGCTCATGATATAGTAAGTGGAGTTGACGCTCATCTTTGAGCCCGGGCTTACCGAACTCGGCCGCACGGACAGATCGGTGAGCTTTACAACCTCGCCTTGAGATGGGTCATAGTCAGACATTGCCTTAGTCGCCTGATGATCCCGCACCTCACGGTTTTGATACGAGGCGATGAAATAGCAACTACCGGCGCCTAACAAGCCGCCGGCAAGCGCTCCGATCAACGCACCCCGGAGAGGATTGCCGGAGTCGAGCGCTGCGCCCGCCGCGGCACCCAAAGCGGCTCCCCCCCATCCACAAGTAAGCGCTGCTGAGCTTGGAGAGTAATTTTTTAGCGTCGCGCAGCCCTGTAACCCAGACACGGTAAGCGCTGCGATCGAGAGGCCGACTACGGCACTTTGAAAACGGCGGGTTTGCATCTTGAGGCGATCCGACTATCTATGCCTGAGCTTGAGCGCCAGCCAGATGATCTCAGCTTTCGCATCTAGAGTGGAAAGGGGAGCAACTGCATAAGCAGCCGGCTGAGCGCTGCTGGTATCCTCCTCCACGAGGAGGTCCTTGGCCCCGCACTGCTGCCCCATCTGCACCAGTTGATCGGTGCCATCAATGTAAAGGTCTTTGGAGCCGCACGGATAGCTGACAGAGAGAAGCCGAGAGCGATTGGCCACGGTGTAAGAGGCTTCGCTCCGTAGCGGGAGGGGATGAGAAGACATGACGATGCGTAACATCTCATCCCCGGGGTTTTCGTCGAACACAATGTGTCCTTGCTGAGGAACCGTATATGTAGCATACGCTTGAACAAAGTTGCTTTTGTCTGCATAGGGGAAAAGCATCGAGTAGCGTCCGGTCGAGCCAAGGTTAAACAAGTAGAGGTAGCCGCGGGTGTTACTCTTGAGCTTCAATTTGATCCGATCACCACTATGAAACGTCTGTGCGCTGGTAACTCGCTGCGTTCGGTTATCACTGCCGGTCAACTCTACCCAGTACGAGACTCCTATATACTTCTCCCTACTGGTGCGATTCACCGTACGGCGGGGCGCCGAACGCTTCGGAACAGTTGCCAGTGCCTGCGCAGGTTCGGCGCTCACAGCGATTTGGGGACCGTAACCGCTATCAAAAATCGATTTGGCCCCTTCCGTAACTTCCGCATGAAGTACTGTGCTAAAAAGTAAACCCAAGGTGGTAACAATACTGGTGATCCGTTGGTGCATATAAGGGCCTCGCACGATGCCTTATGCCTTTCAGTAAGGCGTGGGCAACAAAATTTCCATGACAATTCTAGGAACCGTGTATCGGTTCGGTCACACTGGCTATGGCCGAGCATAATATGCTTCCGGATTGGCGAATGCCGTGATTTTTTTTACAGAGCTGCTGTGAAATATTCACAAACCATGAGCCTGCTCCATGCAAAGCGACGCGCACTTTACCTTGGATAAAATTTCAATCCTCGACCGCTCGGATCGGTGGGCGGTACTTCCGGCGAGGCCGTAGCAACCGGAATGCTCTTGACCGACACCCTCCTCGGCGGACTTCGTCTCGGCCAGCGAATAGATGCTATGAAGGGTCGCTTGAGGTTACCCTGGTTGGAACACGGCCTACTCCCAGAAGGGACGCAGCTTAAGGCGGCCTAGGCCAAGGGTCCAGGCCTTGGATGAATCGGAACATAGGTAAGGATGGTACGTTAAGGCGACTAGAAGCGCGCGTGAAATTCCTGGGTTCGTCAAGAGACGAACCGTTGCTCCGGTGCTCCCGTCCTCCGGGTCTACGACCAGGATGTCGCCCGAGCTCGCTTCTAGCGCCAAGCCAGTAGGAGATACCCCGAGCGCACCCTGAGCGGGACTGGAAAAATCGCTTATCAAGCCACGGAGACCGGTCTGGGGATCCACCTTAAACAGAAACGGCCTTAAATCCGCGCCGGTATTGGGATCTGGTCAATGACGATGATGTCCCCCGATTGAACTGGGGCTGGTATCCGGGAACCGGTAGGGCACTCAGGCAGGAGGAGGGGAGAAGGCTGCGGCCCTGTTTCCTGCGCTCGGGGATCCTCTCGGCCATATATCCATTCCAATCCCAAATGCAGGCGTAGCAGATGAGCGACAGCATAATGAAAACAGCGCGAACTCAGTCATCGGCAGGAAGCATCCCAAACGTCTGATATGACTTCCGCTGTCAAGTGTTGCCGCGACGGTGGATGTATCTGGAGGTTTCGCAAGCCATGGGAAGAGACGGAGCCAGTAACTGCGACGGTTGATCATGCTGATATCCGTGGGTTGGTTACC
>JBOIEE010000051.1:0-6435 GCA_050740975.1 Gammaproteobacteria bacterium | reverse complement strand
ATGCGACAATCAAGCATGAGCTACAGACATTGCGAGGTGCGATCCATCTCGCGCGTGACCTTGGATATCACGTTAACAGCGATTTGACCTGGCCTACGAAAGACCTGAAGACGAAGCGAGGGAGGCTACGGTTCTTGACGAAGGAAGAAGAGCTGAGATTACTCGCAGAGCTTGATCCAAACCGGATAGGGAGAGGTCTGGCACCGGTAGAAGAAAGGCAGACATATCAGTTAATCCAAATGCAAGATAATTACGATTTTGTGATCCCGCTCCTCGATACCGGAATGCGCTATGATGAGATGGCGAAGCTACCGTGGAGTGCTGTGGATATCTATACAAGCTCTATCCGTATTTTCCGAAACAAGGTGGATTTAGCGGATAACTTTCACATGACCGACCGATTAATGGAGGTTATGGAGAAACGGTTTCGTAACCGACGACCAGGAGCAAGGTACGTATTTGAATCACCGAATGGTGGACCTCGTGGCTATACGGCCCAAGGTATACGGAAGGCGATAGACAGAGCGGGCTTGAATGAGCCTGAGGTGGTCAAGGAGAAAGGTGGGAAGGTCACTATTCATACCTTGAGGCGTACGTTCGCAAGTCGGTTGGTCCAAGCGGGCGTGAGTTTGGCGAAGGTCCCAAGTTATTAGGCTATAGCTCAGTGACGACGACCGAGATTTACAGACCGTAAAGCCGGGCGAGCCGCTGAGGTCGCTTATCCCGACCTTGGCCGCCATCGTGCGCGTGCTCCAGTGCGTGGCACCTTGCGGTGTGCTCTGAGTGGTCAGGCGCACTATTTTGCCGATGTTGATGCAAGGCTTACGGCCAGTGCGCGGCAAATCGGTTTCAATTTCCCCAAGCCCGCTTTCGGCGAAGCGTCGGCGCCAACGACCCACCTGGACTCGACCAACGCCCACCGCAGCAGCGATCCGGTGATTGTCCATGCCTTCGGACGCCAACAGGATTATCCGTGCGCGGCGCGCCAAATGCACACTGACTGTGCTCGACCGCGTCCATCGTTGCAGTTTTTGCCGTTGTTCACCTGTAAGCTCGATAACACTGGCTGTTCGCATGGTTGCCTCCTCGTTCGATCTCCAGATCAGATCGACCAGAAGGCATATAGTTCCATCAATTACGAAGCATTACACTAGGTATGAGGCGTTGAACCTCTTCAGCAGAGGCGGCTGAGATGACAGCCCAGAACCTAAGTTCGCATTCAACCGCATCAATAAACCTCCGGCAATCGACCTTTGTGACAAGCGCTGCCTCATGCGCCAGTCCGTTACGCGCTTCCTTCCCAGCGTGCACGGTGTCGTAGTTCTGCCACGGGAGGGTGAGAGGCTGCCATCTTCTCGCCAAGTTTCCAAGACTTGCACTTGAATTCCCCTTGCGCAATGAGTTCGCTTAGCAACTGGTCGAGGACAGCGTAGCCTGATCTCGGTCGCCGCGTTTCTCGTACGATAATCCTAGTTGCTCGTATTTAACGGCTGTGTCTATGTTTCGGCCTAGTGCTTGTCTTATATCCAAGGCCTTGTGCGCCTCAGATAGGGCGTGGCTCGCCTTCCCTTCGTCTTCCCCTGCTAAACCGAAAAGGGCGCCAATCAGTCTGTCATATTCCCTGGCCATGCGCTCCTGGTCTCCATTGTCAGCATAGACTTGGAGTGCCTTCCGATGCATAGCGACGGCCCGTTCACGATCGTCCCGAGCATTGTACTCCTTGGGAATGCCCTTAGTGCCCTTGAGTTCCTTAAAGAACGGCGCCTTACTAATAAATTGTCGTGCAGTATATATGCTGCCTAAATTGTGGTAGCCGAGCGCCATCATCATCGGGTCGTTCCTCACCCGTCCTAAATCAATTAGCTTTTGAAAGGCTTTTTCGGCCTCTCCCCAGTCATGGAGGCAAGACATTGCGCAGTACCCCAAGCGGTTCCACCCATCCGCATTTTGCGAATCGAACGCCACTGCCCTACTGTAGGCTGCCCACGCAGCTTGCGCATCGTGGAGACGAGCAAGGGCTCCCACATGGAGTTGGATTTCGGCCGCTCTTTTTAAGCCGTCCTTTCCTTGGGAGGCTTCGCGTCCAGCCAGTTCCGCAAGGATGAGCTCGGCCGCCCGTGGCTCGCCCTTTTCTAACTGCTCCAACGCCCGGTCTATCATCACAGGTGATCCTTGTATTTTCCTCGCTTGCGATAGGGCACATGCTGCTTCGTTGAGTGCCTTGGTATAGTCCTCAATGTCGACATCGTTAAGGTAGACGATTCTTCGTTCAACCCGCTTCTTAAGTTGCTGCGCAAGCCCGGTCATATCACATGCGCCCTGTTCAGGCGTGACATTCGCCGCTTCTCCCGCCTTGGTCATTATGTGACAAGCAACGAGTAGCATCCCAATAACACCGGCTCTTATTGAACGAAGGCCGCGTGAACCCGAAAAACGGGGTATCATGGTTTGCAGCTCCTCGTCAGCGGCTGAGCATTTATAGACTAAGCGGACGATTTCGTTCAATTGGTCTGTGCGTTTCAAAAGATGCCTCCATGTAGGCGCTTTAACAACCCCGTCAACACCCCCTAGGTATAAACCACACGTAACGTGGTTATCAAGGGAGGGGAGAAAAAGGATACACTAGCGTGATAGTCGGCACATCTCCGCAAATCTTTAACGTGTGGGCTGGAGCGTACGGGCAACCTCAAGTGATTAAAATGCGGTGATTGGATGCGGGCTCGCTGGCGCAGGTTGGGAAGGTGATCGCGGGGTCGCATGTACACGAGGGACCGCATCGTGACCGTGGGACGGCGACCCGACGCCCTTGGAACTGGCGCTGGCCTGTGGCCGTCGGTCGGCTGGCGATGCTAGAATCCGTTAAGTCTCTGAGGGAAATCGCCAGGAAGGTTCAGCCGGATGCTAGAACGCCTGTTGCCATTGGCCATCGTCGTAGGACTCCATCGTGGTCTTCAGCCGGCCGTAGAGCTTGTCCAACGATTCCTCCAACTTGCTCTCCGGCGTATGGTTCGCTTCGGCGGCAATGTATCCGATCAGTTCATCTAGGTCGTCCAGAGTGAACTTGGCGACGAGCTTGTTGCCGCGAACCTCCGCGATATTCAACCGGCCTGTCAAGTCTGGTCCTGCAAGCGTGTGGTCGAGAATCAGACCCCGCTCCTCAACGGTGAACGCAACCTCGACCAGCTCGCCTGGCTCAATTTTCTTCCTGCGCAAGATCGTGGTCCCTTCGGGTCGTGCTAAACGCGCCTGCTCACCTTGGCGCCCGCCTTGCGGGCGTCCGTGTGGGGCAGCTCGTTAGAGTGCGGACTTCTCTTGGAGCTCCACCCTCCAAGAAACGGACCTCCGACGAGCAAGACCAATGCGAGCAAATTTCCGTAAAACTCTTCGCGCGATAGCTTTTGCGGGTTCGGCCAAATGGCACCAACTATGAGTGGGAGGGCGATAAAACACCCACCAATGATCGCACCCACCGCGGCAGCGGGTGCTGAAACTGGGCGGTCAGGAGGTCGTGCCTTGGCTAAGCCAAGCAAGAATGGAAGCAAAGACATAATCGCGACCACGAACAGTGCGGAACGCGTCAAAACTCGCGATTGCCCAGACGAGCACGATGGCCCAAAAGCCAACGCAATACCAGAGTGCAGAAACCGTCAGATACTTCGTTCTGTGCATGCCAGCACTCTAACGAGATGCCGTTCAGCGAGGCGCGGAGACCAGGTTCGCAAAGCAACACGCCGCTGTTCCGCGCCTCCGCTGGAATGATTTGTGTACGCCCGACATGGGCATGAACTTATGGGGTGAAAGTCCCCTGTAGGAGTACCGGTAATGTCCTATTGTAGGACAAATAATAACTACTAGCCGAAGGCAAGGGCAATCCCCCGAGGGGTGGTCTGAAGAAAGCCCGAGCGCAAAGGTGCGAGCCGACGGACAGAAACCGCCATAGAAGGCTCAGTCTCCGGGCGAGTCGCACAAGATGACGAAGCCCACCGGGTACGGGAGATAGCGTAACGGTGCGCCGCCCGGGCCAGTCAGGTCTCCGTGATGGAGCACGTAACCAACCTTGGATGTTAAAGGGGCCTTCGGTTCGCAGGCGGCCCAGCGATTGAGCAGGTCGAAGCTCCATCATGGCTCATTCGAACGCCGTTGTACGTTTGCTTTTCTGCAAGGAACCGCCGGTGCGGACCCGCGTGCCGGATAGTGTGCGGGCGGGGAGCGAAACACTTACGGTTACCCGATTATGTTAATCAAAAGTCGCTCGCAGATAATTTGGCACAATATTCAACTGTGAAAAAAATGTGTCAGTAAATCGCGTGACTGATGCGACACTCCAATCCGCACAGCCTTTTCCTAGCGCTTTATCTGGGAAATACGGATTGCCTGAGCCTGCCATTAAGGAGTTCTCTAGAAATTTCCCCCTTAGGCGTGCCTCAAGCCTGTGAATATTGTCGCCACCGAGTGACTCTGGCTTATAATGAATTAGCTCATTTCTAATTTTAATTAGCGTATCTATCTCTTGATATGGCGATTCGCCTTTTTTAAATGGCTCGTTCTCGGCAAACCGTAAGGCTAACTGATATTTGTCTAGTATAGACACAGTAGACTTATTACTCTGCTCAGTCATTTCCCAGAAGTCTGCGAGCACTGCCCGGACGTGATCAGATAATGGATCAATATAGGGTCGGTGATTGTCATTACCCAAACAGCGTCAATCACCATGATTCAGCCCAACGATCCGCCGCTCGTGCCCTTGCCCACGCATCTCTCCGAGGAGGCCACTCTGGAAATCCTCGCCTTCCTCTATGAGCTCACGCGAGCTTTGGAAGACTACTACGCTGACGAGATCGGCCGCTATCCCGACCTCGACCCCTTACCCGATACAGATCCCTACCACGAACTCGAGGATGAAGACGACGATGGCCCCCCCTTCTAATACGCCTCAACCTTCCTGTCCCAAACTTTACCACCCAATAGCGCGCTCAAGCTCGACAAACGCCGGCTCCGCGCCTCCCTCCGATCGCATGCGCGCCTTCCATCAAATTTCACCCCGAGTAAACTCTGCTTGCCTTGGCCGTCTTCTAGCCGTCACCGATCCGTCGCTGACCGCCGTGATGCCGCTGCACGGATAAGCAGCGTGATGGATTGCTGCGCCTAGCTCGACGGGGCGATAACCGGTGTGAGCGCGAGCACGCTTTATGGGAGCCCCCTTGGGGCGGACGGGCGGCGCGGCGCGAGCACGGGGAGCGGAAGACGCGAAGCGGCTGAAGCCCCGCGCGCAGCGACACACTGGGCGGGCGGGGGATTCAAGAAAAACCGGGAGGCAATTTACACATAATGCAAATTATGCGGGCGCCAGCCAGACAGCACGGAGCGCAGCGGGGTGCTGCGCATAATTCCCTGCATTATGTTGAATTGCCAACCCCCGAACATGGCTGGGGCTCCGTTTGATGTGGTTTCCCTTCGTTGCCGCTTGCTCGGGGCCACTGGCAGGCTCAGCTATCGCCCAGCTCGCCGCGCCCCCGCACTGCGCTGTGCTTTCCCGCCCGCACGTGTCCCCGGCTTTTCACAGTCCGGTGCTGCCTGCCACAAAGCCGGTTGCGAAGCATCCGGCGGCGCTTGAGTTCAGCACGGCGCAGCCCGCCCGGAGCCGCAAGCCCTTGGCCCTGCTTTTTGGGGCGAAGGGCGCTGTGGCGAAGTGCGGGCGGAAACGGAGGGAGCGTCGCTTGCCGAAGCCACGAAGCCAGTCTGCTGGCGGGCTTGTTGATGGTGTCGTGAAAGCGCGTAACCCCCACACCACAGGGGGCCTAGCCTACAGAGCAGCATGCCTTAGATAAAGCGGATAGGCATAAGTCTTGCGTATATGAGCATAGATATAGAATGCAAGGAGTGCAGTCGTGGTAAGAATGCTAAGAGGCTCAGTTGTTGCCTTTATCACCATGGCTAAAAACAGTACCCGAATCTCGCGCACCCATGAAAGCACTACTTCCAGGCATTTGCGCGGTCGCACTACTGACCGGTTGCGCTTCCAAACGTACCGTACAGCGTCAGATGGTAACTGGTCGAAACCCTGGCCCATGCTGGGGTATATGGAAACCAACATGGAGCATGTATGTAATGGAAATTACAACACTACCTGTAGAAAAGACAGCTGGCGCTATCCTGTTGATGGCGCTGTCCACTAATCGAGGCAAAGAATTCGGTGCAGAACTGGAATGGATGTAACGCATAACAAGCGCGTGGAGTCGGACTCGCTACGTCGGCGCTTCGCCGCCTTCGCTCGCCGCTTACGCGCAGCGTTACGCCATGAGCGGAAACCTAGTGTGGTGTCCAACAAATAGATGGTGTTATGACGCGAATTCAGTTATGCTGATTCATGTCCAGAACAAGCGCGATTGTGAACCTTGCGGATGCTGACCGGCAGCGACTTGAGGGCTGGGTGGC
>JBOIEE010000050.1:0-6736 GCA_050740975.1 Gammaproteobacteria bacterium | reverse complement strand
TGATCCAGGGAGAAGTCGACCGGCTGCGGGTCACCCTTGAGCGTGTCCTGATCGGTAAGATCGACGTGCGCGAGCTGCTGCAAAAGCGTCCTCCACCGCCTTCGTTCCGCCGCCCGCGCGTGCCGCTTCAGGTGGCTTTTGACAATGAGACTTCAGCCAACAACACCATCTACCACGTCATCACGGAGGATCGCCCGGGGCTGCTCTACGACCTCGCGAGCACCTTCTCGTTCAATCACTGCAACATCGAGGTCGTGCTGATCGATACCGAGGCCAACAAGGCCGTGGACGTGTTCTACGTGCGCTCGGAGGGGCGAAAGCTGGGTACCGAGAGCGCGCGGAGGCTTTGCGGGGAGCTGGAGCGGGCGTGTGAGAGCGGGTCGTGAAGGCTGATTGGACCGCAACCCGGAGCTGAAGCAGCGCTTCGACGTGGAGGCGCGAGCGGTGGCGAGCCTGAACCATCCCAACATCTGCCAACTCTACTACGTAGGCAGATCGAGTCTGGTGATCCTCGTTCAAGCCAGAATATCGACGACGTGGTATCTATGGCTGGAACCGTTACAGATCGCGCGAGTAGATGCCGTCGAACAGGCCGGTGCCACCCGGTTGCTCAAAAGATTTTCAGATCAAGACCTCACGCTCACCGATGCCGTGGGCCTCTATCTCATGCAACAGCATAAGATCAAAAAATGCTGGTCAACTGATTTCCATCTTGGACTGACGGGACCTTGTTATCCCCTTCGATTAATTCCACGCGCTCATCTTCCGAGACGATACCCGCTTTGCCAATGAGGTGGTAATCTGCCACCGTGAGGCGATGGCGCCGATAGACGGTTGGTGCTGGGGTTAACATAATAATTTACCGCCTCCAAGGTTGACGGATTCATTGCCAATAAATGTTTGGGCCCTCGCGGCCCTAAGCGATAACTCTCACAGCAAGACCCTAGACCGGTCGTCTAAGGGGTCGAAGTCGGCGTAGCCTGGACGGAGCCCTTCGGCGTCGCTCAAGATAAACTCCGCGCAATCCCGGATAATAGATGGCGTCGATGCCGTTGTGGCGTCGCCGGATCACCTGGACACCCATTTGCGATCCGCGCGGACCATCGACATCCGGATCCGATCCGCGCTCAGGAGCCCGGTTGCCACAGACGAAGCTTGGCAAAATAGTCGCGCAGATAGCCGCGGTCGCGAGCCAGCAGGCGGTCGGCATGGAGGAGGGCGTGCGCTCCTATCAGGAAATCCGGTAGCACCCGCTGCGCCCGGCCGCCGCGAGCGAGGTAGCGGCCAAATAGCTTTCCTGCGAGCATAGCGCTTTCTTTGGACGAGGGCACGAACTTGAGCTGCCAGTCGGCGAGAAACTCGTCAAATTCGCCGGTCTTGAAGGCTGGCCGTATTTCCGCCAGGACACATTCATTGATAATCAGCCCGCCCTCCCGTCGAGCGCTTCGCAGAGCTTCCTCCGAAGCGTCCGCATGCTCAGGCGAATCCGTTACGACGTCCAGCAGGACCGAGCTGTCCACAGCGGTGATCACTCACGCGATCGCTTCAAGTACGTATCCACGTCCATGCCACCAGGAAGCCTTGCGCGGCCGCGCCATTTTCGTATGACGTCTTCCTCGGTCTGCTTGCGTGCTACCAGCACGCCGTGGTTGTCCTCAAAATCGAGGACCGTTCCGGGTTCAATGCCCAGCTTGTGGCGCAGCGCTTTCGGAATTGTCACCTGCCCTTTCTCGGAAACCACTCTTTTCATACTTTGAATGTATGAATTCTTACTGAATATGTCAAATCGTCCCGCTTACACGGGGAAGCCGGCATAGCCATCGCGCAGGCGCTGCCCGACGCGGAAACGCCCGCGTTGACCGTCGACGAATCATTGCTTACAATGCAGTCGTTGATTGCATTCTTGTGGCGCCAATGGCAAGCATTACTATCCGCAACCTGGACGAGCAGACCAAGACCCGGCTGCGCGTGCGGGCCGCACACCACAAGCGTTCGATGGAGGAGGAGGCGCGAAACATCCTACGCGCGGCGCTCGCCGGAGAGGCGACGACATCGGGCAATCTTGCGGAGGGGATCCGGCGGCGCTTTCGAGCGTTCGGTGGCGTGGATCTCCCGGTGCCCGCCCGCGAGCCGATGCGTGATCCGCCCTAGCCGGGCAAATGATCGTACTCGACACGAATCTCCTGTCAGAGCTAATGAAGCCGGCGCCCGCCGAAAGCGTCATGCGCTGGGTGGCGGCTCAGCCGGCGACCAGCCTCTACACCACGAGCATCACCCAGGCCGAGATCCTTCACGGGGTGATGCGGCTGCCGTCAGGGCGACGGCGTGATGCCATTGAGATCGCGGCAGAGGCGATGTTCAAAGAGGACTTCGGCGGCCGCATCCTTCCCTTCGCCAGCGATGCCACGCGCCCCTATGCGCGCATCGCTGCGGAGCGCTGCCGGGCCGGGCGTCCCATCTCTCAGTTCGACGCCCAGATTGCCGCAATCGCCTATTCCACCGGAGCCGCGATCGCGACCCGTAACGTGACAGACTTTGAGGGCTGTGGCGTCAAGGTGATTAACCCTTGGGAAGCTTAACCTGGCCTTGCGTGGAGAGCACGCCGAACAATTCCCAATATCCAGGCAGAAGATTTCCGTCGTTCTTATCGAGGACATCCACGGGCGCAGTAATTCGCCGCGCCGCCTTAACCGCGTTGAGCGCGAGTACGATCGCGTTCGGAGTTTGCTTCGGAGCCTGGGTGATCAACGCGTGCTCGTGACTCATCTTGTAAGTACACGGAAGAAAAACGTGGTCGGAATGAAATTTTTTGCAAAAACGTGCTTCGACAATAAGAATATGGACAAAGAAACCCGGTTACCACAGACGAAGTTTGGCAAAACCGACAGCTCCTAGGCCCGAGCGATGATCATCATTCTGCGACCGGATACACCAGACACCGATCCCGAGTACCAGCGCCTGCTTAGCTACTTGGGAGGGTTTGCCAATATCGAGCTCCGCACCCATAAGGAAATCGGCGCCCATCAGGTGCTTACAGAAATATACCTGGTCGGTGATACCTGGTCCCTAAACGCCAAGGAGATAGAGGCATTCGTCGTGGTCGAGCGCGTGATCCGCGTGTCGCGGGAGTACCGTATCCTCGGCCGCCATACCGACGATGTTCGGGCGGCCTTTTTTGAATACAACGGGGTTCTTTTCAGTCAGGACGATCTTCATGTGTTCGCGGGCTTATGTGCGGTGGACACCCGCGAGCATGTAGAGGCCATGATGCGGGCTCTCAAGGCTTTCGGTCAGCCGTGCACGCGCATGGGTGTGTATAAGCCGCGCACCAACCCCTACTCGTTCCAAGGACATGGCAAGCCGTGTCTTCCTTATGTTTTTGAGCTGGCGGGCAAGTACGATATCAAGGTGGTGGCAATGGAAATCACCCACGACACCCATATCGAGGAAATCGCAGAGGTTTTAGAGCAGACCGGAAACCCCACCGGTGTCATGCTCCAGATCGGGACGCGCAACACGCAAAATTTTGAGCTGTTAAAAGCGGCCGGTCGCCAGCGGCGCTTTCCTGTTTTGCTCAAACGCGGCTTCGGCATCACCTTGGAAGAATCGCTCAACGCCGCGGAGTACCTGGCAAGCGAAGGAACCCGCAATGTCGTGTTCTGCTTGCGGGGCATGAAGACCAACTTGGGTGATCCGCACCGCAACTTCGTCGACTTCTCTCACGTACCGGTGGTTAAGCGACTGACGCGCATGCCGGTTTGCATCGACCCCTCGCATTCAGTCGGATCGCGCGCTAAGGCTCCGGACGGGATCCTGGATCTCATGCATGCGACGGCGCAGGGGGTCGTGGCTGGCGCCAACATGGTGCTGGTGGACTTTCACCCGGTGCCCGATAAGGCCTTGGTTGACGGACCGCAAGCTTTACTACTGGAGGAATTGGAATGGTATCTTGAGGACATTGCGCTGGCGCGTCAAACTTATGAACGGCGGGTGCAACTGGCCAAAACGTAAAAAATGATCCCAAGAGCAGGGGTGACTGAAGAGTCCTCAGCCACGTTATCGACCTCTGGGCGGCAGGGCCGCGTTGGCATGATCCTGGTTGGGCTTTTGGTTTTTCTGCTCGACTCCTTAGCGACTGGCCAAGAAACCACCCATCCGGCGACGTCCCGATCTCTGAAATACATCAAGGGGTTAGTCTCGCAGCTATCGAGCCCAAACGGTCAAACGCGGATCCAGGCCGCGCAGGCCTTGGGCAGGTTGGGTGCAGACGCTGCGCCAGCAGCGCCTGCGTTGACGCAAGCGCTACGCGATCGCGCGCACGAAATGCGCTGGACAGCCGCCCTCGCCTTGGGCCAGATAGGCGCGGCAGCGGCTAAGGCGACACCGGCCCTGCTGCAAGCGCTGGACGATAGCAGCCCGCGGGTACGTTGGACGGTTCCGGGCGTATTGGTTGCGATCCAGGCCCGCAGTGAGCGTGCCGTGCCCGCACTGATCCGCGCCTTGGGAGACTGGAACCCTTTGGTGCGGGCCGCGACCGCCCAGGCACTGAGCGCGTTTGGGCACGACGGCGTTAACGCACTCAAGCGAGCGCTTCTTTCTCCAAACGAAAGCGTGCGCCTGGCCGCGCAGCAAGCCCTGCAAAAGGCGGCTTCTGCAGTCGATGAGCGGGCACCGGTCGACGCCAGCCGCTGGTGGTCGACCCGCCAATGGCTTACGCCTATGTGGCTGCTGCTAGTGTGTTATACGGTGTGGTTTGGGATCTGGGTGCTTTTGCTCGAGCGCAGTCCACAAAAAGCGTTGCAGTTGTGTCAGTCGGTAAAGCACCTTGAGCGCCGCACCCATTTGGCGCTTACGCGTGTGTTGTTTCTGGGTACCGTTGACACCCCGCGCTTGCTCGACGCATGGGTGGCAATCAATGCGCTGCGTGTGCGTACGGGCTTTTTGAGCAGGCCGACAGTGCACGCACGTCGCCTTTTTGTAGAGCTGCCCGTAATCCTAGGAAACAGGATTGAAGCCGCGCTTAACTCCGACGCTCTAAGAAATCTATCGAGCTTCCCCATGCGCGTGCTGATCTGGGGCGAAGGCGATTCCGGCAAGACGGCTCTCGCGTGCCGGGTGGCCGAATGGGCTGTCTCCGATGATCGAAGCCAACACTTTGCCGGGCACTGCATGCTACCCGTTCTCATTGAGGACGAGATCACCTTGTATACAGGCAGGGGGCGCCACCCACTGGTGACCGCCATAAAGGATCACCTAGAGCTTACGCTTGGCCGCTCGCGACCCCTAACCGACGAGTTGCTTCAGTCCTTGCTAAAAACCGGACGGCTGCTGGTCGTCATCGACGGGTTCTCTGAAATGACCCAACAATCGCGGCAACTGCTCGATCCAAACACTCCCGGTTTCCCCCGCATAAACCTTGTGATCACGTCGCGCCAGAAAGAACCGCTCGACACGGAAGTTGTGGTCAAAACGCGGCTGCTCGACAAGGACCTGTTGATAATGTTCTTGCGTGGTTATGTACAGCAGCGAGAGAACACGGCGCGGGCACGTGAAATGACCATCGCCGAAACAGCTCGGACCCTCGTAGGCATGGCGAATTGGCGACGAGTTTCGCCCGGCGTGGCGAAACTGTACCTGGAACAGGTGCTGGGAGGTCTCAAGGGCTCCGTCAGCATCCCTGATCTAATCGCCGCTTATGTGTACCAGTTAGGCGAGGATGTCGCGTCTAGCTTGGCGACCTTGGCTTGGGAGTCCGTGCGCAACGATTTGCGCCCGATGGCGATCCCCCGTGACAGGGCTCTGACCCGAATCGGAGGAGCGGATCCTGGCGTTACTCTGCGCCGACTTGAAGAAGGAATAGGGATGATTCAGACATTGCGACCGAGTAAGTTTCATATCCGCTTCGTGCTCAATTTCATTGCCGAGTACCTGGCCGCCTATTATCTGCTCGAGCGCAACGGAAGCGCCGAAACCCTGTGGCGAAAATTCCTGGCACAAGTCGACAGCAAACAAGGTGATGCTTCTGCCCGGATCAGGCCCTTTCTTTCCGCGGTTCTGGACTGCTTGCTCATCGCCGAGAGCCGCTATGAGGTTCCGGGATTCGTTCGCTTGGAGCTAGCAAACCGGTTGGAGATCAACGTCGCTTCCCTAGTCCCGGCCGATGTTGAAGAAGCTCCCATGGCTAACGAGGCACCCCAACGCAAGCACAAGTCCAAGCAATACCGCGTAGCCGAACCCAGGGAAACCGCGCCAGCGAGCGGCGCGCAGAACCGCCCCCTCTCTTGGCCTACAACTATGGTTTTTGGAACGATGGGAGTGCAGGGGGTGCCGGCCTTGCTCAAGGCGCTAAACGATCAGGATGCGGCGGTACGCGGGGCCGGCATCGACGCCCTTAGTCAAATGGGTGCTGCGGCGCACGTCGCCATACCCGAACTGATCAAGGCCCTGGATGATCCGGATCCCGATATCCCATGGCGCGCCGCCAACGCGCTAGGGACTATGGGCCGCGATGCAGCCGCTGCCCTCACCAATGCATTAAGGGAAAAGCGCGGGGAGGTGCGTCGCTTAGTGGTCGACGCCTTAGGGGAGATAGGGGCGGCGGCTAAAGTAGCGATCCCCGTTTTGGTTCAGCTCCTGGAGCGCGATAACGACACCGAGTTGCGGTGGCGTGCCGCGGACGCATTGGGCGCTATGGGAGCACACGCAAAATCAGCAGTCCCCGTGCTGCGTAGGCTGG
>JBOIEE010000049.1:0-6643 GCA_050740975.1 Gammaproteobacteria bacterium | reverse complement strand
GTAGATCTCCCGTCATAAGCTGGAATAGATCATAGGCCGCTTCTATGCGCGCAATCTGGATCAGTTCGGCGCCCCGATAGCGCAGGGTCATGCCGGAGATGATCGCATTTTGCCAGATCGAACCGCTTATCCGCCCGAGCTCGAAATCGCCGGGGTATTTCGCGTTTAGCGCGCGCACGAGCTGTCCCCGGAGCAGTTCGCGAAAGTGCTCGGTTTGCGAATACATGGTGACAAACGCCAGCACCACAAGAAAACCAGCCACCGCCAATCCACAAACGATCCACCCTACTGATTTTTTGGCCACTGCTAAAAGAACTGCCCTACGCTAAAGTGGATCTGCCAAGCCTGGTCACCGGCGGGTGGATCGATGGGAAAACCGATGTCCAAACGCAAGGGACCAAGCGGGGTGGTATACGCGATCCCCGCGCCGAAAGAGAACTTCAAATCATCGAAGGGGGGATCGAAGGAATCAAGCGAAACCTGTCCAAAGTCAACAAAAACCGCACCTGTCAGATCCTTCCATACGGGACGCCGCAGCTCGATTGAGCCCTCCACCAGGCTTAATCCCCCCAGGGGATCGTTTGAGGCGCTGATAGGGCCCAGTCTGCGCCGGCCATAGCCGCGCACACCGCGCTCTCCGCCCGAGTAAAAGCGTTCCCACAGTGGAAAATCCTGACTCTCATCCAAGGGATCCGCGATCCCGATCTTCAAACGTGCGGCGAGTACCGTCTTCGCAGCGATGCGCTGGTACTTCTTCCCCTCGAGGGTGACTTTGAAAAAACTAAAATCCCCGCCCCAAATCGCACCCGCTTGCTCGGCGACCAATGAAACCACCTTCCCTTGCCTGGGATCAAAGGGATCGTCGGTGGTATCCCACAGCAGTCCGAAAGACGGACCCAGCAGAAAACCATTATCTCTCACCCCGCCCAGCTCCAGCACCGTGGCTGGATCGATATCACTCAGATTGGCCCATTCCGCTCGGTAGCCCACAAACCCAGACACCGTAGCCGTAAGCTCGTGCTCAATGCGTGGCCGCAAACGGGTGATATCCAGCAGATAGGTTTCTTCGTCTTCCTGCGCCTGGGTGAGGTTGACTCGCGCCTTAGTGTTTCGGGTGATGAAATGGGGTTGCAAGAATTGCATGGCCAACGACCTGTGGATGGCCGATAACTTGAGCGCCGCCGAGAGCTGCCTGCCGTTTCCAAACCAATTGAGATGCGACCATTCGGCTTGGCCACGAAATTCGTCTTCGGTGCCATAGCCGATCCCGAGCCTGATACGCCGTTGCGGCTGCTCTTGCACCGCCACGCGAATGGGAATTTCTTTCGCGTCTTCTCGAGTTTCCACGGGTAGCACTTGCACGGAGCGGAACAGACCCAAGTTAAAGATATTCTTTTGCGAGTCCTGGAGCTGTCTCAGAGAGAACGGCTCGCCCGGCTGATAGCTCAGCTCGCGCCTTATGAGTCTTCCCTCTACGTTCTCGGTGCCTTCGTTCAGGGTTTGCCCAAACACCGCTTTGGGTCCGGGACGAACCGTGTAACGAATAAACACCTTAGCGCTGCGTACGTCGACCTTGGCCTTGCGCTCGGTGTGCACATTAGCGTGTGCGCGCGCCAAGAAAAAATCGCGTAGCACCTTCTCGCCTTGTTGATAGGCCTCCTCGTTGAAAATGTCGCCTCGCCTCAAGGGCAGCAGCTCTGAGAGCGCCGGCTCTGCCGGCCGTGGCCTATGATCTGCCCCCTCAATCGCGACCTCGGCTACGGTCACCGGTTTATTTTCTGTTACCGTGATCAGAACGTTGAGCCGGTTTTTCGCTTCGATCTTTAACTCGTAAGTCACCTTAGCTTGGTAATACCCCTGCGCTTCAAGTCCGCCTCAAAGGTGACCGGGTCAAAGACCGGCCCCTCACGCCAAGGCGTGTACCAAGGACGAGCTTTGGTAAGGATTTCACCCAACAGCCTGCGTTCCGAGAATTTTTGGTTACCGCTGATCGCAAGGTTTTTAACCCGCCAGGTGCGCGCTGAATCGATCTTTTCTAGAGTCAGTGAATGACCGTCCGCACTCCAGCAGTAAAGCGCGAGGATGAGACTGAAGACCTTAAGACGAGGCATCCACCTATAAAAAATGCGGTTACGGCTTTTGCGCTACACTGTCATGAAGTGCCATTGAAAACAAGGCGCTAAAGGCAGTCTACTTGACTTTCACGGCTCTGGAGAATAGCGTAATGGTGGGGTTGATGCGCACAGTAGCATCATGGGTTTGTTCTGTAGATTTCTGTGCTAACGCACGGAGGGAGGGAGAAAATGCAAAAACACAACGTCGCAAAGAGTATAAAGAGTATCTTGTGTCTGTCGCTTTTAGGGGGAGGCTCTTCCAGCCTGGCCGACACCAGTTTATCCGATCAGATGAACTCGCTGTTTGGGCCCACCGGGATCTTTCTCACCAACCAACCTTCTCCGCCCGCAGCGGGGGGTGGCCCAACGATCCCACACACCGCCCATTTCAGCAGCGAAAGCTTGGCCACCTTGGGACTGTTGGTAGAGACGCTCGCGCCGAACGCAGCCGAGTTTCCTTCGATCTCTACCGTACCGGGTTTTACCTATACCTTTAATCCGGAAATCCAAACCTTTGAGCGCTCGTCATCCATGGGTCCGGTCTACTTCGAGCGGCCACAAAGTTTAGGGGCGGGAAAATTCGGCCTCGGGCTCGCTTATGCGTACGTCAATTTTGAGGAGCTCGAAGGTCAGGATTTAGACGGGCTGTCATTCCTCGGACTGCAGCACAACGACTGCTGTGTGGGGCCGCCGAGCGCGGGTGTGCCGGGTTTCGAGCGCGACACCGCGGACCTGTTCTTCGATGAATTCGATCTCACATCGCAGGTGCTATCTTTCTTCGGAACCTTCGGTATCACCGATCGCTGGGATGTGAACATTCTAGTGCCGGTGGTGTTTACATCCTTGGACGTTACGGCGCGCGCCGTGCTCAACGATGAGAGCCAATCCGATACGCATTTCTTCGACGACGCGCGAACGGTGACCCAGCAAACCCGGTTCATAGACGACGACAAAACCGGTGTAGGGGATCTCTTGCTGCGTACTAAATACCACTTCTACGAGGCTCCAGGCCTGAACATGGCTTCCGCGCTGACCTTGCGCGTACCGACCGGCGATGAAGACAATTTCCAGGGGCTGGGGGATTTTACCGTAACCCCGTTTTTCTCCTTGGCCCACGAGCGCGGCCCCTTTGATCTGCATATAGGCGCGGGGGTTGAAGTCAATACCGACGATCTGGACCGCAGCAGGGTGCGCTATGCGGCCGGGGTAACGTATCAAATGCTCCAACGCGTGGCGCTGCTGCTGGACGTCATCGGCAGCTCAGGCATCAAAACCCAGGAGCTTTCGGTTGCGGCTCCCACCTTTTTGGGCGGATCTACGGTCCCGACCGGCAGCGTGGTACGGACAACGGAGTTGCGCACCGATCTGGTTGACCTCGCGGTCGGACTCAAGGCAAACGTCGCCGAATCCATGGTGGGATTTATTACTTTCTTCGTACCCCTCAACGACGAAGGCTTGCGAGCAGAGGTGATCCCGGCGGCTGGGCTGGAGATGAGCTTCTAAGTTTACGCTCCGGCTCTCTGGGCGGACCGGTAACACGCCGGCGGTTATGGGTACCCCCGCATAAATAGGCGTTTTGGGAAATAATGACCTGATCTCCTATCTCGATGCCGCCGAGGTTGTATAGAGTGACTCTAGGACCTATCGCGATATAGCGGCCGGCCTTTACCAACCATGGAAACTGTATTTTTGCCGACCCAGAGATCTCAGCGCGCAGTTCCACGGCAGCCCCAAAAATCCGTAGGACAGGCGGCCCATCAGCCGGCCGACGTGCTCAAGCCCGAGCATGGATCACGAGCAGGCGGTGATGCGGCAGCAGCCGGTTCGCGGCTGGCGCCTGCTGAGCGGTTGGATGAGCATGGAGCGGGCGGATCGCAAAGCGCTGCCGCCATGTCCAGGCCCACGGCAGCAGGACGTCGGCGAGGCCCGGCGGGGTGCCGTGATCAGCAGGCAGATCAACGCGACAAAGCGGAATTCTGGTTTCGCCGACTGTCGTGCGGAGTCCTGCACGGGCAAGCCCGGGGAATGCCCGCATCTCGGGCGATGCTGCCGGTGTGCGTTCGGCGGTCCATTTCTTGTCCCTGCCAAAGGATCGACCACTGAGCACCTTCCTACGCCAACACCTGGTTTGTCCACACGATCATCTTCCGCTGGAATGGCATAGCGAGAAGGTCGTTTGCCAGGAGGGTCACTCTTTCCCTCTTGTTGATGCAACGCCCGTGATGCTCATCGAAACCGGCGGCGAGGATCATCGGTGGATCAAGGAGTCATTGGATCAAATGAGGGCCCTGGCCGGCGCGGCCCCTCCGGCGCCCGCGGCCGCCGAGGGCGACCCGATCGATCCCTTTGTGCGCCAGCACCTGGGTTCTTCCTGCGGGCGCCTCTACTCGGGAGTTGCGCAGCGGCTCACGCGCTATCCCATCCCGACCTTCCCGATGCCCCCAGGCCATGGCCGGCCGCTGCTGGACCTCGGCTGCATGTGGGGGCGCTGGACGGTGGCCGCGGCGCGGCGCGGCTACCACGCGGTCGGCATCGACCCCGGGCTGAACGCGATCCTTGCCGCCAAGCGCGTGGCGCGCCAACTCGGCGTCGAGGCGACCTTCGTCGTCGGCGACGCGCGATACATGCCTTTCCGCGACCACTCGTTCGACGCCGTGTTCTCCTATAGTGTGCTGCAGCACTTCAGCATGGACAACAGCCGTCGCACGCTGGCCCAGGTCGCGCGCTGCCTCAAGCCCGGCGGCACCTGCCTGATCCAGCTCGCGCAGGTCTTCGGCCTTCGCTCGCTGATGGTCCAGGCCCAGCGCGGGTTCAAGAAGCCCAGCGGCTTCGACGTGCGCTATTGGTCGGTCCCCACCATGAGGCGGGCCTTCCGTGAAATCATCGGACCGACACGGCTGCGGGTCGACGGGTTCTTCAATCTGAACCCGCAAGCGACCGACCTGCCCCTCTTGCCCCTCAAGTCGCGCACGATCGTCAGGACATCCGAGGCGCTGCGCAAGCTCAGCGGGCTGTTGCCACTTTTGATCTACGTGGCCGACAGCATCTACGTAGAGGCGACGACTTCCCGTCTCGAAACAGAGACGGCCAGCACGACTCGACTGACCTAATCAAGGTCGGCCGCCTCGACGCCCGGATATGGATGCCGCGTCGAAGATGCATGTGTGGACGTGCCACGCAAAAGCGCAAAGGCGCAACAGACCTGCGCGCGCCTTTTTGGCCTTCGAGTGAGCGCCTTTGCGTCAAACCGTGTCGGCGGGCGCATGAATAAAGGTGGCATGGGCGTCTCTCGCCCGTGCGAGGTTTGATTTCATTCACCGAGCGGCCTCATCTATGCCGAGGCGCCGATCAGTCGCTCTCCAGCTGGGTCGACTGCACATGCTGGAGTAACTTTGGCGGGGCGCCCGAGGTTTTCGTGCTCGATCAGCGCGGTAGCCGCGCCTTGTCGCTACGAGCCCGAAGTCAACCGTACCTACCAAGCGCTCGCGAGGCATTACGGGGCGGTAGTCATCCCCCCACGGGCACGAAAACTGCGGTTCTGATGGCT
Source organism: Gammaproteobacteria bacterium (assembly GCA_050740975.1). Taxonomy (GTDB): domain Bacteria; phylum Pseudomonadota; class Gammaproteobacteria; order JBOHHR01; family JBOHHR01; genus JBOHHR01. The sequence continues at coordinate 982 of JBOIEE010000049.1, read as the reverse complement.
CAGCGTTGGATCCTCGGGTGCTGCGGGATCGGCACTACTTCACCCTTGTGGAGCTCAACGCGGCCATTCGCGAGCAGCTCGACCGAATCAACCATCGGCCGATGAAGCCCGTTGGGAAGAGCCGCTTTGAGTCGTTTGCAGTACTGGACCGACCGCGCTCAAGCCCCTGCCCGCCGAGCGCTTCGAGAAGGCGCAGTGGAAGCTGTGTCGTGTGCATGTGGAATTACCCACGTCGAAGTCTTGCCGTCGAAGCCCGCTTCACGGCCTCGGTGGTCTCTATTACCGGGGAAAACGCGTGGCCTCCCATCTACGACCCGGGCGGTCAGCCGATACGCGCACCTCTGGGCGGACACGCGCGAGACGCGGACGTGGCGGATGACGCTGCTGGCCTCGCCGATCACGGTGGGCGACGACGTGTGGATCGCGTCCGACGCCTTCGTCGGGCCAGGCGTGACCCTTGGCGACCGGACCGTCTTGGGCGCGCGGGCCAGCGCGTTTAGCAACCTGCCGCCGGACCTCATCGCCGTCGTCAACCCCCCGTGGGTGCTCAAACCGCGCGAGTTCGACGCAACTCTGCCGCTATCGCCCTGCCTATTCGGCCTGTGGCTTTGTGATCAGGAACGGCCCCAGCGCCAGCGCGTCCAGCTCGCTCTTCTTGAGCGTGTCGATCGCGATCTCAGGCGTGCCGACGATCGGGAAGCCGTGCAGGTTGAAGCTGGTGTTGAGGATCGTGCCGATGCCGGTGAGGGTTTTGAACTCCTGAATGACCTCGCGGTAGCTGGGGTTGAGCTCGTCGACGACCTGCGGCCGGACGGTGAGGTCGAACGGGTGCATGCCGGCGATGAACGCGTCCTTCGCCGGCGGGTGTGTGTCGTACGCCTCGATCATCCAGTACGGCCAGCCGGTGAGGTTCTTGACGTACTTCTCGGCGTCCTCCCGAAGCATGGAAGTGGCAAAGGGCATCCAGAAGTCACGGTACTTG
>JBOIEE010000048.1:0-4048 GCA_050740975.1 Gammaproteobacteria bacterium | reverse complement strand
ATGCCGTGCTAATCCTAATGCCCTTGTTATTGGGCGGCCTGTTGAGCGTCGGCGCATTGGTGCTGGCGGGGATCGCGTTTAACTTCGCCAACATCATCACCTTGCCGCTGCTGCTCGGGATCAGTGTCGACAACGGGATCCACGTGGTGCATCGCATGCGCGCCGCTCACCCGTCGGAGGGCAGGCTGCTGCAGACCAGTACGGCTCGTGCGGTACTAATCGCCGCGCTCACCAATATGTTCAGCATGGGCACGCTGATGCTGTCCCCCCATCGCGGTACCGCGGGTATGGGGCAACTCCTTAGCATAGGGCTCGGAGCCGCCTTGATCTGTACCCTGGTGATACTTCCGGCCTTGCTCGACACCCCTAGGGTACGTGCCCGATCAAGGGCGGCTGAGACGGCATTCACTCCGCTGCGAGATAACTGACACCCTGGGCAAACTGACGCATAATAGGGTTTTTGTCACCCGAGCGGAGGGTTTATGGATAGTAGTTGTCGCACCCGTGCCCAGCTTTCGGTGGGGGGTCAGGAATACGCCTACTGCGATCTCAAAGTACTTGAGGGACGCTATGATATTCAAAGACTTCCCTACTCATTAAAGATCCTCTTGGAGAATCTGCTGCGGAATGAAGATGGGGTCAACGTCACCAAAGAGGATATCGAGGCCTTGGCAGCCTGGGACTCCAAAGCCGAACCGAGCAAGGAGATCGCTTTTACTCCGGCGCGCGTGTTGATGCAGGACTTTACCGGTGTCCCCGCCGTGGTCGACTTGGCCGCGATGCGGGATGCCATCAGCCGCCTAGGCGGTGATCCTTCCAAAATCAATCCCTTGTCGCCGGCGGAGCTGGTGATCGACCACTCCGTGCAGGTGGATGTGTTCGCTCGCCCGGACGCTTTGGAACGCAACGCCGCGATCGAATTCGAGCGCAATCAAGAACGTTATGGCTTTTTGCGCTGGGGGCAGCAAGCCTTCGCCAATTTCCGCGTGGTGCCGCCCGATACCGGCATCGTGCACCAGGTCAACTTGGAATATTTAGCCCGCGTAGTCTTTTCTGACAGCCGCAACGGGGTGCACTTAGCGTATCCAGACACCCTGGTCGGTACCGATTCCCATACCACCATGATCAACGGCTTAGGCGTGCTGGGTTGGGGGGTGGGCGGGATAGAGGCCGAGGCGGCCATGCTCGGCCAATCCATCACCATGCTGATCCCCCAAGTGGTGGGATTCAAGCTCGCCGGCAAGCTGCCCGAGGGCGCTACGGCCACCGATCTGGTGCTGACCGTGACTCAGATGCTGCGCGCCAAAGGCGTGGTTGGGAAGTTTGTGGAATTTTTTGGGCCGGGGCTCGATCACTTGCCGCTGGCGGACCGCGCTACCATTGCCAATATGGCGCCGGAATACGGAGCCACGTGTGGAATTTTTCCCATCGATGCGGAGACCATTCGCTATTTGCGGCTTTCGGGCCGTTCGGCCGAGCAGATAGCGCTGACCGAGGCCTATGCCAGAGCGCAAGGCTTGTGGCGGGACTCCAAGGCAGGGGATGCGGAATATTCGGACACCCTGGCATTGGATATGGGAACGGTCGAGCCGAGTCTGGCCGGGCCTAAGCGCCCGCAGGACCGGGTGGCCTTGAAGAGAAGCAAAGCAATCTACCGCGAGCAGGTGGCCAGCATGACCAAGGATCGCACTACCTCCGGCAGCGCCCGGGTGCGGGGAGCCGGTGGCGACGAGTACGAACTGAAGGACGGTGCGGTGGTCATCGCCGCCATCACCTCTTGCACCAATACCTCCAACCCTTCGGTCATGGTGGGCGCCGGTCTGCTAGCAAAGAAAGCGCTAGAGCGTGGCCTCAAGGTAAAGCCCTGGGTCAAGACCAGCCTTGCCCCCGGATCAAAGGTCGTGAGCGAGTACCTGGAGAAAACAGGCCTTACCCCAGCCTTGGACGCGCTGGGCTTTCAGACCGTAGGCTACGGATGCACCACCTGCATCGGTAATTCGGGTCCGCTACTGCCAGAGGTGAGCGCGGGGATCCGGGATGGCAATCTGGCTGTCGTCGCCGTGTTATCCGGTAACCGCAACTTCGAAGGCCGGATCCATGCGGAGGTGAAGATGAACTTCCTCGCCTCCCCGCCCTTGGTCGTGGTCTATGCCATTGCCGGTACCATGGACATCGATCTCCAGCATGAGCCGCTGTCTTACGACGTGGATGGTAAGCCGGTGTACTTCCGGGATATCTGGCCGAGCCAAAGCGAGATCCAAGAAACGATTGCCCGCAGCATCGATTCCGCAATGTTTCGTTCGAGCTATCGGGAGGTTTTCACTGGCGATAGCCGATGGGCGAGGATAAAAGTAACGGCTTCAAATCAATTCGATTGGCGCAACGATTCCACTTATGTCCGAAACCCGCCTTATTTCGAGGGCATGAGCATGGAGATCGCGGGGTTTGAGCCGATCCGAGATGCGCGCTGTCTGGCTCTGTTAGCTGACAGCATAACCACTGATCATATTTCCCCAGCAGGCTCCATCAAGGCAGACAGCCCTGCGGGGCGCTACCTGATCGCGCACGGCGTGCTGGAAAAGGATTTCAACTCCTACGGCGCGCGCCGTGGCAACCATGAGGTGATGATGCGCGGTACCTTCGCCAATATTCGGCTGCGCAACCAACTCGTTCCCGGTGTGGAAGGAGGGTGGACTTCGCACCTGCCGTCCGGTGAGAAAATGAGCATCTACGATGCGTCCATACGCTATCAATCGGAGGGGGTGCCGCTGCTGGTCATCGCAGGTGCGGAATACGGCACCGGCTCCTCGCGCGATTGGGCAGCCAAAGGCACGCGGCTGTTGGGGGTGCTGGCGGTGCTGGCAACGAGCTTCGAGCGTATCCACCGTTCGAATCTGGTCGGGATGGGGGTATTGCCCTTGTGCTTCAAGGAGGGCGAAAACGCCGAGCGCTTGAGGTTAAGCGGCAAAGAGACCTATGACATCGAGGGTCTCGTGGGGGGTGCCGCAGAAGTCACCGTCATCGCCAAGCGAGAGAGCGGAGATCTCACCCGATTTGTTGCCAAGGTCCGCATCGACACGCCCAAGGAGTGGGAATATTTCAATCACGGCGGGATCCTCCCCTACGTGCTGCGGCAGCTTGCGGCTTGATGTGGTGAGGCTTTCTATGGACACGAGGTGAAGTGATACTTTAGGTTTGCGAAGGAGGGAGAAGATGTCCAAGAAAGTGGAGCTAAGTGCCGAGGAGCGGGCGCAGCTGGTACTGCGGATGTTGAGCAAAGAGGAGCCGGCGGTACAGATCGCGCGGCGTGCGGGGGTTGCCGAGCAGACGCTGTACCGGTGGCGTGATGAGTTTATCAGCGCAGGCAAACGGGGGCTGAACGGGCGTGGAGCCGAGGCGCTGCAAGGGAAGGAGATTGCGCGGTTGAGCGCGCAGTTGGCTGAACCAGGTGATTGGGGAGATCACCATTGCCAACCGCGTTCTAAAAAAACTCTCGGGAAGTTGTCCGCGAGCGCGGAGTGTCGAGCGATGATTGCCGAGGAATGTGCGCTTTGTCCTCAAGCCCGGCTTTAGAGTGGTAACCATTTAACGAAAGTGATCGGAACTACGGACCGATTTCCCACCGCTGCAGTAGGTTCTTCCTAAGTCCGACAGGCTCCTAATGGGTAGCATCCGGCCGATCAATCCGGTTGTTACCCGCTTGGGGAACGAAGTGTGTAAAATGGCTATCCTCTAATGGAGGATTACCCCCTTGGATCAGTTTCGCGGTACAACCATTCTCTCCGTGCGCCGGGACGCTAAAGTGGTGATCGGAGGAGATGGCCAAGTCACCTTGGGCCAAACCGTATTAAAAGGAAATGCACGTAAGGTACGGCGCCTGTACGGTGACCGGGTGCTGGCAGGATTTGCAGGCGGAACCGCCGACGCCTTTACCCTGTTTGAACGCTTCGAGGGACAGCTTGAGAAACACCAGGGCAATCTCACTCGAGCGGCGGTGGAGCTGGCTAAAGAATGGCGCACCGATCGTGCCTTGAGGCGCTTGGAAGCG
>JBOIEE010000047.1:0-8493 GCA_050740975.1 Gammaproteobacteria bacterium | reverse complement strand
GCCGTTTCAATTTCAACAACCTCGAACTCGCCCGCCTCATGGCCGGAAGGCAACGATTCACCATGCTTACTCAAACTGAGCATGTAGCCACGAATGGCATCTTGTACCATCGCCAGCGCCTCCTCCTTCGTGTCTCCTTGTGTAACGCAGCCAGGCAGTGCTGGCGCCGAGACTATATAACCACCTTCTTCCGCAGGCTCCAGGTAAACAAGAAAGCGTGCCATCGACATTCACCTCCGGTCACGAATCTAATTTCGATTTAACAATACCCCGTCTCACGGTTTTATCGTTAACTGATGATGATTTGCGGCTGTAATCTTCCTCCAGGAAAATCCGATACCGCCCCAACCCAAAACTCGTCTTCCCGCCCACATGCAGCCACTCCCCCAGCGGGTAAAGGAATGGCCGTAATGCACCTTTTGATATCCAAATAGGATAGCGCCTACTGAAACAATCCATCGGTTTGCATTACAGCAGTTCCAGGAATTCATCGACGCTCAAACCGGCATTCCGGATTAAGGCTCGCAACGTGCCGACGGATAATTCCTTATGCTGAGGTATCGACAGATTGACTCTAACGCGGGGCTTCGTCATTACCACGTGGCTTCCGACCTGTCCGATTATTTCCCAGCCGGCTTTCCCAAAAACCTTTACCGCATCTTTGCCCGAGATATTACCAAGCTTCCCCATCTCTTAGAGGGCCACGACCACGGCCTTGCGTTCTGGTTGCTCTGGGAGGCGCGAGATGGCCTTCTGATCTTCCGCCCAGAGCCAGGCAGTGATGGCTTCCTTGATATTTTGCAAGGCTTCCTGTTCGTCTTTGCCTTGGGATATGCAACCCGGCAAGGCTGGACATTCGGCAACTATCCATCCGTCTTCGGCCTGTTCAAGGGTGACGTGAAAAATCATTGCATTTTCTCCTCTGGCTCAACGCATTTGTCTTTGAACTTAACGCTCCTATTAGTCAGTCAATTCGATAATGTAGGATAGATTCGGTACCAAATGCGTTTCCCAAGCGTCATTGCGGCTAGGAAACCGAAATCCGGTTGCCGTGGCCGACACTGTAATTCGTCCTTGTGCCTGGATTCCGTACAATCCGTGTACGGAATGACGGTCGGCCGAATTCTTGTCGACTGACGACGATTTGCGGAGTCGAAACTGGTGAAGATCGCGAAAACGATCCCGCATGTGCCAGGAAATTCTCGATGTTAGACACTGCCTTACTCCGATACGCATGTCATCTTGTGCCTCCCCAACCCAAAACTGGTCTTCCCGCCCACGTGCAGCCACTCTCCCAGGGCGAGCCACGGCATGAACGGGCTTAGATCGCCTTCGTAGGTCACGGAACCCAGCAGCCCGCCAAACTGCATCCATTCCTTCTGGCGGCCCGAGTAGCGCGCCCAGTCATCCCAGACCAGATCGTGCGAGCGCACGCTCACATGCTTTGCTGGTTCCAGCAGCGCTTGTTTAGCATCGTGATCGAGCATGGCTGCGCCGTGATAGGCCCCGGTCAGAAGGTTTATCCGCGCGATCACGCGTTCGAGAAAGGTCGTAAACTCCGGGCAAGTGCGGAGCAGCCAGTTGTCTTTCTTGAGGCGAAGGCGGGTATCGAAGGTCAAGGTCAGCTTGTTTACTTTTCTATCCTCCCACCCACGGATCACTTCCTGTGCGGTGGTCGGGGGGCCGGGATGCATGACCGTGGATCGGCCTTGCTCCAGCAGGAGACACGGCGTCCCGCCGGGGACCAGCCGCTCCACGCGCTGAAGCTCGAACCGCCCTCGCTGCGGCCCCAGACCCTGCTGGCCGAGATGTTCGAAGGCGCACAAGCACGCCGTCAGGCTGTAGCAGGCCGGGCCGATCAACAAGAGATCACAAGATAGCCTGCTGCCGGACGGGTACTGGCATTGGGTCTCCAGCGGGGGCACGAGGACGAAGGGTTTGGGCAGGGCCATCTGCCTGCTTGCGCCGATCGGTAGCATCGTTGAGGCGGGCTCGTAGAGCAGATCGAAGAGTGGCCGATACAGCCGGCGTAGTGCCCAGCCGAATGCTCCGTGGAAGGTAGAGCCTTTATAGGCGCTCAATTCGAGCGGGGTAACAGCAACCAGGTGAAATCGGAGCCAGATGCCGCTGAGCTCGCTTGGCTGGACTTCCTCGGGGTTTTCCGAGGGAAACTCTATGGCTGGAGCCTTCGTGCTCATCTTGTTCTGTCGATCGTGCCGCGAAATGGACGACCTAACTCGCGCTCTGTCTCCCTCATTGTTCGATTTTTCGGTTGCACGACGCGCTGCGTTTCAGGTGTCGGCGTGTCGTACAGCTTCCTTTGCCGGGCTTAGCCGCTTTTTTGCCGGGAACCCCTGTGACTCAGGTAACTAATCATAAACCCAATGAACTTTCTGTAAACTATTTTACTGCGCTGGCCTCATTTTGTGATGAGGCGCCTTCGCCGATCCAGCTTCTGGCGTCTAACCGGTTTTAAAGCAACTGGGTGCACGAGGTTCTTGGATGCCAGCTTTCCGCTGGCATAACGGTGCTTGTTCGGATGGAGCAAGCAGGAGATATCACCTATACTTCGCGCCTGCGTTTGTTAACACCCCTCTGCCCATGAACCAAGTCATCGGCCACCTGCCGCTTTATCCCTTTGAGCGGCTCAACAAGATTAAAGAATGCGTGACCGAGCGCGACGATTTGCGAGCGATTGATCTGTCGATCGGTGAGCCCAGGAATACGGTGCCTGAGTTTATCCTTGAGTGTCTCCAGAAGCAGTGCGGCGGTGTGGCCCGCTACCCGACAACACGCGGGACACCCGAGCTTCGTGCAGCGATCCGCGAGTGGCTGATCAGGCGCTTTTCGTTGCCACCGGACATTATCTGCCCAGAGCGCCATATTCTTCCCGTAAACGGTACCCGTGAGGCGCTTTTCGCAATCGCCCAATGCCTCGTTTCGCACCAGAAGCCGGATCCTCTGGTGGTGATCCCCAATCCGTTTTATCCGATCTACGAGGGGGCCGCTTTGCTCGCGGGCGCCCGGCCCTGGTACCTTAATTGTTCCAAAGAGCGCGGGTTCGTGCCGGATTTTGCGGCCGTATTGCCGGAGATCTGGGAGCGCTGTCAGCTCCTCTATGTGTGTTCACCCAACAATCCCACCGGCACCGTTTTGAGCGAAGAACAGTTCGTGAGTCTGATCCAACTCGCGGATCGCCACGACTTCGTTATCGCTTCCGACGAATGCTATTCCGAGATCTACCCGGACGAGCGAAACCCACCAGTAGGATTGTTGCAGGCCTCGAGCCGGAACGGTCGCACCGATTTCCGCCGCTGTCTGGTCTTCAACAGCTTGTCAAAACGTTCCAGCGTGCCGGGCTTGCGCTCCGGCTTCGTGGCCGGTGATGCGGACTTAATTGAGGCATTTTATCGCTACCGAACCTATCACGGTTGCGCCATGCCGCCTCCGATTCAAGCCGCCAGCGCGAAAGCCTGGACCAGGGAAGAACACGTATTAGCCGGCCGGGCGCTCTACCGGGAAAAATTCGACGCGGTGCTGGAGATCCTTGCGCCCATTTTGCCTGTCGCCCGTGCCCAAGGGGGCTTTTTTCTGTGGCCGCAGCTCCCCGTGGACGATGTGCGCTTTACCCGCGATCTGTACGCCGAGCAAAACGTGACCGTGCTGCCGGGGAGTTTCCTGGCGCGGGAAAGTCTTGGATCCGATCCCGGGCGTGGTTTCGTTCGCATCGCCTTAGTCCCGTCCGTGGCGGATTGCGTGGAGGCAGCGCGGCGCATACGCAGACACCTCGAAACCTTCTATTGATCCACACGCGAAAAAAATCCATGCAACGAACGCAGCAAACCATTAATTGCTACTTCGACCAGCGAGGGGACTTAAACCCAGAAAACGCGCCCAAGGATCTCTGCGAAGCAATAAATGAATGCCTCAACCGACTGGATAACGGTGAGTGGCGGGTTGCCGAAAAGCAGGATGGGAGATGGATGGTCAACGAATGGCTAAAAAAAGCGGTGTTACTGTCCTTCCGCATCCAGGGAAACACTGTTGTCGAGGGAGGTTTCACCAACTACTACGACAAGGTCCGGTGTAAATTTTTTCACCATGACGAAAAGCAGTTCGCCCGGCTTGGGGCGCGCGTAGTCCCCCCCGCAACCGTGCGCCGCGGGAGTTTCATTGCCCGAGATGTGGTGCTTATGCCGTGTTACGTAAACATTGGGGCCTATGTGGACAGCGGTACCATGGTCGACACCTGGGCCACCGTCGGCTCCTGTGCGCAGATCGGAAAAAACGTGCATCTCTCGGGAGGAGTAGGCATCGGCGGGGTCCTGGAGCCCGTTCAGGCCGCACCGACGATTATTGAAGACGATTGTTTTGTTGGGGCACGCTCGGAAATCGTGGAAGGGGTGATCGTAGGGCGGGGATCGGTGATCTCTATGGGCGTGTACATCGGCCAAAGCACGAAAATCTACAACCGCGAGACGGGAGAAATCCATTATGGATTTATCCCGCCTGGATCGGTGGTGGTCTCGGGTAACCTGCCCTCAGCGGACGGCAAATACAGTCTTTATTGCGCTGTCATCGTAAAGCAAGTCGACGAAAAAACCCGCAGCAAGGTGGGGATCAACGAGTTGCTGCGGGCGGCCACGGGACCTTAGCAAATTCTACGCAATGTGAAAAGCAAATCAGCTTATTCCGCAGACCGGTCATTGTCCCTGGGAGAAGGCTGTACGTGAGACGCCAAGAACAAATTACGCGCGGGAAATAGCGCCGCGGGGTTTTTAGCATGTTCCATAGGCGAGTTCGAACCGGCATTTTATTCGGCGGACGTTCTTGCGAGCATGAGGTGTCCATCCAGTCCGCGTGCGGTGTGTTGTCGGCCATCGATCGGGATAAGTATGAGCCTGTCCCCATCGGCGTAACTAAGAACGGCGAGTGGGTACTGATGCGCGATGATCAGGTCCAACCCGGCAAACCCCTATCGCGGGATTGGGGGCTTAAGCTTCACTTACTCTCAGACCCCACGTGCGGGGGACTGCTGCGGCTGGAGCAAACTTCGGTCAAAACCGAAGAGGCTGTTGCTCTGGACGTCATCTTTCCTCTTATCCACGGCCCCATGGGTGAGGACGGTACGGTGCAGGGATTGTTCGAGCTGGCCGAGATCCCTTATGTAGGCTCTGGCGTCTTGGCATCGGCCGCGGGAATGGACAAGGTCGTCATGAAAACGCTGTTTGAAAAAGCCGGACTTCCGGTCACCCCGTGCAGAACGTTTCTTCGCAGCCGGTGGGAAAGCGAACAGGGAGCTATACTTAATGAATGCGAGGCGGCCTTTCCTTATCCTTGGTTCATCAAGCCCGCAAACATGGGCTCCAGCGTCGGGGTCTCCAAAGTGCATGAGCGTACTGAATTTCAAAGGGCCATGGACGAGGCGGCCCGATACGATCGCAAGCTGATCGTGGAAGCCGCGGTGACCGATGCGCGTGAAATTGAAGCGGCTGTGCTAGGTAACGACGATCCCAAAGCCTCTGTTGCTGGCGAAATCATCCCCTGCAACGAATTTTATGACTACCGCGCCAAATATTTGGACAACGCTTCCGAGCTTATCATACCGGCGGAATTACCCGACTCAGTGCTCACACAGATCCAATCCTTGTCCCTGGCCGCTTATTCGGCCTTGGATTGCGCGGGCCTTGCGCGGGTCGACTTTTTATTGAGGCGTTCCGACCATACCGTGTTTGTCTCGGAGATAAACACCTTGCCGGGATTCACGCCGATCAGCATGTACCCCAAGCTGTGGGAGGCTTCTGGTACTTCCTACACAGCGTTGATAAGCCGACTTATCGATCTGGCGTTCGAGCGCCACGCCGAACGGCAACGCAATCAGACGACATATTTATAGCCAGAGTATGGCGGGGATCTGCGGCTGGATTGGGGGGCGGACAACACACGAAGCCGCAGCGGCCACTCTTGACCGCATGCTGGCGGCACTTCAGGGCCAACTAGCACAACACGCACGAAGCCTGCATCATCTTGATGCGGCAATGGGGACCGCTTGGCTGCACACGCCCGCGGTGCTGGCACAGGAAGCGGATCTCCTGATCGGGGTACAGGGCTACTGGCGCTGGCTGGATCCCGAGCTGGCAAAGCGCGCCGCAATTCAAGGTGATGCGAAGGCCTTGGCCCAAGCATACAGGGAACGCGGTAGAGCGCTACTGAGCATTTTGGACGGCGCCTTCGCGCTGTGTGCTATCGCTGCCCGTGAGCGCGAGGTTTTGCTGGCTGTGGACCGTTTTGGCGTCTGCCCTTTGGCCTACGCGGTTACCTCCGGCGGGCTGGTGTTTGGTTCTACCCTCGACTCCATCCGCGCTTACGGCGATCGGGACCCAGCCCTGAGCAGACAGGCGATCCTGCATTACCTGTATTTCAGTACGGTTCCAAGTCCGGGCAGCATTTACCAAGAATTTTTCAAACTGGAGCCCGCCCAGTACGTACATTACAAGAACGGGCGCATCGACAAGGGCTATTACTGGCAGCCCTGCTTCAGCAACATCGAGAGGGCGGGCAGAGACGCCCTTAAGCTTGAATTGTTAAACACCCTGGAGGCTGCTACACGACGTGCTCACCGCCCCAATGCGGGCGCGTTTTTGAGCGGAGGGCTGGATAGCTCCACCGTCTGTGGCCTATTGTCTCGGCTCTGTGAATCTCCGGCCCGCTCGTTCTCCATCGGTTTTCATGCGCAGGGCTATGACGAGATGGAATATGCCCGCGCGGCGGCTCGGCACTTTGGCTTAGAGGCCTATGAATACTATGTCACGCCCGAGGACGTCGCGGACGCCATACCGGTGATCGCGAAGGCCTATGACGAGCCCTTTGGCAACTCCTCCGCCATTCCGGTCTATTACTGTGCCCGGCAGGCGAGCCAAAAAGGGAACACGCTGCTACTCGCAGGCGACGGAGGGGATGAGCTGTTCGCGGGAAATGAGCGCTATCTGAAGCAGACTCTATTCAATCTTTACGGGTGCATTCCCGCTATCGTGCGCAACACGCTGTTGGAACCTCTCGCTTTTTCTTTGCTACAGACCTCGAACCTCAAACCGCTGCAAAAGCTGCGAAGCTATATCAGTCAAGCCAAGATCCCATTGCCAAACCGCATGGAGACATATAATTTCTTGCACCGCACAGGCTTAGAGGACATCTTCTGTGCCGAATTCCTCAATGGCCTGGACAGGGAGGGACCTTTGAGCCTGCTCCAGGAAGTCTATGCGAGACCGTCAACCGGCGACCGCCTACAGCGCATGCTCTATCTGGATTGGAAGTTTACCCTGGCGGACAATGACCTGCGCAAAGTCAATCGCATGTGCGAATCGTGTGGCGTGGAGGTTCGCTATCCGATGCTGGACACCGAACTGGTCGCACTCTCCACCCGTATCCCGTCACGGATGATGCTAAAAGGTCTTAAGCTGCGGGCGTTTTATAAAGACGCCTTGCGGGAGTTTCTACCGCGGGAGGTGTTGACCAAAGCAAAGCACGGCTTTGGTCTACCCTTCGGACAGTGGCTGAAGACCTCGCCACGCCTTACAGAAATGGTCCATGACGGTATGGGGAGCCTAAAGAAGCGCGGCTATATTCAGCCTGCCTATATCGAGCGCATGCTGCACCAGCATTCCGACGACCATGCAAGCTATTACGGCTCCATGCTCTGGATGCTGTTGATATTGGAATTATGGCTGCAAGCCCATTAGCGGCTTATAGCGTTGGTCGATGCGCCACCTAAAAGGGACTGATCCTCGACATGGACGTATTGAAACCAAGCCGAGAACGCTGCTCAATCCATCGATTTTCGAAAGTGGTCTCAGCGCGGCAAAGCGGGTTTGTTATTCTGGCTAACAGTGCTAACGCAAAAAACCCGCCGTGGGCGGGTTTTTTGCGCATAGGAGCTTACTTAATAGTCGTCCATGCCTCCTCCGGGCGGTGGAGCTCCGGCCCCAGCCGCCTTTTCTTCCTTGGGTAACTCAGCCACCATTGCTTCCGTGGTCAACATCAAACCTGCCACCGATGCGGCGTTTTGCAGTGCAAGCCGGGTGACTTTGGTGGGATCTAGGATCCCCATGGTGACCATATCCCCAAATTCACTGGTGGCCGCATTATAGCCAAACGCGTCTTTGCCTTCTTGAACCTTGTTCAACACGACAGAGGGTTCGTCGCCTGAGTTGCGTGCAATCTGACGCAAGGGCTCTTCGATGGCGCGGCGTAGGATATTGATCCCGATGGTCTGATCGTGGTTGTTGCCCTTCAGTTTGGCTAATGCGGTTTGGGCTCGGATCAACGCGACACCGCCCCCAGGCACCACGCCCTCTTCGACCGCGGCGCGGGTTGAATGCAGCGCATCTTCCACGCGGGCCTTTTTCTCTTTCATTTCCACCTCGGTCGCGGCGCCGACCTTAATGACGGCTACACCACCGGCAAGTTTGGCCACCCGCTCCTGCAGTTTCTCCT
>JBOIEE010000046.1:0-3406 GCA_050740975.1 Gammaproteobacteria bacterium | reverse complement strand
GCGCGGTGTTGAATCGGTACGTCCTGTTTAGCCTGGAGTTGCACGACGAGAGTGTGATGGTGCTGGACGACAGCGCACTTCCCCCCGATTGGCGGGGTGATCCTCCGCCCTCCTCCACGGCGGCGATCGGGGACGAGTGGATCGCGAGCGGTCTTTCCCTCGCCCTTGCCGTCCCCAGCACCCTCGTGCCGCAGCAACGAAACGTCCTTTTCAACCCGGCTCATGCGCAATACAAAGCAGTGATCGCCGCAGCGTCGGCTGAGCCGTTCAACTTCGACCTACGTTTAGCGAGATAACAGGCTTAGGACGAATCTACTACGGCGGTCGGACATCGGTCCATTTCTCCGATCATTTCCGTGACATCCTTGTCAAAAGATTTGTTTTTGCCCTTGACAAACGGGGGCCTCATAAGAGTTAGGATTCGTTTCACAACCCAGAGTAACCACACCCGCATGCACCGCAACTGCACAAAATCCAACCACATGCGACACATTCCACGTCAATGGTGTTGTCCAGAGATCGCTTACATGCGTAGCAATGCGTGACTCGATGTTGCCTTGCTCGTGTGGCTGGCTGCACGCCCAGATATGGTTTGCCTAGCTTTTCTAGACGCAGTCTATGGCGCTCGCCTAGACTTAGGCTCGCAAGACGTTCTTTTGCTCGTCGCTCCCCTTCTTGCGCCTGTTCGCCCGCTCGACGGGAATCATAGTAATGCCTTTCTTGCTCTAGCCAATCGGCTCCGTTTGTGAGCTTCCATGCTTTATAAGCAGCGATATAACAGCTGGTTGCGCCAGAGTCGCTGCATGGCTTAATCGTTGAATCTGCCATGTATTTTGCCATCGCGTTATCTTCTGGATCCCATAGGAACAAATGAGGGCAGTCAGCCAGCTGAATGGCGGGATCGTATACGAGCGGCTTTCCTTCAATGTGTCCGACCCAGGGCGTTGTGTCCACGGTGCGAATCCTAACGTGCTGTTGCCCGGTGGGGTGGAAGCGGCAACGCCGGTTCCAGCGCGTCCGTGTCGAACAGCGGTTTATGCCTCACTTGTTCCCGGGTCGGCATCTTGAAGAACCGCGTCGTCGTGCAGTGTTGCGCGTATCGTTGCTTTTAGGACTTCCTCCGAGGCTGAAAGCTCGTCAGCAGACCACAGGGCAGTCAGGTGATGGTTTGTGTCGAAGTGAGTCTTCGATGCGTCGAACTTGCTTTTCTCGCAGGTGTAGATGACAGGCTTTCCCAGTCCCTCAGCGAACCCGGCCTCCCAGTACGCCCCTCCGTTCTCGTGGGTGAGATCAGCAATGAGAAACCGCGAGGTGCGTATCTCAACCCTTAACTTGTCATCAATAAGGCCAGCCTTCGGTACGTCATCTAGCCGTTGAAGCGTGAACCCGGTCTTCCTTAGCGCGGGTCGAAACGCTTTGTCTACGACGAGATCCAGAGCAGTGTCACCGTATTTCATGGCCATGAATGCTTTTCTTGAAGTAACGGCGCCTCGATGCAACTGGTCAAAATACCGCCAGCCGTCGAACGTGAGCGTGGCGCGAGCGCCCGCTGGCATGTTGGAGTTCTTCGACAGTTTGCCACCCAGGATCCCTGTGTCAAACAGGTGATCGAGCACGAAGCGGAACCCGTCGGGAGTTCGCGAGCCGACGATTGATTGGTGCGACGCGGGGGTTTACGCATATGGTCTCGCCCGGCCCCTTGAGGTGGGTTCCAAGTCAGAGCACAAGATTCTCGGCTTTGCTGGAACGGTGACGGAAGAGATCCATTGAGAATCTCCTCGACCATACGGGTGTCGAGAAAAGGGGGCCGGTTCTGCCGTTGCATCTTTCGCACGGCATGGCTTAGCAGCGCTCTCCTGGTTTCGTCGTCCCCTAGAGAGTGAGGTAGCGTGGCCACAAGCGTTGCGGAAAGAAAAAACGGACCACATCGAGTACAGTCGTACTTTTCGCCGTCGCGTCCGTCACCGTTAGGTTGGCGACTTTGGTCAGAGTTTTTGGACAAGCAGACGGGCATTGGGTCATGGCGCCTGATCTGAAACCTATTTCGTAGCCTCTAACGCTTAAGTTTGGCCACCGCTCGCCAAAATAGATCTCAGGTCCCTAACACGTTTTAGATCTCAGCTAATGACTTCCAAACCCCGGCTTAGGAAACCTGATCCGCGAATGGTTACCTTTGAAGTATAGCCGTTCACACTGAGCAACCATGATCGCAGGAAGCGCCGCTTAGCGGAGGAGTTGCAAGGCCCAATCAATGCGGGCCAATAGGCCCCAGCAACACCTCCACCTCATGCGCTTTACCGTCACCGACCAAAGCGATGCAGGCCCAGCCGTCTTCAATCGGGGCGCCTACGCCGTCCACTGTGGCCGAGACCACCCGCTCGGCGTGGCTAGAGGGATTCCGCACCCGGATCGCGTATTGGGTTTTCTTGATGCGATAGTGCAGCGTGAACCCCGGCCAGTGGTCGGGGATGCAAGGGCGCAGTTTGAGCCATTGGCCGCTTTCGATCGTCAACCCCAAGACGGACTCCAAAGCCACCCGCAGCATCCATCCGGCCGAGCCGGTGTACCAGGTCCAGCCACCCCGCCCGATGTGGGGTTCTACGCCGTAGATATCGGCCGCGATCACATAGGGCTCGACCTTATAGCGCGCCACCGCCGCGGGGTCGCGGGCATGGTGGATAGGGTTCAGCATCTCAAGCAAGGCGAGCGCCCGATGGCGACGCCCGAGACCGGCCATGGCCTGCACCACCCACAGTGCCGCGTGGGTATATTGCCCGCCGTTCTCGCGCACGCCGGGGACATAACCCTTGATATAGCCGGGGTCTTTGGGCGTGCGATCGAAGGGCGGCGCGAGCAGGCGAATGATGCCGTCGGCCTCCGAGATCAAAAACCGCTCGACCGCATCCATCGCCCTCTGTGCCCGCTCGGGCGGCGCCGCCTGCGAGATCACCGACCAGGCTTGCGCTATGGCATCGATGCGGCATTCATCCCCCTTTGCCGATCCGAGCGGCGTGCCGTCATCATAATAGGCTCGGCGGTACCAGCTTCCGTCCCAACCGGCCTGATTGAGCACCTCGACCAGCCCTTGGTGATAACGCCGATAACGCTCCAAGCGCCTGCCATCGCCTCGGTGCGTGCAGAGGGGGATGAAGTCACCGAGAATTGCATACAGGAAAAAGCCCAACCAAACGCTCTCCCCGTACCCGGCCCGCCCCACGCGGTTCATGCCGTCGTTCCAATCCCCGGTACCCATAAGCGGCAGCCCGTGCGCTCCGCGGGTGAGCGAGCGATCCAAGGCGCGGCAGCAATGCTCGTAGAGATCCCCGACTTCGCCCGCTGGGTTGGGAGCCAAGTAGGCTTCGTCCTCTCCTGGCTCCAGGGATCGCGCCGCGAGGAACTCTACGGC
>JBOIEE010000045.1:0-4474 GCA_050740975.1 Gammaproteobacteria bacterium | reverse complement strand
AAGCCGAATTTGCGCCGGATATGGGTATCTGGGATCGTCGCCATAAAGCGAAGAAAGCAACCGACCGTCGCCCATATCATGGGGTCTGGATACGGATCCCAGCGTTTTAAACAGCGCTTCAGCTCCGCTACCCCGGTATCAAACACATCCCGGAACCCATGGGCATACTGATACGCGATGCGATCCCATGCTTGGGCCGCACGCATGGCCTCGATCAGACCCACCGTCGGGTTATGCCTTACGTCGTGGTGGATAACTCGTCCAATGCCCGCCGGCGCCGCCAAGCGGATCGCCTCGAATGCCCGCTGGGCATCGTTCTGGTCGAGCCCTCGCAAAACGACGTTTAAGCGCTGACGCAGTTCTTGCGCTTGAGTTTCGATAAAAACCGCGCTTACCAGCGGCGCCGATAGCAAGATGATACCCAAGTTGGTATTGCAACCGACACGCGCATGGGTAGCCTCAACACAATAGAGAACACGCTCTCCCACGCTCAATCCAGGGATCCCAAGGATCGGCGCTATGGCGTCGGCACTCTCGATGAAGTCCTCGGCCCTCATCCCATGACCCGGCGAGCACACGCTGACGTTACCGGGTTTCAACGCTTGCACATCCAAGCGGCAACAGCGCTGGATGATTCTTGCGATCGCAGGGCCCAGATCGGGAGTCAGAGCAACACCTCCTTGCTCTTTGCACCTAGATGCGATTTCGCACACTCGCGCAGCACGCCGGTCACTTGCGCGAGAAAACGCTCGGCAAGGCGCTCAGCGATGCGAAAGGGGCAAACCTCCTGCAAGCCACGCCACGCCGGTACGCTATTGACTTCCGTCACCAGGTAGCGCCCCTGCTTGTCGCGTAGCAGATCCACTCCGGCGTAATCGATATCCAAGGCGCGAGCCGCCGCTTCCGCAAGTCCCACCAACTCAAAGTCCAGAGGCGCAAGCTCACAAATGCCCCCGCGGGCGCGATTAGTTACCCAATGGCGGCTGCGCCGGATCATGGCGGCCTGCGCTCGCCCACCGATGATAAATACCCTCCAATCCCGGCAGTCCGCGCCCGGCTCCGCCGGCACGAAGCGTTGCAGGTAATACACCCCTCCATAGGCGGCCGGATCCGGTAAGTCCCCCGGCCGCTGCAACAAGGCGACGCGCTCACCTTGAGAGCCGAACAAAGGTTTTATCACCAGCCGCCCCCCTTGGCTCAATTCGCTCATCAATAGCGCGCGTGCATGGTGCTCGGACTCGGACACCCAGGTCTCAGGGATCGGAACGCCCGCGCGTTTCAGTAAGAAGCTGGTCATGGCCTTGTCCACCGTGCGCTCTATGCTGCGGCCATCGTTATACACGACCACCCCAGCTTCACGCAGCCAGTGCAATACGTCCAACCTGTGGATGACTTGCTCTAGCGTTCCTCCCGGTACGCCGCGCACGAAAACGCCGAGCGGTAGCGTTTCTTCGAACCCAGGCAGGATGATGCGGGCCAAACGATGGCTCAGATCAAGACGACATTGGATCAGGGAAAGAAAACAGCTTAGGAATCCCCTGGCCGCGAAAGCTTCCTGCAACTCGCGGCCATGCCACCCGGGATCGTCGGTGACAACGGCTATCTTTGCCGAAGCAAATGCCGTGTCAAGCAAATGACTTCTCGAGCAACTGTTCGTCCATGGCGCCGGCGTGAAAGGTGTGCCCTGTCTCGAGCGAAGTGACCGCGACTTGTGCCGGACTAAACAGCATCGGATCTATTTTATAGAAGTCATAACCATAGTCCTTAAACACCTGAGCGAAAGGCCTTCCATAATCTCGAGAGGCGCTGCTGGGCAGCCGTTCTGCTAAGTCCTGTGCTTCCAGATCATCGGCCTGCACGAACAAATGCGCCTCACCCCCGAAAAGTATGGCATCGTTGGTCCTGCCCATGGCGGTGATGAAATCCTTGGAAGGGGGGCACACGGGCGCCGAGGCCAGGCCGTCAGCCACCTGCTCTAGGGGAAACCCTAAGGTATGTACCTTATGCAAAGCCACTTCGAGGCAACGGGCAACCACCTGCACGCTACCCGCCAAACTCGTCGTCGGGGTGAGGATTAGAGTCAGATCAGAGGGCTCGATTCCGCACTTGGCGGCCACCTTTTCGGCCACCTCCAGCGGAGGGAGTTGCGAGACTTCGAGCACCAAGCAGGCGCTCTCATTCTGATCGTGGTAACCCAACTCTTCAAACAACTCCTCGCTGCTGCCCATCGCCCGCGCCGGGCCGGAACCCATGGCGTGAAACGAGCCCTTACCCTCACCGTGACTCAAGCTCCAACCCGCGTATTGGCTGCCCAGGCAGGCGATGACCGGGTTAGTGGCCTGCACCTCGATATGCCAAGTCCATTTTTTGAAGCGCTCGGCGGCGCGAAAGCTCACCCGCCCCAATCCGCCTAAACAGATTTCGGCGATTTTCCGGCCGGCTTCCAGTCCGCCGGTGGCATCGATGCCTGCGTCGATCACGCGCGTGCCGTTTGCAAGCTTGCGCAGCTTAAGGCGCAGGGTAAGAGCATCATCGATTAGTTGGCGCACCAGCGGTGCGCTCAACGCGTTCACACTAGGCAACTCGTTAGCGAATCTACTGCTTTCAGCAAACTTTACGTTCATCGTTATCGTCCTCGTTATTTTTTGCGCTGGTTTGCACGCCATCTTGAACAAGCGCGGTCAGGTTCGCGCGCCCAGCGCCGAAGCCACCCGGCGTACGCGCCGTAAGGCCAAACGCTTGGCGGCCCAGGAGCTGGTTGCTTGCCCAAAAACCGTGCAGATGGGCGTTCCACTGCCGATCCACGTCGCCGGCGGGGTGCGGTCAGCGCTCCAGCTAGGCCAATGCCAAGAAGTAGGGACCCAGGTAGGCTGTTCGGCATAGGAAACCGCCGCGGCGCGTGCGCCCAGGCGGGGTTCTTGCAGCATCGCGGCTGGGGATCCCCCCATGCAACTGCGTACATGCCGCATAAACAAGGATCCATCCTGCTGGTGAAGCTCAAAGGTAGCCGGCGGCCGTGGATTGACCTCCAACACCCATACCCGAGCTTCTCTGTCCACAATCACATCGATCCCGCACAATCCTTTTAATCCCACGGCCTTTGTTAGGGAAGCCACTGTACGGCTTAGCTCCCGGCGCACTGGGTCTGGCGGTTCCGAGAGGCTTACCGCCCCACCATAGCGAAACGGAGTGGCTTCGCCGCCGGCACACCAGGTCTCGCTAAAGCCGATGATCTCAGCGCCGTCCCCGTTCGCCAGAAACAACGCAGAAAGGCTACGCCCACTTACGTAGCGCTGCAAGTAATGTCCCTTGGGAAGCGCGGCGCCTCGGGCGTACCAGCGGATATGCGTTCCGCCGCAACCACCGCCGCCCTTTACCAGTAGCGGGGCCGTTTCACCATTACTATCGGCAATCACAGTAGGATAGGGTAGGCCCAAGCGCTCGAGCAAAGGGAAAAAAAACTTCCGGTCTTTGACCTTTTGCATTACCTCCGGTGGATTACCGTAGAAACGCCGCTGCGCGATGAGCGTCTCCAGAAGGTCTGGGTGCCCTTCAAAACCGCTCCCTACTACCAGACCCATTCTCTGATCGCCATCTACCGCTTGCAAGGCCTCGATCAGTGCAACGCGGTTAAAACCGCCCTCCGCTGCGGCCACAGCGCAAGCGGATTTCGTACAGGCACGCGTGTCGAGATCGGCAAACAGATCAACGGTGTGTACGCTCACCCCCGCGTGCCGCGCAGACTGTGCCAAGGCCCGCGCGGATAGGGCCACCACCAAGAATGGGCTATCGGGCAAGGATGTTGCGTGCGACCTCGAACGCTTTTAGGTGATCCAAATAAACCGGCCCATCGTTTCCGGTCATCAGCTTAAACAGTTGATAATGGACCTTGTACTTGACGTCCCCTATGGCCAAAGCCCCCAGGCTTAAGGCCTTGGACGGAGTCTCCTCCAGAACTTTACCGTTGTCGCGCACTTCCACGCCTTCTATGCCCGGAGGCGGGACGGCGTTCACGTCGGCAGCGACCAAGAGCCGTTTGGCTTTCTGCAGTTGTAGGGTGCTGAGCACCCGAACCCCAGCCTTGGCTACCCCCAGCACCACATCGGCCTGGGCCAAACAGGCCTCGAGCGCCGCGTCGCTGCTACTGTCGCCTCCCCCCATATTGGCTCCGTAGCGCGCGTTGTATTCCCGCGCCACCTCTTCGCCGACCTCCAGGCCGCGGTGGCTCACCAGATAGACCTGCGCCCCGGCTTGGGATCCGAGGATCCCAGCACAAATCCCGACCGGGCCGGTGCCGCCTAAAATTTGGACGTTCCTAGCGCTCAAGCCCCCATTTCCCATCCGTCCGATCCAATGCTCAACACCGGCCACCAGCGCCGCCGCTGTGGTGATCGCCCCGCTCGGATCGGCGAAAACGGAGACTTGGAACGGCGGCACCATGGCCGCTTTTGCCCGCTGCAACATATCCATAGCA
>JBOIEE010000044.1:0-16331 GCA_050740975.1 Gammaproteobacteria bacterium | reverse complement strand
GGGGTCATGCCGAATTCACTGAGCAGGCGTAGCATGAGCTCGCCGGAGCTCGCCTGAATTCGGATCCAAGGGCTCACCCGCTGAATACCGTTCGCCTCATAGGTCATGCCCTCGCGCTGGATCGCTTCGTTCGCCTTTAGCCAGGTCGAATAAGTCTCAACCAAGAGCCTCAACGCCGCTGCATCAAGCGCGGTGGTGATCCCCGCCTCGGCCAGCGGCTTAGCGAATTGCGGCCACGCTCGCTTCGCCTCGAAGGTTAAATCCTTTGGGGCATACAACAGGCGAGCAGAGCCGATTTCAACACCATCTTTTGCCTTTTTACCCCCGGTTCCACGCAGTAATTTCACGTTTTCAGGTAGTGGTTTCCGGCCTTTCATATTTCTAACCCCTTGATATTACGATCCACGCAGCGGTTAAGGATAAAAATTCCCAATTTCGCGGGTAAAAAAACGGCACGGCGTGCCCGCTCCCCCGGCGATCGGTGTACATTTCTATACCCCCTATCCCCCTATCCCCCATGGATTTGGAATATCTTCAAGACGCAAGACAAGACAAGCCCCTATCCTCACGGTAGCTTTTTAGACCCCCCATACCCTTGTACGGATCAAAGAAACCCTACTCGAAGGGCCGGCCAAAATAGCTGAGCGCCCACAGTGCGAGCAAGTAGACGCTGATGAGGGACTGAAACCCCGAAACCGTTCGCACCCAGCCGGTGGCTTGCAGGGTATACGGGTGCAGTTGGAGGCGAGCGATCCAGTTGCCTACGTTCAGCTCCCGCCGCCCGATGTGGAAGGCGGAAAGGAGACTGAAGTAGAGCGCATAGCTAAAGATGCGCCAACTTCTCGCATCCAGCCGCTCGATTTTTACCGAGTCTGCGACCTGCGCTGTGTTCCCGGTCGCGTCGATACGCCTTTCCGGCCAGAAGCGATAGATGTGAGACTTTTGCGATGGCCGGCCAATCGCTATGGCATAGGGTAACGTGAAAGCCCCGACCAATACCGCTAGGATCCACAGCGCCCGTCCCGGATAAAGTCCGTAGCCCACCGGTAGGTAGAAAAACACATACTTGAACACGGAGTCGATATATTCGCCGTCTCTCCACGCGTTCTCATGCTCGGATCGCTTTAGTGCGTGGGTGATCTGGCGTTCTTGTTTGGTATAACCCCGGTTTTTGAATTCCCGGCGCAGATCCTCCAAGGCGTCCGGGGAGCTCGCGAACCGCATCGTCTCCAGATGCCTAGCTTTCGCTAAGCTATGGATGTCCGGAGCAGAATCCGGCTGGTATAGCGCCCCTTGCAGATTGGCGTCCCAAAGCACCGCCCCTTCCAGGTTGGCGCCCGAAAGCTGCGTCTCTTGCAGATTGGCGAGCCAAAGCACCGCCCCTTGCAGATTGGCGTCCCAAAGCACCGCCAGTTTCAGGTTTGCGTCCAAAAGCACCGCCCGTTTCAGGTTGGCGTCTAAAAGCATCGACGTTCGCAGGTTGAAGTATGAAAGCTGCGCCCCTTGCAGGTTGACGCCGACTAGACTCGCTCCCTCAAGGACGAGCCTGCCTTGATCCGCTTCCCAGTCGGAGGCCACTAGGCTGCTGACCCACGCCTCACGATCCTCTGCTTTCACACTCCCTTTGTACGTTGCTTCTCGGAGCTTTTTCTCGGCGATCTGCAGCCACCACCGCTTGTGCGCAGTGAGCAGCTCTTTGAGTCTCGTCTGGGTGAGCGGCGTCCCATCGGCAAACTTGCCTTGCCAGACCTTCGGCTGCTCCACCGCGTCCTGTTTCCGGGCTTTATGCGCGGCCTCGCCCGGAGCTCCCTTTATTAGCCAGGTAGGACATCAGGACAGAGGCGAGCAAAGGACAGAGAAACCGCATCGGCTATTTCTTGTTGTGGTCTGGTGCCTAAACGTAAAAAGGATACATTTTTTTCAGCCGTATACCAGATCTGCGTCCTGCTCGACATTGCCCGACTCGCGCAGGTCCCGATAACCGAGGCTCGCGGTTTGCGAAACGAGGCTTGCCGCGCGCTCAGCGACGCCGGCGAACGCCTCAAAGCAGCCACGAAGGAACCATTCCGCTCGTTCGACGAGCTCGAAGGTGTTCAAGACGGCATTGAACCCAGGTGAAGGGGTAGCCTCACCCCGGCGCGAACGCCTGCAGGCCGGCTCCCGTCCGAAAGGGGTTGCGAGGTCGCGAATTTCATCGCCTTGATGGCCTCATAATTAACCACATCACCACCCACTCTGCGGTAGACGTAGAAGAGGACGTGAGGTTTCGTTTGATACGGCACAATTACGCGGCGCTCAATGCGCCAGCCCAAAGATGGAAGTATCGGATCAACATCAAGGAACGGCGCGAGCATCTGTGTGGCGTGGTCGATTACTTCTAGATCCGCCTTACTGGAAGCAGGCCGCCGGCCGTTACTCGTCCCATCCTAATGAATTGGCCGAGATGGATCTGGATGCCTTCAATGTGGCTTGGTATCACATTGTCGGATCTGTAGTGGAACACGCTAAACGCGTTTCGCCGATAGGATTCGCGCAGGATCTCAGCTTGATAACCTTCCCCCAATCACTATCGCGCGAGATGGCGTGCTGGTCGATGGATACCACCGCTGGCAGGCGCACTTGCGCGAAGTCGCCTTGGCGATATCGATGGTTGTGCCAGAACCGGCTAACAGGTCCACCACGATCTGCCCTGTCTCTTTTTTTGGGGTAAGCCCCATAAAAAATATCAAAAGCACACACGCGCGCCGCGGCGCGCTGGCGCTGCGCATTCTTGTTAGTATTTCTTGTTAAATTATCTTGTTCGGGTGTGTCTAACACACGGTTGGGGATGTGCGAGACACACGGTTGGCGAGTGTCTAACAAACGGTTGGCCACACCAAACGGTGTGTCTGGCACACTGTTGGCTGTTCTGAACGGTGTGTCTGGCACACTGTTAACGCGCAGTCGGTAGCGGTTCGGGTTGCGGCCAGCACTAAACTCGCATTCGATCACCTCCTGCTCGATAAGGCGCCGGATCGCACGCTGCACAGCCCACTTGCAAAAACCGCTGATGTGAGCGATGCAATCGGCGGACGGGTAGCAGGTGTAATCGGTCCAATCGGCATGATCCGCCAAGACCCTAAGCACCCCTTTCTCGACGCCTTTGAGCGAGAGGCTGGCAACCCACTTGTGTAGTTGGTAAAAAACGGTGTACGAAGGAGGCAGCGGCGCCCCGCACTGCGGCAGTGAGCAGCCGACTCACCCATCACGCCCAAAACCCCAGCAGCCGCCGCCAGCGCAGGATCGCTCGTTCAAGGAACAGCTTACGCGAGCAGGTCGGACAGAGGTCCCCCGAGGTCTCCAGGCTCGGCCCGCCGCATTGCCGGCACCGAGGGGCTACCGATCGCCGGCCGCCCGGGCTACAATAGTTCTGTCGGCTCGTCATTGGCCTGGTGGGTCGGACCTCGGTGATCTCCGCGCCCACCGGCCCACCTCGACAGCTCTCCTCACCGCTTACCCTCTCTCACCTAACCTTTGTCCGGTGGCGGAGATAGCCATGGAACCTCGGTGGGTTGACCAGCCAGCGATCCCCGTACGGCACGATGGCGCCAAACTCCACCATCTGTTTTTTCTCCTTGAACACCAGATGGTAAAAACTGACGGGGCATTGCCCGGCCTTGATCCACCGGCGAGCAGGGATCAATTCGTACATGAACACCTCCGAAAACAAACAGCACGGCACGCAAAGCCGCGTTAACGGAAAGCGTAAAGCGTAAGAGCGAGAAATTAAATACTGAAATACCGATAATAAATACCCACAGTTTTTTTGTGGGTATTTATATATACAGTAGTTCTTATCGGCCTGGTCTTCGGCCTCTAGGGATGGAAAACGGCCGGTACTCGGGGTTGTCCCACCAGCGATCAAAAGTGCTCTTAGTGATACTGAAAAACTGAGGGTACAGATCTCGAAGCTTCGTATGAATTTGGTCCCTGGTCATGTCTGGATTTATGTGTCCCGCCTCGTACCCCTTGCGTGCGGCATCGGCGCGCCGCGCGTCCACTTTCTTGTCATTGCTGGTCTCGCTTTGGTCGGGCTTCCACTTCTTCGCCTCCGGGAAAAAGGCAACAAAGTCGGTCCACGACACCGTGTAGTAGTAGTCGTAGATCGAGATAACGAAAATGGCGCCGTTGCCTCCGGATACGCGCGTTTTTGTCGTGTAGCGCAGCTCCCCACGCTCGCATGCGTCGTACAGGTCGGGGAAAAAGTCTCTTTGGGATTGTTCTTTTAGCCCAATGAGTTCCGCTAGGTCATGGAGGTTCCACACCTGAGGAAACCGCCCGTACTTGACCCGCTCCTCAACCGTTAAGTCTTCGGGCTTGTTGCGGTCTAGAAACGTCAACGATATCCCCCCTGTGCAGGGCTGTGCGGATAAAACAAGCGGGCAGCCTGGCGCACAGGGTCCAGGCGTTCGGGGATCAGCCTAGCCCGCTCGGTTCGTCAGTTTATAAGTTTCTCCAAGGTGGTGATAACCGCCGCCTGGGCGAGCAGCAGGCCCGCCACCCATTTCACGGTGCTGCTCTTGGCCTCGGAGATGCAGCGCATCAACTCGGCCCGCAGCACTTCTATATCCCCCCTCAGCGCGGCGATATCGTGCTTAGTAGCGAGATTGGCATCAACCACGCTCGCCAAAGCTTCGGCTTGCGCTTCGGCCTGCTCCTCCGTGAACCCCGCGGCTTTTAGCTTCTTCACGTAGGCGTAGGTATCGAAAGGGATCGCATTCATGGGAACAGCCGTTCGTTCATCCGCGTCAGGACATCGCCTAGGTGCTGATCACTCAAGTGGGAATATCTCTTGACCATCTCCAGGGTACGGTGACCCAGCACCGCCGCGATCTCGGCCAAGCTGGCGCCGTTCATAGCCAAATAGGATGCGCAGCTATGACGCAGGTCATGGAAGCGAAAATCCCCGATCCCGGCGCGCTGTAATGCGTTGTCAAAAACGTGCTGAACGTTAATCGGCTTAGCTGGATCCTTTCGCGACGGGAAAAGCAGATCGGTATCGATGCGCCGCACCTTGGCGCGTAGGAGTTCTAATGTCTGTCCGCGAATAGGCAAGCCCCGGCGCTCCCCGTTCTTGGTTTCCTGAAACACGACATGCCCGCGCTTCAGGTCCACATCGTGCCACTTCAGCCCCAAGATCTCCCCGCGCCTGCCGCCGGTGGCTAAGGCGAGCAGCACGATCAGGTAGAGTTCATCACTGTGAGCTTTACACTCGGCAAGTAGACGTTCGCGTTCCTCGTCCGTGAGATAGCGCACCCGGCCTCGCGGCTCTTTGAGAATGGATACCTGCTCGCAGGGGTTTCGCTCAATCCAATGCCATTCGCGCGCGGCGAAGGTGAGCACGTGGGACAGCGCCGCGAGATAGCGGTTTACCGTTCCAGGGCCTCTTAACTTGCCCTGGCGCACTTTCCCGGCCGCAAGCTTGTCACGATATTCCGTGATAACAGCCGGGGTGATATCAGCTAGAAGGGATCCCCCTAAGCGCTCGTTCCACCAAGCAAGATGCTGGCGCCTGCTCCTGGCGCTCCTCAAAGCGCTGAGGTGTGTCTGCTCGTAGCGCTCAATGGCTTCCCCAAGGGTTCGCCGCTCGGCCTCGGCCCTTTGGAAGAATCGGCGCTCCAGGATGGCCGCCTCGGTCTTTTCAGCCCAATGCTTCGCGTCTGTCTTGCGCCTGAAGGTGGCGGAAGCCGTCTTGCTCTTTAACCGCACCCGAACGAGATAGGTTATTTCGCCATCGCGCCCAGTTCTCTTGACGATGTTAGCCATGTAACCAACTCCCTGCGAATGAAACTCTGAGAAAGTCTACGATAACACAGGAAGCGCTACAATTTGGATCAAATTTGGATCACGAGGAGCTTTTCTGGCTGATAGATTTCTCTAACTCTTTGTTTTATTTGGCTGGGGGACCAGGATTCGAACCTGGGCTGGCGGAGTCAGAGTCCGCTGTCCTACCACTAGACGATCCCCCAACGCTGGGGATCGGACAAAAGCCCTACCGATTAAAGATCCAGGGTCAAGCGGCGGTAGCGCGTGATCTGAAACGAAACTACCGTTTGGAGAACTGCGGGCGTTTGCGCGCCTTGTGCAATCCGACCTTTTTTCGCTCCACCTCGCGCGCATCGCGCGTTACAAAACCGGCGCTTCGCAAGCGTGCGCGTAAGCCCGCATCATACTCGATAAGGGCGCGTGTAATGCCCAGTCGAATTGCGCCGGCCTGCCCCGAGATCCCGCCCCCGCTGACGGCGGCGATAATATCTATCTCTGCACCCAAACCGCTGGTCTCCAGGGGCTGCCGTACGACCATGCGGGCGGTTTCTCTCCCAAAATAATCATCGAGTCCCCGATGGTTTACCGTTATCGCCCCACTGCCCTTTTTCAGAAAAACTCGAGCCCTGCTGCTTTTTCGCCGCCCAGTGCTAAAACAAACTTGAACAGCCATTGTTAAATTTCTAACACTCTCGGTTGTTGCGCCTCGTGTTTATGCTCGGGACCGGCGTATACGCGTAATTTGCGAAACATTGCTCTCCCCAGAGGGCCCCGAGGCAACATCCCTTTCACCGCCAGCTCGATGGCTCGATGCGGCGCCCGTTGGATCAACTTTTCGAAGGTGATGGATTTCAACCCGCCGGGATAACCGGAATGTCGGTAGTATACTTTCTGCGAGGCTTTCCTGCCCGTCACCCGAATCTTTTCGGCGTTAATGACTACCAGGTAATCCCCAGTGTCCATGTGAGGGGTATATTCGGGCTTATGTTTACCACGCAACCGTGTCGCTATCTCGGTCGCGATGCGCCCCAGCACTTTATCTTTCGCATCGATGAGATGCCATTCGTGCTTGATATCGGACGGCTTAGCCGTATATGTTTTCACAACTCTGCTCTGCGACCCATTGAAAAAGCTGCGCCATCGTACGTTTTGTCACCTACCCTGTCAATGTGTGTTCAGCCTGACAGCGTAATTCCCACCGGCGCTTCGAATTAATCGAAGTAAAGTTAAAAGAGCATCAGCGATCCCAATACGGCAGCAATTATCCAAACTGTCACCAGCAGCAACAGTGGGCGAGTTGTAGGTATAAATCGGGATAGTCCCCAGCCCATGATGAGCCCAGTTCCGGCGAAAATGATGTCAAACAAATTCATGGTTTATCCCTTTGTAGCTTACAAACTCTTAAAGTTAGACATGTTCTGCAAGTAAAGTGTTCAATGCATGATCGAGAAGGTTCTGTCGGGGGGCCAAACCGGAGTGGACAGGGCTGCGCTCGATGCCGCACGCGCAGCGAAAATAGCCATCGGCGGCTGGTGTCCCAGAGGAAGGCGCGCCGAAGATGGCGCCATCCCAGAGCAATATCCCCTTAGCGAAACGCCATCCGCCGATTACGCCCAGCGTACGGAGTGGAACGTACGGGATGCGGACGGCACGCTCATCCTCAAGCGCGGAGCGATCGAAGGAGGTACCGCACTGACGCTGAGGGTTGCGTCCCAGTGGGGTAAGCCATGTCTGATCATCGACTTGGATGACCCACCTTCGGCAAAGGTGGTAGTGGATTGGTTGGCCGAGGATGGCATACGAGTGCTCAACATCGCCGGGCCACGGGAAGCGCAGCGGCCAGGCCTCTATATCGAGGCCTTGGAATTCTTGGGCGCTGTATTTAGCGTGATCTGAAGCTCATGCTCACAGCCTTGTGTACCGCGTTGCCGGCACGCCTTGGGTTTATTGTGATGGGGGGGGCGTTGGTTATCGGTGGCCTGGCGGCTACGCTCGCGGCGCTCGCCGTCAATGGCGCTCCCCCTTGGGTCGGCACCGTCGCCATGATGGCCGACGCAATAGCGCCGGGCGGCGTGTGGGTGGCGCTGGTCGGGGCACTGCGGCAGTTCCGTGGCGTCAACGAGACTATTGCGAGTCTGCTTTTCAATTACCTCGCCATCGCGCTGCTTTTGCACCTTGTCACCGGCCCCCTGCGCGACCCTGCGAGCCTCCTCGGGCAGCTGGCGGCGTTACCTCGCCGAGCGCTCGGCTCGCCCATAAGGCGCCACGGTAGATGCTTTCGGACTTAGTTAGGGGGGCGCGAATGAACGGAGGACAGTGTGTTTCTATATAATAAGCGCTCGACGGAGAGGTGTCCGAGTGGTTTAAGGAGCACGACTGGAACTCGTGTATACGGTGAAACCGTATCGAGGGTTCGAATCCCTCCCTCTCCGCCAAACACTTCTGTTAAGCACGATACTCGGCAATGAATTGCGTTTTCTGGTCCATGGGTGACATTTGACTCCAAAGGCATTGGGGCACCTCCTCGACCGATTCAGGCGCCCACAGTAGTATGAACAAACTGTTACCCCTGTCCCCGGATTAAACGGGTACCTACAGACCGTACCCGGCGGCATCTGCTGCACTATCCGCGATGACCTTGTTGAAAGTTCAGACGATAGGGGATTTGGCCAGCGGAAGACCCGGAAACCGGGCGAAATCGCCGTCGGTGGAATAAGGCGTTAAGCCGTGCTCGATCGCCAGCGCCGCGAGGAAACTTGAGCAAGGAGGATTTTTCCCCAACTATACCTTTAGAATGATCGAGCAATAAGCCCGTGTCATCCGCCAACACCGCGCGTTCGCTCAGACGCTTGTTACTCGCGCACGAGCTCGCATTATTGTTTTTAATCATTGTCACCGGGGCCTTGGGGTATGCCTGGGCGTATTTCTGGCAGGAAACGTCCGACGAATCCGTTCGCCTGAACGAGCTGGCTTACACCGCGCAGCGGATCCGTAGCGATTTATTCCGTCAGATCAAAGAAGTCACCTTGGCGCGCTTAATGGAGGATCCGGCTGCTATGCGCTTATACAGGCGCTATTCGCGGCGCATCGACAAGCAATTCAACACGCTGCGGCAAAACAGCCAGACCCGCAACGAGGGGATGGCGATCCAAGAGCTGCAACTCGCCTACCGCGTGATCCAAAAAGATATGAACGCCATTTTTGCCGATCCCTATGTTATCAATCGCACGGTTCGGATGAGGATCTTGAATCCGTCTTATGAGAAGCAAATGGTCGGTGGTTTCGAGAAGGCGTTCGCTGGGCTGGACGAAATGTTGGAGGCAAAACATGCCAAACTGCACCAGAGGCGCGAGCTCTGGTCGCGTTTGGCACCATTGCTCATGCCGGTACCGGTTTTATTAGCGGCCGCGCTGTTACTCACATCGCGCCGCAGCGTACAGCAGGGATTCGTGCGTCCGATGGCGGATTTAATCGAGGGAGCGAGGCAGATCCGGGAGGGGAATCTGCGCTATCAGGTTGCGGTATGTGGCGCCGCCGAGGTAGCCAACTTGGCTGAAGCGCTCAATCAGATGGCCAAAGATCTGGCGCAAAGCCGGGATGCCTTGGTGGAAAAGGAAAAACAAGCGGCCTTGGGATCTTTAGTGCCCGTCGTCGCCCACAACGTGCGCAATCCTTTAGCCAGCATGCGCGCCAGCGCGCAACTCCTAGAACATGCGGAGGGTCCAAAAGAAATAAGCGAAATCAAACACGATCTGATCCAAACCGTCGATCGTTTGGGCCGTTGGATCAACGCATTGGTGTCTTACCTGCATCCACTGCAACCGCACTTCGTGCGCAAAGATCCGCGAGCCGTGCTAGACGCCGTCCTCGATTTGCTCCGCCCTAAGCTCGAGCAAAAGCGCTTGCGCATCGAAAAACAGGGGTGGGAGTTGGAACACGGGCTGTTAATGGATGTCGATCTGACCGAACAGGCCTTTTACGGATTACTGTCAAATGCCGTGGATGCTTCCCCGCCCTCGGGTCAGATCGTGTTAAGTTTACGCCAAAGCGATGCCGCGCTGCTGGAGATCGAGATCGAAGACGAAGGGCCGGGAATGCCATTCCAACCCCAACCCTCTGATCTCACGCCCGGTCCGTCTAGCAAGCGCTTTGGCACCGGGTTGGGGATCCCAGTAGCCTACAAGATCTTCAAAGCGCATGGTTGGGAATTGCAGTTTATGCAGCGCTCGGGCGGTGGCAACCGGGTCCTGGTCGAAGCCCGTCCCAAGGGAGAACCCTGATGGAGTATGTTCCGGACGCGGCCCAACCTGGGCAAACATCCATCAAGCCACACATACTCATCGTGGAAGATGAGGAGCTGTTCGCCAAGGCTGTCTCCAAGCGTTTGGCACGCGCCGGCTACGACAGCCAACTGGCCCCCGATTTAGCAAGCGCAAGGCGGGCGGTGGAAGCGCGCGTCCCGGACCTGGTGTTGCTGGACATGCGGCTGCCCGATGGCTCGGGGCTAGATCTGCTGTCGGACTTACGCGAACGCTCCAGCGCCTTGATCTCGGTGCTGATGTTCTCCGCTTATGCCGAGCTTGAAGATGCCGTGGCGGCGATGAAGCTTAAGGCGGAGGATTATCTTAAAAAACCCATCGATCTGGACGAGCTTCTGGCTGCGGTCGAGCGGATCCTGAACAAGAAAAAGCTTGCCCAACAACTGGAATACTCCCGCACCCGTGAACAACATGCGGTTTCAGAGGTGGAGCTTCTGGGTGCAGCCCCTGAGATAGCGCAGATCCGAACTCAAATAAACCGCATCGCCGGCTTGTGTGGATCGCTACAAGCCATTCCGCCGACCGTGCTTCTGTTGGGAGAGACCGGCACGGGGAAAGACGTGGTCGCGCGCCTCTTGCATCGGGCCAGCGGGCGGGCTGAGCGGCCGTTCGTTCAAGTGGATTGCGCGGCCTTGCCTAAGGATTTGATCGAAGCTGAGTTATTCGGGCATGAGAAAGGGGCTTTTACCCATGCCCATAGCGCCCGCACCGGCCTCATCGAGGCGGCCGAGGACGGGGTGTTATTTCTGGACGAAATCGCGGAGCTGCCTCTGGAATTGCAAGCCAAGCTCTTGGCCGTATTGGAGAGGCGCAGCGTGCGAGCCTTAGGAAGCAACCGAGAAAGGCCCGTCGCAGCGTGGTTTATCGCGGCCACCAACCGCGATCCGCAGGACATGGTGCGGTGCGGACAGCTGCGTTCCGATCTTTACTTCCGCCTGAACGTCATGAGCCTGCATCTCCCGCCGCTGCATAGGCGCGGTCAGGATGTGATTTTATTGGCTAATTATTTTGTCCAGAAGACCGCGAAGCGCTACGGCTTAGGAAGCTTGTTCCTCTCGAGATCCGCCCGTGATGCGCTATTGCGTTATTCTTGGCCGGGCAACGTGCGCGAAATCAAACACCTCATCGAGCGCGCCGCGCTGTTATCCAGCAACGGAGAGATCACCCAGGAATCACTCATGTTACCGCGATCGGCACCGGAAGCTGCCGCTGTTCCCAATGAGCCGTGGGAGCACATGACGCTCGATCAAGCCGAACGGCGGCTGATCGAAAAGGCTTTGCAACGCTGTGACCACAATGTATCGGAAGCAGCCCGCCAGCTCGGCGTGACCCGCATGGCCATGCGCTACCGGATGAAAAAATATGCTCTGGGACGCGAAGCGGAAGATCATGGCTGAGGCGGGAGCGTTTCGCCGCCGTTAACGAGCCTGGGTTCCGAGCGATACCTCTGCCTGTTCCGAGCTGAGCTGACCTACCTGCCTAGCACCTCGGACCCAAACATGTGGCCGGACTCCGTGTGGACAGCTCGGGGATTTCGCCGTACCGGCGACCGTGTGGAAAACCCGTGGAATGCTCGTCCCTGATCATCCCGCCGGTTTCTCACACCAACCCGCCGGCTGCCCGCACTCCGCCGGGTTGCC
Source organism: Gammaproteobacteria bacterium (assembly GCA_050740975.1). GTDB lineage: Bacteria > Pseudomonadota > Gammaproteobacteria > JBOHHR01 > JBOHHR01 > JBOHHR01. Next base: position 4,567 of record JBOIEE010000044.1, on the reverse strand, counting down.
CTTAATGTTCGCGATGAAAAGGGATCAACAACAAGGCTTAGAAAAAAATTGTTTTTATTCCCAATCCAGGTACGAATCGGCAAGTCTTCACCCACAAATTCTGCGGAGGAGGCATATTTATTATCAGCTATCAAAGCCATAACAAGGCCCGATTTCGCGAATTAATCGAAGTGCCCTCAAGTAAATGCCGCCCCGCGCAGCAGGTGCAGGCCAGCGAGGGCGTCAAACAATGTCTCTGCCAGCGACAGAAGACGCCGAGCGACAGAAGACGCCGCACGACAAAAAAAAAGAACTATTCTTTTTGCTATGGGCGCTGATCGGGAGCAACAATGTGTCGAGGCCTTCACACCGTTCATCGAGCGCTGCGCGACTACGCTCCACTGCCGCCTCCCGCCCGGGCATCCGGCGACGGTACCCGACCTCAAGCAAGATGGGGTTCTCGGGTTGATCGAGGCGCTGCGAGAGAGCCAACTCAACGGCGCCGAATTCGAGCGCGCCGCCCACGCGCGGATCCGTTGGCGCATGATCGATGGCGTGCACCGCATGAGCCTGATCCCGCGCCGAGCCTATCGCGCAGGCATGAGACAGGCGCGCGGCGAGGGGGAAGCACGCGCAGAAGGCCCACAGGACATCGGGCGGGCCCCTTTGAGGCGGCGCAGGTCTGGCGGCTTGCGCGCGCGCTCGATGGGCGCAGGCGCAATCTGTTGTAGCTACTCTACGAGGAGCAACGCCCGCAGGCCGATGTCGCGCGCGCGCTTCAGATCTCACAGGGGCGCGTGGTGCAGATCCGCGAGGACAGCCTCAAGCGCTTATGGCGCTTGCTCTCTAATCGCCAAGAAAGTCAATCGGTGCAATTGAGCGAGAATTTTCGCTTAGAGGAATTCTTGGTCAGCCAGACGGCGGCGCGCGCAGGACATACCTTGGATCCATCTGCTGCGGTGGTGGCGAACTTAGAGCGGCTCTGCGCCCTGGTGCTCGAGCCGCTGCGAAGGCGGCTGGGGGCGGTGTTCATCACCAGCGGCTATCGGGATGAATGGCTCAATTCACGCGTCGGCGGAGCGCGGGACAGCGCGCACTTGACGGGCCGGGCGGCGGACATCCGCCTGCCGGGGCTGAGCGTTACCGACTGTTGTCTGAAGATTGTGGATCTGGAACTGCCCTTCGATAAGCTCATCGCTGAGTTTAGCAGCTGGACTCACGTGCAGATCGCAGAGCAGGGTAAAATTCCGCGCTTTAACATTTTGCGCGTGCAGACGCGCCGGCCGCGTGGAGTGCCGCGAAGGGTTGGCCTGAATGACAGTCAGCGAAGCCTCGGAACTGTTACCTACAAGCACCACGGTACATATTCCAGCGTTGGGAGGCAGCACACGCAACCGATCAAAACAGCCACCAGGCGCAAATGCGTGTTTGCGTTCATACCATAAAGAGGCAATGCAGATGGATGTTGAGATTGGCGGCCGAGCCAATCGGCTTCCTAAGCGTGACGGCGCCGGTCGCGGCCAGCCGCCGACGGAACGCTCGACGAGTCGGCGTCAACGGGGCCAGGAACGGATTCTTCGAAATAGGAGGCGAAGCCTGGGAGACCGTTTTACGATTTTACGTCGCTAATCACCGGCTAACAGAGGGATCGGTGCCTTGGCACGGAGCCCCGCGGGGTTGCTTCCCTCGAGCTTAACCAATATCGTATTGCAGGTCTGGCCGCGTAGCCGCTGCAAGCGCATCAGCGGGGTATCGTGTGCCTGTTCACGGTAAATCGGTGCGCCTTACTAAAGGGCGTACCAGTTTTCGTCGCGCACCGTTTACCTGATAAGCGTTTCATTCTAGAAAAAAACATGCACAGAGCAGGCGTTTTGGCGGATCACCAGTTGGCGAATCGGGTATCCCAAGCCCTTTCGCAACGCGGATTGGACCATCAAGTGCGGGAATACGACGGTTGCTTTGAAATTTGGGTGTACGATGAGAGTATGCTCACGCGAGCGCACCAACTCATTGAGACTTGGCGCCAAAACCCAAGACATCCGCCTTCTTCTTTCCCCGGAGAACGGCGGGATCGCAATGAGATGGTGGCCCCGAGGCCTCCCCAGCTTCGAATTCTGCGCGGTTTCCAGTTTGCCCCTCTTACCTTATCCCTGGCGCTTATCAGTGTTTTAATCTTCGTGCTGAGCTTCACCCCATTTCAGGAGGGCATTTTCGCTAACCTGCTTATTTCTAACCAAGCGTCCGATCACCAGCTGCCCGAAATCTCACGGGGACAGATCTGGCGACTGCTGACCCCTATTTTTCTCCACTTCCACATCCTGCACATCCTGTTCAACATGTTATGGCTATACCAGCTCGGTACCCTGATCGAGCGCAAAGAGTCGACGCACCTGCTCCTATTTCAGGTCGTCAGCATCGGCATCGGCTCTAATCTAGCCCAATGGTGGGTCAGTGGCCCGGGATTCGGGGGAATGTCGGGTGTCGTCTACGGGCTATTCGGCTACCTCTGGATCCGTTCTCAACACGATCCCTGGTCAGGCTACTATGTGCACTCGGGGGTTGTATACCTTATGCTGGCGTGGCTGGTACTGTGCTTCAGTGGCCTGCTCGGCCCCATCGCAAACGCGGCGCATGTGGGCGGTTTGATCCTGGGGGGTGTTTGGGCTTTAGCCGTGAGCAACCGCCCGCGGAAGAGGGCTCCGCGATAGCCATGCGGGTTTGGGGACCTCTTCGAGGGCTTCGGGCCCAGAGCGGTTAAGAGAAATGAGCCGAAGCGACTACCTGCATGCTGAAATAAATCCGAATGCTTCTCTGGCGCCCCTACAATCGACGGCCTCCGGCAATCCATCTTTGCTTTACGTGAGGGACCACTGGCTTTACGCTTGAGTAAAGCAATGAGGTGATCCCAATGACCGTGACAACGCAAGTTCCAAATCACAAATCGATTACCGGCAGCAATCCGCAAGCAGCTTGGCATCCAAAACGGGGGATCGCTTGCTGGTCGAAGTAGAGGGAGATCGAATCGTCATCCGCAAGGCGCCCACTTCCTTCACGGTGGCCTTGGAGTCCTGCGGAGATGATCTGGCAACGTTACGCGGAGGATGCGGTCTTCGTCCGTGGACAAAGCGTGCATAACCCGGGCGAGGCAAACTCATCGCTGAGGCAAGACAGAGAGAAGAGATTACTTCAATCTGCCGCCGGGAGCTTGACAACGCGGTCCTCATAGAAGCCCATTTGAAATCGATCGAAGACCTGAGCCGGTGATCGGGGCGGTGCTCTGATGGGCAAGCCGAGATGAGCGAGGATCTTGGCAATCACGGTACTGTGCATGCCAAGCGTATGCCCTTGAGCACCGAGTTTGGTCAAAGAAGAATTGAGCGCTACCCGTCCGCTGTCCGTGCTTATGGCCGAGCAGGTCGCTAATCTGCGTCAAAGGGCGGCCGAGCGCACCGTGCCGGCTGGTTAAACGAAGAGGGCCACACCCTGGGGCTGAGCTCGGCCGGCCGTCACTCCGACTTCTCGCTTTCGATCCGAGCCCGATCGCGCGCCGGCAGCGCGTCGCGCACGAGGTCGCGGCGCTTCCAGTCGGGAATGGGTGTCGCGCAGCCGCGCGTGGGCACGAACGGGGAGCGTTCCGCGCGCGTCGCCTTGTGGACATAACGTGGGCAGTTGACGAAGATCTCCCGCGCCTCGACCCGCACGAGGAGCTGCGCCTCGTGATACTGCGCGAGGAGCGGATCGTGCCGGTCGACGAGCGCCCGGCCGTTCACGCGCAGGCGGTTGGGGTTCTCGAAGTCGATGAACAGCAGCCCCACGTCTGGCCGTGCCATGAGGTTACCGGCCGTCAGGTACATGCCGTTGCCGTCGTAGAGGGGGAAGGCGAGCGTGCGTTCGTCGAGCACGCGCACGAAGCCCGGCGCGCCGCCTTTGTAAGAGCACTGCGGTTGCCCCTGCTCATCGGCGCTCGCGATGAAGAACATGTCGAGCTTCTCGATAAAGGCCTGGTCCTCGGCCGTGAACCGGTCGTGGACCATAACCCGGTGCGCCAGGTCGGCGAGCCGTCGCGTGTCGAACAGATCCTGAAGTTGCCGGCTCGTAGGGGAATAGAACTCGGACATCGCCTCTCCTCCTGGCCCCGCCTCTCAGAGGCTGCGCGCTGCGCTTGCCTCAACCGCACGCCGACCGCGGTGCGCCCTCGCAACGAGGTCGTCGAGGTAGCGGGCAGAGGTCTCGAGACAAGTCACGATCCCTTCGGCGATCGAGACGCGCAGTGGCGGCCGGATCCTCACGCTCGGGGCGATCACACCTTCGCGCCAATCCCGGGCGTGATCCTCATCGCAGACCGAGTGGATGCGGATGAACTCCAAGTCCGCGGGCTCGATTCCTAGGCGCACCAGGCCCACTCCCATGCGCGTGACCCGGTAGTGGGCCATCACCTCCATAGCGTAGAGCGAACCGACCAGGTGCCAAGGATCGGAGTAGTAGCCGTAGTAGAAGACCAAGGTGCGGTCGACGAGGCTTGGGTAGCACTCGAGCCGTACTTCTTTACCCGCTTTCGCCTTCACCGCCTCGATCAGCCGCCGCATCA
>JBOIEE010000043.1:0-3799 GCA_050740975.1 Gammaproteobacteria bacterium | reverse complement strand
CGGAGAAAGAACGCGTTCTTGAAGAAAACGATCGCATGCACGCAGAAGGAAAACAACCGGCGCAATGGGAACAGGTGCTGCTCGGTATCACGAAGGCTTCTTTGGCGACAGAATCGTTTGTGTCCGCCGCATCGTTCCAAGAAACCACCCGAGTGCTCACGGAAGCATCGGTAACCGGCAAATGTGATGATCTTCGAGGCCTAAAAGAAAACGTCATCGTGGGGCGCTTGATACCGGCAGGGACAGGGTTTTCGGATCGCGGGCAACGATCGCGTGAGTCAACCGAGTCGCAGGAAGACCCGAAGCTCCGGTTGGAGCAACGGCTAGCCGATGAATTGGCGAGCGCTCAGGAGCACCTGGAGGTCCAGGAACAAACAAAGAGCGCATGAACGTGTTATTGTCTTGACAGATAAGTCAATGGCACGCTATAGTTTTCTGTCGCGGACAGGCCGGAGTAATCCTGCCTGTTCGTTTTTTTAGAGCGATCAAAATTTTTCGGGGCGGGCATGAGCCATTGACGCGAGGGGTAGCAAAACGCGGTGCGAGGATCCGCGTTGGTTCTCATGGTAACTATTAACCAACTAGTCAGAAAGCCGCGCAAACGCCAGCGGATTAAGAGCAGTGTTCCGGCGCTGGAGGGGTGTCCGCAAAGACGTGGCGTATGCACGCGTGTGTATACGACGACACCAAAAAAGCCTAACTCCGCGTTGCGCAAAGTGGCCCGGGTTCGATTGACCAACGGCCAGGAGGTCACAACCTATATCGGTGGAGAAGGGCATAACTTGCAGGAGCATTCCGTCATTCTGATCCGGGGTGGGCGGGTGAAGGATCTGCCTGGGGTTCGCTATCATACGGTGCGTGGCACGCTGGATACCTCAGGGGTGGCTGACCGGCGCCGCGGCCGCTCAAAGTATGGAGCCAAGCGGCCCAAAACGTAGTTTCTGGAATTAGAGTTTTATCGCGATGTCACGAAGGCGAGTAGCGGCCAAGCGTTCGATTCTTCCGGATCCGAAATACGGGGACGGAACGGTGGCGAAATTCATCAACATGATCATGAAGAATGGCAAAAAGTCGCTGGCGGAAAAGATCATATACGGCGCTTTGGCCAAAGCCCAGCAAAGCGGCAAAGGCGACCCCTTAGAGATTTTTAATACGGCCTTGGAAAACGTGCGTCCGCATGTCGAAGTAAAGTCCCGTCGGGTTGGAGGAGCGACGTACCAAGTCCCTATCGAGGTGCGTTCAAACAGGCGCGTAACCTTAGCGATGCGCTGGTTAGTGGATGCCGCCCGCAAGCGGGGGGAGAAAACGATGGGTTTGCGGTTGGCGGGCGAGCTTTTGGATGCCTACGCAAATAAAGGCACTGCGGTGAAAAAGCGCGAAGACACGCATCGCATGGCGGAGGCGAACCGGGCTTTCGCGCACTACCGATGGTAAGCGGACTGAAGTTTTGACTGGGAACTGAAACCGTGGCGCGCACTACTCCGATACAACGTTATCGCAACATCGGCATCATGGCGCATATCGATGCTGGCAAAACCACGACGACCGAGCGGATCCTGTATTACACGGGGCGCTCTCATAAGATCGGCGAGGTGCACGAAGGTACGGCCACGATGGATTGGATGGAGCAAGAGCAAGAGCGCGGAATAACCATCACCTCTGCTGCAACCACGTGTTACTGGCGCGGTATGGATGCGCAGTTTGATGAGCACCGGATCAACATCATCGACACCCCAGGGCATGTCGATTTCACCATCGAGGTCGAGCGATCATTGCGCGTGCTCGATGGCGCCATCGGGGTATTTTGTGCGGTGGGCGGGGTTGAACCGCAGTCCGAGACGGTTTGGCGCCAGGCGAATAAATATCGCGTGCCGCGGCTCGCTTTCGTAAACAAGATGGATCGGGCGGGGGCGGATTTTCTGCGGGTGGTGAAGCAGATCCGGCAACGGCTCGGAAGTTTGGCGGTGCCGGTGCAGCTGCCCATTGGAGCAGAAGACAAATTCCAAGGTGTTATCGATCTGGTCAAAATGCGGGCGATCCGCTGGGACGAGGGCTCGCTCGGAATGGAGTTTGAGGAAATAGAGATCCCGGAAGATTTGGTTGCGCTCAGCGCACAATGGCGCGAGGCGCTGGTAGAAGCGGCGGCGGAAGCCAGTGAGGAGCTTACTGAAAAGTATCTGGAGAAGGGCGAGCTTGATCCGGCCGATATAAAGCGGGGGGTGCGCCAGCGGGCATTAACCAGCGAAATTGTGCCCGTGCTTTGTGGTTCGGCCTTCAAAAATAAAGGGGTTCAAGCGCTACTGGACGCTGTGATCGAGTATTTACCGGCACCGAACGATATGCCGCCGATGAAAGGGATGTTAGAAGACGGCGAAACAGAAGAGGAGCGAAAGCCCACAGACGATGCACCGTACGCAGCCTTGGCTTTTAAAATAGCCACGGACCCTTTCGTTGGTAATCTGACTTTCTTTCGAGTTTATTCCGGTGTTTTGAACTCCGGCGATGCGGTATACAACTCCATCAAAGGCAAGAAGGAGCGTATCGGGCGCATCTTGCAAATGCATGCGAATCACCGCGAAGAAATAAAAGAAGTTCGAGCTGGGGACATTGCGGCGGCCGTTGGGCTTAAGGACGTGACAACGGGAGATACGCTTTGCGACGGAAGCCAGGTGATTATCCTGGAGCGCATGGAATTCCCGGAGCCTGTGATCGCCGTCGCGGTAGAGCCGAAGACCAAGGCCGATCAGGAAAAGATGGGCATTGCCTTATCCAAGCTTGCTGCGGAAGACCCCTCGTTTCGCGTGTGCACCGATGAAGAGTCGGGGCAAACCATTATTTCCGGCATGGGCGAGTTACACCTCGATATTATTGTGGACCGCATGAAGCGGGAATTTAAGGTGGAGGCAAACGTCGGTAAACCGCAAGTCGCTTATCGGGAAACGATACGCCAAACGGTGGAAAAGGCAGAAGGCAAATATGTCCGGCAGACCGGTGGGCGGGGACAGTACGGCCATGTGATTTTGCGCTTAGAGCCGGGAGAACCTGGATCGGGTTTCAATTTTGTCAACGCGATCGTCGGTGGCGTCGTGCCGAAAGAGTATATCCCAGCGGTGCAAAAAGGCGTGCAAGAGCAATTGGAAAACGGCGTCCTCGCGGGCTATCCGGTGGTGGATGTGGAAGTGACGATCTACGATGGGTCGTTCCACGAAGTCGATTCCAGCGAGATGGCCTTCAAAATCGCGGGATCCATGGGGTTTAAGGAAGGGGCGTTGCGCGGAAAGCCGGTGCTGTTAGAGCCTGTTATGACGGTGGAAGTGGTGACTCCCGAAGAGTATTTAGGCACCGTGAACGGTGACTTAAACCGCCGCCGTGGGATTTTGCATGGCACGGAAGACTCACCTGCTGGCAAGATCGTCCGGGCGGAGGTGCCTTTGGCGGAAATGTTCGGTTACGCCACGGATTTGCGATCGGGTACCCAAGGGCGTGCCACGTTCACGATGGAGTTCTCCCGCTATGTTGAGGCCCCATCGAATATCGCCCAATCCGTCATTAAAAAAGCGAGTTGACTAAATTAATAAGAGGTAAGCAATCGTGTCCAAGGCAAGATTCGAACGCACGAAGCCGCATGTAAATGTGGGGACGATCGGGCATGTGGACCATGGGAAGACGACGTTGACGGCGGCGCTGACCTTAGTGACCTCGAAGAAATACGGAGGGGAATACAAGGCCTATGATCAGATAGACAATGCGCCGGAAGAGCGGGCGCGCGGGATCACGATAGCGACGGCGCACGTTGAGT
>JBOIEE010000042.1:0-3837 GCA_050740975.1 Gammaproteobacteria bacterium | reverse complement strand
CGATTAATTCGAAGTGCCCGCCCTTACAGGGACGTGAGGACATTGGTCAGTCACCTTAAGTGATTGACCAATGGAGCAAAGCAAAAACCACGCTTTTTGCTTTGCGATTCGATAAATTGCAGGAAAGCAATTTATCGAAGTGCCCTTTAATCAATCATTAATCAATCGTAACACTCGCTGAAGATACCGCCACGATGGACGCCCCCAACATCAAATCGCCGGAATTGTATATCAACCGTGAGCTTAGCCTGCTCGAGTTCAATCGTCGGGTACTGGAGCAAGCGAAAGACGAGACGGTCCCTCTGCTGGAGCGGCTCAAGTTTCTCTGCATCGTGAGCTCCAACCTGGACGAGTTCTACGAGATCCGTGTAGCAGGGCTTAAACAGCAGGTTGCATTCGGCGCCGTCCAAACCGGGCCCGATAACTACAGCGCGGTCGAACAGCTAAAGCGGATCAGCGAAAGCGCGCACAAGCTGGTTGCGGATCAATATGCCACCTTAAACGACGTGCTGCTGCCCGCGCTCGCCCAGCACGAGATCCGGTTTTTGAAGCGATCCCAGTGGAACGCCAAGCAAGCGGCGTGGGTCAAGCGCTATTTCAACCGGGAGTTGTTGCCGGTGTTGAGCCCGATTGGGCTGGATCCCGCACATCCGTTTCCCCGGATCTTGAACAAGAGTCTGAACTTCATCGCCTCCCTGGAAGGACGGGATGCCTTTGGTCGCAACAGCGGGGTCGCTATCGTGCAGGCGCCGCGCTCCCTCCCGCGTTTGATACCGTTGCCTGAGGGCAGCGCCCAAGGCCCAAATGATTTCGTTTTCCTGACCTCTATCATCCATGCTCACGTCTCTGATCTGTTTCCAGGGATGAATGCAACCGGCTGCTATCAGTTTCGCGTGACCCGCAACGCCGATCTGTTCGTGGACGACGAAGAGGTCGACGACTTGCTGCGGGCGCTCGAAGGCGAGCTACCATCGCGCCGTTTCTCAGACGCCGTGCGCTTAGAAGTCGCGGACAATTGCCCTCCTGAGATGACCGGATTTCTGCTGAAGCAGTTTAACCTCAGCTCGGACGATCTGTTCCAGGTAAACGGTCCGGTGAACTTGAACCGTTTGATGGCGATCCATGAGCTGGTCGACAAGCCCGAGCTAAAATACCCCCCTTTCACACCCAGCATGCCGCTTAGACTCACGCGCAACAGCGATGTCTTCGAGACCATACGCAAGGGCGATATTCTGCTTCATCATCCATTCGAGTCGTTTGCTCCCGTCATCGACTTTATCCGCCAGGCGGCAGCCGATTCTGGAGTGCTGACCATTAAGCAGACGCTGTACCGTACCGGAAGCGAATCCGCGATCGCGGAAGCACTGATCGAGGCGGCGCGCGCAGGCAAGGAAGTGACGGTGGTGGTGGAGCTGCGGGCTCGCTTCGATGAAGCGGCCAATATCGAGCTGGCGAACGATCTGCAAGAGGCGGGCGCGCATGTGGTCTATGGCGTGGTCGGGCACAAGACACATGCCAAGATGGTTCTGGTCGTCCGCCGCGAGGGCCGGCAGCTAAAGCGGTATGTCCACCTGGGTACAGGAAACTATCACGCGCGAACGGCACGCCAATATACCGATTATGGCCTGCTTACCTGCGACCCGGCCACAGGCGAGGATGTACACAACATCTTCCAACAGCTCACGGCGCTGGGACGCGCGAGTAAGCTGAAGAAGCTGTTGCAATCCCCGTTCACCTTGCACAAGACCCTGCTTGAACACATCGAGCGGGAAGCGTTACTTGCGCGTGAGGGCAAGCCCGCACGCATCATTGCCAAGATGAACGCTCTGCAGGACACCTCGATCATCGAAGCTTTGTATGCTGCTTCTCAGGCGGGCGTGAAGATCGACCTTATCGTACGCGGGGTGTGTGTGCTGCGCCCAGGCGTCAAAGGAGTATCGGAAAACATCCACGTGCGGTCTATCGTCGGTCGCTTTCTGGAGCATGCCCGGGCATTCTATTTTCACAACGACGGCAACTGCCGGCTGTTCTGTTCCAGCGCCGATTGGATGGCGAGAAACTTCTTCCGCCGCATCGAAACCTGCTTTCCTGTCGAGGACAAGCGTTTGAAGGAACGTCTGCTCAAGCAGGGCCTAATGCACTACCTGGGGGACAATACCCAAGCCTGGTTGTTGCAAAGCGAAGGATCGTACCGCCGCGCAAGCCCGGGGAACGCCAAACCCCGTGCGGCGCAGGAGATCCTGTTGGAGGAGCTGTCCGAAAGCACAACTTAACGGTTCTGGAGTAGGCGGCGGGGGGGCCTCGAATGGGCGGCCATGTAATTGTTGCGAGACACTACGCTATTAGCTAAACGCCTTTAGCAACACGAGAGGACTCTTGGCCACGACCTGCCCTACCTGGATGCTGCGGAAATAGACCGGCGAGCCGATGTCGAGCGAGCCGAGGTCCGCTCAGCACGAACTCCCGGCCTAGCAGATCGGCGGTTACGATCGGCGGGGTCTCGAGGCCGGTGAACTTACGCTTGCGCTTGGTGGACTTGCCGATGTCGACGCCGATGTAGAAGCCCGATACCAGCGTTCCGAGGCCGGAGATCTGGCTCCCGGCGATCCGCACCACCCAGAAGCGGGTGTCCTCGACCAGAAAACCTTCCGCCTGAGGGGTGAGTTGTGCCATCGCGATCACCTGCGAACGGTCCTCGGAGAACTCGATGTTCATCACCGTGCCTATGTTGACGTTCTTGTACTTTATCGTAGTCTTACCCGCCTCCAGTACTTCGGCGGTATTGAAGATGATCCTCATCGTCGGGCCGCGTTCGAGAATCGCCATGACCGCGAGCCAGCCGCCGATGAGCGCCGCCACGATCGGAATGATCCACACGATCTGGATGGATCGGCTGCGGTCCTCGTTCACCGGCTCCCAGATGAGGCGCGGATCGAAGGCCGATGCTGCTGAGGACCACGACCGCTCCGAAGGCGATCGCCCCGGGGCCGGCATAGAGGTTTCCGGCCTCCGAGCTGGCCCGGCTCGGAGCCGGCCAGTGGGGACCTGCGGGTTCTGGCGTGTGGTCCGGGGCCTGGCGGTGGATTCCCGGCCAGTTGTCTTTGCGTGTGTAACTGCATATAGTTACTCTCCGTGTCCAAGACTGGAAAACTGCTGGATAAGGCCCGCCGGAACCCCGGAGGATTGCCTTTCGATGAGTTCAGGACACTGTTAGCGCGCTCTGAATGGGCGTTCGATCACCAAACAGGTAGCCACGAGATCTAGTACTCGTCCGGGCGCCGCCGCCTTTCGATCCAGCCGGCCGGCAATGGAAAGGCAAAGGCCTACCAGGTCACTACGGATCCCGCCGAAGTATTCCGTGGCCGAAGTGATCGGGTATATCAAAGGAAAATCGGCGATTGCGGTGGCCCGCCAGTTTGGCGGGAGACAGAGGAATTTCAACGGCGAGCAGTTTTGGGCAAGGGGTTATGCGGTCTCGACCGTTGGATTTGAAGAGAACCAAATCAGGAAGTACCTCCGAAATCAAGAGCAGCTTGATGCGCAGCGAGCAGGGGAGGGCGGTGAATTCTAAAGCTTGGATTCACCTTTAGCCATTGGCAGCCCTTGGGGCTGCTCACAACCGTCAAGCCCCCCGCTTTGCGGGGAACCCCATCATTAGGAGGTTGCACAAACGGGCAACCGTCATTAACAGGTAATTTAGACTAAATGAAGAGGAGTTGGCAATGGAACCAGCATATTTCTCTCCAGTCGTACTGATTGCATGTGGTGTTATGGGCTACATCATTTTGAGGTCGTCCATGAAGAAGTAGTTTTCACGCTGTCAAGACAGGAAGGCGT
>JBOIEE010000041.1:0-1588 GCA_050740975.1 Gammaproteobacteria bacterium | reverse complement strand
GTCGGCTGCCGCTCATGTCAAACGTGTGTGCCGGGCATGGCACGAAACGAGTCGGGTGAAAGTCCCGATACCAGGTATTCGCAGAGCCGAAGGTTAGGAGAAGGGCAAGGGCGTCACCGTGAGGTGGAGTCTGAAGGAAGTCCAATCCAAAGCTACGGGGGCGACGAACAGGAACTGGATATGAGGTGTGACGTATACGGGGTCAGTGGGCACGTGACCATCAAACCCTCCATCTGCAAGCGGTGTACGTTTTATAAATCTAGCCCGCCGCGTAGGATGCGCTGAGGTACGAAGCGCATCGTTCGTGTTATTTGATTGATGCGCCTCCTTCGTCGGCACATCCTACGGCGTTTGTCTTAAAACTGTGCCTAACATTGCGCTCAACCGGAGCGCGGCCATTTGGTTCTTTTTTTATTTTCACGCTTACCGGGGCCGCGCCCGGTTAGCTTTACGTTAGATGTCGCGAGGAATGGACAATGATAAATAAAGTGATTTTCGTCGCGTTTATCCTCTTGGAGACTTTTTCTTTCTCCCAGGTCGTAGTTGCTGGGGACGCGGTAGCTAGAGTTTACGGAGAAACGATATATCGCGATCAGTTGGAATCTGGGACGGGAGGCTCCACAGACCGATCTCAACACCGTCTGTCTCAGCTAATCTTGGGGCCGCTGTATGAACGGTATGTGCGCGAGCATGGAATAGCCGCTACTGACACCGACGTTCAACAGCTCTTGTCTGCTTTCGCTAAGTTCCAACCACAGGGCAAGGGTCACTTGGAAGGTGCTTTGGGCCGGCAGATTGCAGAACCATGGATTCTGAAGTGGAAATTAAGCAAAGCGTTGTATGAGCAGTACCGGGGGACGGTCATTTTCCAGCAAGGGAATCCATTAGAACCGGTTGGCGCAATGCGGCGTTTTTTAGAGGAGCAGGAACAATCTGGCGCATTCGAGATCTTCGATGAAGATTACCGCAGAAGATTTTGGGAGTATTACACTCGGCAGCATTCGGGCCAAGTACCGCCAGAAAAGGTTGATTTTGATCAGCCATGGTGGTTGATGCGACAGCAATAGGCACACTACCCAGCACCGCGTCGCTCAACGCGGATGTTAAGCCGGCGCCGGTTTCCGCGGTTCAGGCTGTGTGAGGCACGAAGCTTCGGTCGACCGCCTCGAGCACTTCGCTTGCGGATTGATAGCGATCCTCGGGCCGCTTGGCGAGCAACCGGTCGACCAAGGCTTGATAAGCCGATAGTGGGGCCGGTAAACGCGGGATCGGCGCGTTGATGTGGAGGCGCAGCAAGGCGGCCCAATCCCGCGCAGTAAACGGCTTGGCGCCGGTGAGCATTTCGTAGAGGATGGCGCCCGTGCTATAGAGATCGCTGCGGTGATCGCCCTGCCGCCCCTCGCATTGCTCGGGGCTCATGTAGTGGGGCGTGCCGAGTAAGGTCTCCGTGCCCGAGACCGCTTGCTTGGGATCTGCGTCGAGGCGTTTGGAGATCCCAAAGTCGATCAACGCCAAGCCACCGTCGCTCCGGAACATGATGTTCTGCGGATTTAGATCGTGGTGCACGATACCGCGGGCATGTATGTCC
>JBOIEE010000040.1:0-22617 GCA_050740975.1 Gammaproteobacteria bacterium | reverse complement strand
TAAGCAATCGCGACCTCGAAGCGATGGTCGACACCACCGACCAGTGGATCGTCGAACGCACGGGTGTGCGCCAGCGACACATTGCGGGGGAAGGCGAGAGTACCTGCGACCTGGCGGAGGTGGCGGTGCGCCGCGCTTTGGAGGCGGCTGAATGCAGCCCCCGCGATATCGATCTGATCGTGTTAGGCACGACCACTCCGGACAAGATTTTTCCCAGTACCGCGTGCTTGCTGCAGGAACGCTTAGGTATCAAAGGCTGTCCGGCATTTGATGTGCAGGCAGTGTGCAGCGGGTTTATTTATGCTCTGGATATCGCGCACCGCTACATTAAAACCAAGGGAGCGAGCAGAGCATTGGTCATCGGAGCGGAAACCTTCTCTCGGATTGTGGATTGGAGCGATCGCACGACATGTGTTTTATTTGGGGATGGTGCCGGGGCCGTGGTGCTAGAGGCGAGCGATAGGCCCGGGATCTTGAGTTGCCACCTGCACGCCGATGGTCACTACCAGTCGTTGCTGCATGTTCCGGACGGGATCTCTAGCGGTGGCCGCTCGCGGCCGGATACCCGCGCTTATGTCCAGATGCAAGGAGGAGAAGTTTTCAAGTTTGCGGTCAAAGCAATGGAGCAGATGGCGGACGAAGCGCTGAGCGCGAACGAGATGCAAAAACACGATGTGGATTGGTTGATTCCTCATCAAGCGAACAGCCGTATCATCGAGGCTGCGGCCCGCAAGCTCAATTTGCCCATGGAGCAGGTCGTGACCACTGTCGATAGACACGGTAACACCTCGGCTGCTTCGATCCCGCTGGCGTTGGATGAGGCGATCCGTGACGGACGCATCGAACGAGGGCAGTTGCTGTTGTTAGAAGCGGTTGGGGCTGGATTCACCTGGGGCTCGGCCCTTCTGCGGTATTAGGTTAGGTGCGGGGGCCAATATGCCTTTAGGCGCGCTATTTCCGGGACAAGGGTCGCAATCGGTTGGGATGTTGACGGAGCTTGCCGCCCAATACGATACGGTTCGGAAAACTTTTACCGAAGCCTCGGAACGGTTGGGCTATGATCTTTGGCGCTTGGTCCAAGAAGGCCCAGCCGATGCCCTTAACGCCACTGAAAACGCCCAGCCCGCCATGCTCACCGCTGGCGTCAGCCTGTGGCGCATTTGGCATGAGGAGGGCGGGGCACCACCTAATCTTATGGCCGGGCACAGTTTGGGAGAGTATACCGCGTTAACCTGTGCCGGAGTGATGGATTTTGCGGACGCCGTCAGCTTGGTTGCCCATAGAGGTCGTTTGATGCAAGAGGCTGTGGCGGTTGGCCATGGCGCGATGGCCGCCGTTATCGGCTTGGGCGTTAATGAGCTAGAGGAGCTTTGCCAGCGCTTCGCGCAGGGTGATGTGGTGTCGTGCGCGAACTTCAATGCCCCAGCGCAGGCGGTGATCGCCGGAGACAGGCAAGCGGTGGACCGAGTTGTTGCACAAGCCAAGGCGCTGGGTGCCTCACGGGTTGTCCTATTACCGGTTAGCGTACCTTCGCATTGCGCGTTAATGGCACCGGCGGCGGAACGCCTAGCCGAGCGTCTGAGAGGGATACGCTTGTGCCGGCCAGCTATTCCGGTAGTGCATAACGTAGATGCTTTAACCCGAAACGAGCCTGACGGTATCGCCGACGCGCTAGCAGCGCAGCTGTCGCAACCGGTGCGTTGGGTCGATGTGGTGCGGGCCATGACACGTATGGGTGTTGATACGCTGGTGGAATTAGGCCCCGGCAGCGTTTTGACGGGGTTGTGTCGGCGCATCGATCGCGAGCTTAGCTGTCTCCCGACCGGTGATCCCAAAAAGCTGGAGACAGCGCTTTCCAGACAATACAAGTGACGAAATGGTAAATTCTGAGTTACAGAATAATACAGCCCTGGTAACAGGTGCTAGCCGCGGAATAGGGCGTGCCGTAGCATTGGAAATCGGTCGCTTGGGTGCCTTCGTGATTGGGACTGCGAAATCAGATGCGGGAGTAGAAAATTTTGCCGCTCTCCTGAAAAAACACCAATTGGAAGGTTTAGCACTGGGCTTAGATGTAAGCAAGCAGGCGTCGGTGGACGCGCTGCTGCACGAGTTGGATAGACGTAACCGATCGCCCACCATTTTGGTAAACAACGTGGGTGTTACCCGAGATGGCCTATTGTTGAGGATGCCAGAAGAGGATTGGCAAGAGGTTCTCGATACGAATCTGAGTTCGGTCTTTCGCTTAACGAAGGTATTCGTCCGGGGGATGGTTAAGGTGCGTTATGGACGCATCATTAACATCGCGTCGGTCGTCGGGTTAAAGGGTAATCCCGGTCAGACGAATTACGCCGCTGCTAAAGCAGGAATCCTTGGGTTTACTCGATCACTGGCATTGGAGCTCGGCTCGCGCGGGATCACGGTAAACGCAGTGGCTCCCGGCTTTGTGGACACTGATATGACGCGCCACTTTAGCGTCGCACGGCGCGAAGAGATTCTGTCTCAAATCCCCTTGAGCCGGTTCGGCTCCCCTGAAGACGTAGCGGCCGTGGTGGCGTTTTTAGCCTCGCCGCGAAGTGGCTATATTACGGGTGAAACGATCAACATAAGCGGGGGTATGTATATGGCGTAACGAGCAAATCTTTCGTAGATCACGAAAGGGTTCCGCTTGGGAAGGAAGGCCATATCAAAATGTCCGGAGGAAGTTGGCGAATTGCCGGCCGCTCCTTTTGTTGTGATCATTCGCTTGCATGTTTGTTTGTTTTCACTAAACTGACGCCCACGCTGCAGCGGTGCGCTGCAGCTTCGATCGGGAGGAAAGATCCGGATGAGTAGCATTGAAGAAAGAGTCAAGAAAATTGTGGTTGAACAGCTTGGCGTGAAAGACGAAGAGGTGACCAATGAGGCCTCCTTTGTCGACGATTTAGGCGCCGATTCTCTCGATACCGTAGAATTGGTAATGGCCCTTGAGGAGGAATTCAAGACAGAAATCCCCGATGAGGAGGCTGAAAAAATAATGACGGTGCAACAAGCTGTTGACTACATTACCGCACACGTAGAATAGCATTCGCAAAGAAGTTAAGTAATGCGCTTTCTGTCGTATGTTTTTCTCGCTTCTGTCGTATGTTCCATCGGCTGTGTGATGGACGTATAAAACGCGATCCTTCCAGTGCTCGGCGGCTCGGGTTTGTTTCACTAGATCCCTCTGCAAGGCTTACGTCGGAAAAAAAGGCCGCGTGTTCATAGAGCAGCGCGGCTTTTCGTGCTTAAAAGTGGTGTCCCAACAACAATGAATAGAAGGCGTGTCGTGGTCACGGGGTTGGGCCTGTTGACGCCGGTTGGAAACAACGTTGAACAGTCCTGGCGCAACATCGTCGAAGGGAAAAGCGGTATTGTCCCAATCACAACGTTCGACGTCAGCGCCTTATCCACCCGGTTTTCGGGTCCTATAAAAGGCTTTAAACTGGAAGAATATATTTCTGCAAAGGACGTACGCAAGATGGATCCGTTTATGCACTACGGGATGGCGGCCGGAATTCAAGCGTTTGACGACTGCGGATTGGAGGTGACCGAGGAGAATGCGTCGCGCATCGGGGTCGCGATCGGTTCTGGGATCGGAGGACTGTGGGGTATCGAGCAGGGAACGCAAACTTGGCTTGCGTCGGGTCCTCGGCGCTTGTCACCGTTTTACATTCCGAGCAATATCATTAATATGCTGGGCGGAAATCTTGCGATACGGTATGGGTTAAAAGGTCCCAATTACGCCATCGTTACCGCCTGTGCCACTGGCACCCACTGCATAGGAAATGCGGCGCAAGTCATCGCATACGGTGATGCCGATGTCATGGTTGCGGGCGGTGCGGAGATGGCAACGACACCCACCGGATTGGGTGGGTTTTGCTCCGCTCGAGCCCTCTCAACGCGAAACGATGATCCACAAGGTGCTAGCCGTCCTTTCGATAAAGATCGCGATGGGTTCGTACTCAGCGATGGAGCTGGGGTGATCGTCTTGGAGGAATACGGGCACGCCAAGCGACGAGGGGCAAAGATATACGCCGAGCTCGTCGGTTCGGGGATGAGCGCGGATGGTTACCATATGACAGCGCCGGCTCCGGGAGGGGAGGGTGCCGCCGAATGCATGCGGGTGGCGCTGGATAATGCGCGCATCAGTGCCGAGAAGATCGATTACATCAACGCCCACGGGACCTCAACCCCCGCAGGGGATCTGGCAGAGACCCTGGCGACAAAGTCCGTTTTTGGTGATAGCGCTTATAAGATCGCGGTCAGCTCGACAAAGTCCATGATAGGCCACGCGCTTGGAGCAGCGGGTGGCATGGAAGCGGTGTTCACGATCCTGTCGATTCGGGACCAGGTTGCGCCGCCGACCATCAACTATACAAACCCCGATCCCGAGTGCGATTTGGACTATGTGCCAAACGAAGCGCGGGATCTACGCATTGAGTATGCACTTTCGAATTCTTTTGGTTTTGGTGGCACCAACGGTACCCTCATATTTCGAACGATCTAGCGCAGCGAGGTAGGTCGCCGGAATAGGATGATGCGAGCTCGTCTTGAAATGCGGGGAGGACGAAACGATCGATCTGGCATGCTTGATTCCTAGGCGCTTGCTCCTTGGGGTAGAGGCAAGCCCTGTGTCCGCTTCAAGGATTATCGTAAACGGCACTGCAGTAGACAGCGTTTCTGCACTGGACAGAGGGCTACAATACGGTGATGGCCTATTTGAGACGCTAGCAATCCTGGACGGAACGCCTCAGCATTGGGACTCGCATATCGAGAGACTGGAGCGCGGCTGTTCGCGTCTGTATCTGCCTTCGCCGCAACGAGACGGCTTCCTGGCTGATGCGAAAAGGCTATGCCAGGGTGTCAAACGCGGAGTTTTGAAGATTATCCTTACCCGAGGGGCTGGTGGTAGGGGGTACAGGCCCTCGAGTTCGGGATCGCCTACGCGGGTAGTTGTGGGTTTTCCGTGGCCAGAGTTGCCGCCACAGGCGGCTACGGAGGGGGTCACGGTGAGGCTGTGCGACACCCGCTTAGGACTGAATCCTGCGCTTGCCGGGATTAAGCATCTCAACCGCTTAGAGCAAGTGCTCGCGCAGCGGGAGTGGGCTGAACCCGATATCGCTGAAGGTCTGATGCGGGATCTGGAGGGAAATGTCATCGAAGGGACTATGAGTAACCTGTTCATCGTCCTTGATGGGCGGCTTATGACGCCCGACTTAAACCGATGCGGAGTTGCCGGCATCATGAGAGCGTTTATACTCGGTACGGCGCAAGAGTTGGGCATTGAGGTTGTAATAGCACCGCTAGGCGTCGCGGATCTCCAGAGGGCAACGGAGGCCTTCTTGTGCAACAGCCTGATAGGATTGTGGCCGCTCCGGGGTGTGGTGGGTCTCAATATGTCTTTTCATCGCGATCGCGCTGTGACGGCAAAGGTGCGCTCAGCTCTCGTAAACAAGGGCATTCTTCCCCAATAGAAAGGCGCCAAGGTGGTACGATTTCTTAGCTTTCTCTTTGTCTTAAGCCTGGCTGGCAGCGCGTTTTGGCTATGGCGTGATATGCAGGGATCTCTTAGCAGGCCCCTGGCGATTAGTCAGCGAGGGTTGGATTATGAAATCAAGCCCGGAATGAGCGCGCGAGACGTTGCTCAAGAGTTGGCCCGGAAAAAGGTAATCGAGACCCCATGGTTTCTTGAACTGGAAGCCAGGCGCCGTGGCGTGGCCACCCAGATCAAAGCCGGGGAGTACCATTTCGACGCAGGAACAACGGCCGCCGAACTTTTGCAGAAAGTGGTTTCGGGCGAGTTCATCCAACACAGCGTCACCCTTGTGGAAGGATGGACTTTCAAGCAGTTGCTGGCCGGGCTCGAAGCCACAAGTGTGCTGACTCATACCCTAAGTAACAAGAGTCCTCCCGAGGTTATGCGCCGGATAGGGCAAGCGGGCGTTCATCCCGAAGGACGCTTTTTCCCAGAGACTTATTTCTTTTCTAGAGGCACATCGGATGTGGAGATCCTACGGCGGGCTTTTGATGCGATGCAACGTAAGATGGTGCAGGCGTGGGCATTTCGGGATCAGGGTTTGCCTTACAAGGCACCCCTTGATGCGCTTATCATGGCGTCACTCATTGAGAAAGAAGCCGCGAAGCCGGAGGAAAGACCGATTATCGCTGGCGTATTCTTGCGTCGCCTTAAGGAAAACATGAAGTTAGAAACGGATCCGACCATCATCTACGCGATGGGAGATAGGTTCGATGGTAATCTTTCGCGCGAGCATCTCGGAATGGAAAGCCCCTATAACACCTATCGTTATCCGGGGCTCACCCCCACGCCTATCGCTATGCCCGGAGCCGCGTCCATCGATGCAGCGTTACATCCCGCTCCCGGGGAGGCGATGTTTTTTGTGGCCAAGGGAGATGGGACCCACTATTTCTCCTCCTCACTGGAAGAACACAACGCGGCCGTCGCCAAATACCAGCTAAAAAGAGAAGTGACGGTCTCGGACGGGAAACCATGATCCGCCGCTGGGCCGGCCGTTTCATAACCGTTGAAGGCATTGAAGGCGTTGGAAAGTCGACCCACATCGGGTTTATCGCAGATTATCTGCACGAAGCGGGGAAAACAGTAGTCGTCACTCGGGAGCCGGGGGGCACCGCACTTGGCGAGTTGCTTCGGGGGATCCTATTGGACCCCAGTGTCGAGGCAATGAGCCCAGAGACAGAAACCTTATTGATGTTTGCTGCCCGTGCGGAGCACGCTGTTAGAGTGATTCGGCCGGCGCTTGCCGCGGGCAAATGGGTCATAAGCGATCGTTTTTCCGACGCAAGCTATGCGTACCAGGGTGGGGGCCGCAAGGTAGCCAGAAAACATATCCATAACCTGGAATGTTTCGTTCATCCGGATCTGAGGCCACATGTGACGTTTTTGCTCGATGCCCCTCCCGATATTGCCTTAGGGCGGATCCATGAGCGGCGCGGGAATGACCGATTTGAAGGTGAACGGATCGAGTTTTTTGGCCTGGTACGAGATCGTTACCTTGATAGGGCACACGAGCAACCCGATCGGATCCGAGTCATCGATGCGTCCGTACCTATCGCGGATGTACAGGCACAGCTTGTGCGGGCGCTCCAAGAGACGATATCTCTAGCCGGCAGAAGTTTCCAGGCTCCCTAGAGCTAATGGAACAAGCGCCCTATCCCTGGCAGAAACACCGGTGGTGGCAACTGTTGGACGTTTGGAGGCAAGGACGACTGCCTCACGCACTCCTTTTGGAGGGAACCGAGGGATCTGCGATCAGAGAATTCGCGTGGGCGTTTTCTACTGTCTTGTTGTGTGCTCACAGTGCGGTCGCGGACCAAAGTTGTGGTTCCTGCAAGAGCTGTGTTCTGGTAAAAGCCGGGACTCATCCTGATCTGCATATGATCACCTCAGGGGCGCCCGGCAAGGCGATAAAAGTCGATCAGATCCGGGAACTGGACAACATGGCAGCGCTTAAGGCCCATTCTGGAAGTGCCAAATGTGTGATTTTTGAGCCTGCTGAGGCGATGAATTTAAACGCCAGCAATAGCTTGCTCAAAACACTTGAAGAACCGGCGGCGGACACCTTTTTGTTTCTCGTGTGTTACCGACCCTCATTGTTGGCTATTACGCTGCGAAGCCGGTGTTTACGTGTGGACATGCGAGCATCTGCTCCAACTGCTTTGGCTTGGCTGGAACAACAAGTGGGCCAACGGCGCCAACTCCGCTCCTTACTGGCACTGACCAACAAAGGTCCTCTAAAGGTGCTGGAAATGGTTAAGAAAAGCGGGTTGAAGCAGTGGACGGACGTTTTCGAAGACCTAGAAGGTGTGATGTTGCGACAAAAAGATCCAGTGGCTGTCGCTGAACAGTGGAACAAGCAAGAACCGAATCAGATCTTCTTCTGCTTGGAGAAATGGCTACAACTCATGATAAGAACTAAGCTTTCTGATATGCTTCCTTCATGGATGGACAGCGATCAAAGGCAGCGGTTGCTTCGTGTGGCGAAATCGCGACAGGAAGTTGATCTCTTCGACGCTTACCATCAGGCCGTTAGCGCGCACAGGCTGATAAACGGCAGCACAAATGTCAATGCGCAGCCACTGTTGGAGGGATTTTTGGTCCTAATCTCGCAGCTTGCTGGGGGTGTTGATGTATACGGATGACCGCCGTTCGAAAGGCGGGATAGTAAACTTAACAATACGGGATAAGAGCTCGCTTTACGACGCATATATGCCGTTCATAAAGAACGGGGGTATTTTCATCCCTACCGACAAGACTTATCGCATCAATGATGAGGTATTCCTGGTGCTGACGCTCGTCGACAGCAAGGATAAACTGCCGGTAGCAGGCCGCGTCGTGTGGGTAACGCCTAAGGGGGCAAGCAAAGCGGCTGGCATAGGCGTTCAGTTTAGCTTCGAAGACAAGGGAAGTACCCGTTCAAGAATCGAGACGCTGCTGACGGGTGCGCTGCGCTCGGATCGCCCAACACGTACCATGTGACGGCCTGAGAGCGTGCCTCATCGATTCCGAGGAGCGTCAAGCAAGAGAGGCTAATGCTTGTCGATTCCCATTGCCACTTGCCGCTCTGCACTAAAGCTGGCGAAACAGGCGCGCAACTGATAGAAAACGCCAAGAAGCTTGGTGTTATCCATATGCTCTGTGTGAGTGTGGATCTCGAAAGCTTTGGCCAAGTCCTTGATCTCGCGAGATCTTATCCCTCGATATCAGCCACTGTGGGCGTGCATCCAAACAGCGAAGTTGCTGTAGAACCAACGCCGGATCAACTGACTGATTTAGGCAACGACTCGTCCGTGGTTGCGATTGGGGAAACTGGGTTGGACTATTTTCGCGGTGTGGGGGATCTGGAATGGCAACGCGAGCGGTTTCGTGTGCATATTACCGCCGCAAAAAAAATCGGCAAGCCGCTGGTGGTGCATTCGCGGGAGGCCAAAGCGGACGTCATAACCATCCTTCAGCAGGAGAAGGCATATGAAGTTGGAGGCGTAATGCATTGTTTTATCGATGATTATTATACAGCGAAGCGGGCGCTAGATCTGGGCTTCTATATCTCTTTTTCGGGAATAGTGACGTTTAAGAATGCCCAGGCGGTGCAAGATGTCGCTAAGAAAATTCCCCTCGATAGGCTGTTGGTTGAGACGGATTCTCCGTATCTCGCTCCAGTGCCCTATCGGGGGAAGGAGAACCAGCCTGCATATGTCCGCTATATAGCGGAGTATCTGGCGGATCTTAAGGGAGTTTCACTTTCGCACCTGGCAAAAGCCACGACCAACAATTTCTTTGAGCTATTTAAGGGCACTTCGATTAATTCGAAGTGCCCAGCGGTATAGGGATATGCCGCACATGTTTCAAACAGGTAACTGTTCGAAACATGGAGCAAAGAAAAAATCGCATTTTTGCTTTGCGATGCGAAAAATTCCATGGATGGAATTTTTTCGAAGTGCCCTTAAGTCCGTCTAGCATATAAAAGCCCTTGGCGCTGGCGGGAAGCTCAGTCGGGCAAACGGACTGTCGTTGAACGATGCTATTTGAGACGGCTTTCACAATTCCCAAAAAAGATAGATTGAAAAAGACCTTGAGTGGTTGAATAATAAGCCACATAAGCGCTCACGGTGGGCGCTGCTTTGCAGAGTGTGTCTATCGGACCTAGGGAACCGTAGCGAGGCGGGTGGGAAATCGAGGACAGATTTTCGATCATTTGAGGCGAATAGTGGTAACTATTAAACGAAAATGATCGGAACTATAGAGCGATTCCCACCGCCGCAGTAGGTTCTTCCCGACAGGCTCCTAGGCCAACAAGGAGAAAGGAGGCTTATGCGTATCGGTCCGTTTGCGTTAGGGTTGGTCGTTGCGACAATGACTGTTGGTGGGTCCGGGGCAAAAACTGCCACCACCATGGACGTAGAAGCTACGCCGCCAACTAGGCCCGTACTTTTAGTCTCGTTGGCGACTGACAGTGCTGTTCGTGGTGAAGGATCTCTTTCAGGAACTGTCCTTCTATCGGAAGGCGGAAGTGTGTTGGGGGCAGGAGCAGGAGTGCTTGGGGCCGGGTCTACAGAGTCTACACGAGAAGCCGTTGCCGATGGTTCGAAAGCTAATACCCAGAACGCTCATATCCCTACATCCGTTGTATTGTTGAGCTGCGCGTTAATCGCGTTGGCGATATTGGCACGTCGGCGCAAAACCCACAAGAGTTAATAGGTCAAACCGTCGTGGTTTGGTCTATAGGTCCCGTTAAAATTTCCTTCTGGGTCCAAGGGGGCATATCCCTTGGATCTATCTGGCGCAAATACTGCGGTTCGGTAGCTTGGAGATATGGCTCATGAATCATTTGCCTCAATTAACGCCTGTCGAGGGCTTGGCTACGAGGGAAAAGGGATTAAGCGACTACCTCGCCATCGTGCGCCGTCGACAAAAAATTGTCGGTTCGACAATTGCTTTGATTTCGCTCATCAGCGTTGGTATCGCGTGGGCCTTGCCGCCTGTTTACAGCTCTTCAGCAACGATCTTGAACGAACAACAGGAGATCCCCCAGGATCTCGTTCGCAGTACAATGACCAGTTACGCCTTCGAACGCGTAGAAATCATTAAACAAAAACTGATGACGAGACAAAACTTAAAGAATATTGTCGAAAAGTATAAGCTCCCTGAAGGTGATGCGGCAAAGCTCGGACATGCTATCACCATAGACGTGATTGACGCTCAAATTCTAGCTCCCGACGGCCAGCAATCGAATGTCGCCCTTGCGTTCCAGTTGTCCTATGAAAATCGTTCTCCTCAGCTCGCGTATGCTGTTGCCCGGGAATTAGTGTCCATTTTTTTGACCGAGGATCGCAAGAATAAAGAAACGAACGTAAAACAAACCTCGGCGTTCTTGCGTTCCGAAGCGGAAAAGCTTGGGCAGCAGATCAGCGGCTACGAAAAGAAGATGGCGGAGTTCAAAGAGAAGAACGCTGGAAAGCTTCCGGAGCTCGTAGACCTAAACATGCAACTCTTGCATCGCACGGAAGCCGAGCTGGCGGATGTGTTGCGCCAGACCCAATCGCTGATGGAACGACGCGTATACTTGGAGTCGGAGCTAGCACAGATTGATCCCTATGGGCCAGTGTATTCGGTCAGCGGTGGCCAGGTTCTTAGCCCGGCAGGACGTCTCAAATCGCTGCAGACCGAACTTTTATCAGTGTCCGCCCGATATTCTTCTGACCACCCGGATGTAGTCCGCTTGCGCAAGGAAATCGAGGGGCTGAGAAAAGAAACAGGGGTCGCTGTGGACACGGGTAATTTGGCGGCTCGCCTTGAGGCAACCCGCTCGGAACTGTCAGCAGCCCGACAGAAGTATTCGGAAGATCATCCAGACGTGAGGCGATTGGTACAAACCGTTCAGAGGATGGAAAGCGAACTTTCTAAGACCCCCACCCTTTCACTTCGGTCAAACCCAGCACCCGATAATCCAGTCTATATACAGCTTCAAACGCAACTAAAAGCGTCCGCTGTGGAGCTGGGGTCGCAGCAAGTGCGTGCTGCCGAGCTTAGGCGCAAGCATGCTGAGTATGAGCAGCGCTTAACGCAAACGCCACAGATAGAGCGGGAATACAAGACCTTGATGCGGGACTATGAAGCTGCGCTGGAAAAGTATCGAGATGTTTCGGCCAAACAAATGGAAGCACAGCTTTCACAGACTCTGGAGTCCGAAAAGAAGGGGCAACGGTTTACTGTCATAGAACCCCCGGTATTGCCTAGTTCACCAGCAAGCCCTAACCGGCTGGGCATCGCTTTCATTGGCTTTATTGTTTCCATTTTCGGTGGTATGGGAAGCGCTGCCATGGCCGAAGCGAGGGATAGTAACGTTCGTGGCCGAGAAGGTGTTATAAGCCTGTTCGGTGTCCCGCCTCTTGCGGCTATTCCTTATATCGAAACACAAGGCGAGATAATTCGAAAACGAAGCAGTCGATACGTGGCTTTGGGTGCCATCGGGGTTGTCGGAGTTGCTTTACTGGCAGCACATTTATTCGTAATGCCTCTAGAGGATCTATTGGGCTCCTTTCTGGAGACCATTGGGATGAGAAATAATGTGGACGGTTAGCTCTGTTAAAGTTTAGAGGTATCTGATGGAGCGCATTAAACAAGCCCTAGAACGGGCTAAACAAGAGCATGCTCATCTGGGTGCGGCACCATTGTCGCAGGCTACGGGTGCAAAGCCGGATAAAATTCTTCATATAAGCTATACACAAACCCAGGTCTGCACGATCAGTGCGAAGCAGTTGGATGAGCATCGCGTGTTGACGGTGCAGTCTCGGGCCGATGTCGTAGCCGGGTATAAGATGCTGCGGACTCAGATCCTGCAGAGAATGGTTACTCAGGGTTGGAACACTCTTGGGATAACAAGCGCAGCAGCCGGCCAAGGCAAAACCCTTACGGCGATTAATTTGGCGATCAGCTTTGCGAGAGACGAGCAGCGCACCGTTTTGTTGGGGGATTTGGATATGTACCGACCCAAGGTGCATGAATATTTTGGTTATTCGCCCGCTTTTGGGATCGGAGACTATTTTGAGAACGAAATACCGTTAGAGCAGATCTTGCTCAATCCAGGAATAAATCGCTTAGTCATATTGCCGGGGAAAGGACCGATCCCGCATTCCTCGGAAATTCTAGCGTCCTTGAAAATGGTAAGATTAGTGAGGGAAATGAAGACCCGATACCCGTCGCGGTTTATTCTATTCGATTTGCCGCCGGTACTGTCCGGGGATGATGTGCTCGCCTTCGCCCCACAAGTTGATGCTTTCCTAATTGTGGTTGAAGACCGTGGAACAGAAAAAGATGAGCTGATGCAGGCAGTTAACTTGCTTAAGGGTAGCACGATCCTCGGCACAGTGCTTAATAGATCCAGTGAGATGGTAAGGGCATACTATTATTAGAGCCATCCATTGTTATGTAAGTGATCTTTATGTTCCTCGATTACTACCGTTTCAGGGAAAACCCGTTTAGCATGCTGCCCGATCCGACCTTTCTTTACCTCGGGCAAAAGCATGGCTTAGCGCTTGCTATGTTGCAGTACGCGTTAATGAACAACGCGCTTGTTACGGTGTTAACGGGAGACATAGGTGCTGGCAAAACAACATTAATTCGACATTTGCTTAATCAGATCGACCAAGACGTTAACGTGGGCTTGTTGTCGAACACGCATTCAGAATTCGGTGAGTTGATGCAGTGGGTCAACCTTGCCTTTGGTCTGCCATACGAAAACAAGAGCAAAGTCGCACTCTATGATATTTTCATCGAGTTTCTGATTGACCGCTATGCGAAAGGGCAGAGAACCGCCCTCATAATCGATGAAGCGCAAAATCTCGATCTAAAGGCTCTGGAAGAATTTCGGCTTCTATCAAACATCAATGCGGACAAAAATCAGGTTCTGCAGCTAATCCTTGTGGGCCAGCCAGAGCTTTATCGTAAGCTTCGGCGCCCTGAGCTAGAACAGTTCATACAACGTGTGTCAGTTTCTTATCATTTAAAACCGCTTGGGGCCGAAGAGACCGACAAATACGTGTCGCATCGATTGAGCATGGCCGGAGGCGATCCGGAGTTGTTCAAAACCGAGGCGAAGCGGTTGATACACCGCCAAAGTGGTGGGATCCCCCGGGTGATTAACGTCCTTTGCGAAACGGCTTTAGTCTATGGGTTCGCAGATCGACGTACAATAATTGATTATGATTTAGTGTTGGAAGTCATCCAAGACAAGATCAAGGGTGGATTGATGCAGGGGTCTAAAGGATCGACGCAAGAAGAGGAGGGAGAGAGTAATTCAGGCATCAACACGCTAGTCTCGCCTATTGATCGAAGCGACATAGTGATCCCTGGAGTGTTTGCTGGCTCTAGGGAGAAGTCTTCTAATAATTAAGACCGGCTTTAAAGCCCGGCACAGCGACCCTTGAGGCAACGGATCGCTTTTAGAATTGCGGCTATCGGATGGGCGATTGTTATTTTCGCTTTTTCCTCCGTCACCCTAACAACAACACTGGAACCGTTTTCCGAGGGAGATAAAATCGTCCATATTGGTTTCTATGCAATCTTCGCTTACTTCGTGCTATGCGGTTGGTTTATTAGCTAAAACAATACCTTGCGCAAAAAAGGAATGGTTGTGGTTCTAACGGTTACTATCCTCTATGGGATTTCCGACGAATTTCACCAGTCGTTTGTACCAGGTCGGCAACCAAGCTGGTACGACGTGCTAGCTGATGGTCTCGGTGGCTTGCTTGGGGTCTTGGCGGTGGCCCTTCAGACCCAACGGAGAAACGATGATTGCAGTACGAACGGTGTATAAGCGACGTAACTTGGGCGCTGTGGTTAATAGGGTTCGCCGAATTGGCCTTAACGCTACGCTGTTGGCTTTATGAAAATTGTTTTTGTTAATCGATTTTTTCATCCAGATCAGTCAGCGACGAGCCAGTTGGCGACAGGTCTTGCTTTTTTTTTGCGTCGCGTGGCCACGAAGTCCATGCGATCACCAGCCGTCAATTATACGGCGACAGCAAGGCAAACCTTCCAAGCTTTGAAATAGTTAACAAAGTCCGGGTGAGGAGGGCTTGGAGCTCTAGGTTTGGGCGGTACAATATTTTGGGGCGGTTCGTCGATTACCTCACTTTCTATGTGAGCTCGGGCTGGTCCTTGTACAAGATGCTCCGCGTCGGAGATGTAGTGATCGCCAAGACGGACCCGCCGCTCCTGTCAGTAGTGAGCCTGGTCGCAGCGAGGGTGCGTGGGGCGGCTCAGATCAATTGGATCCAGGATCTGTTTCCCGAGGTGGCGAGCAATCTCGGTGTGTGGGGAGTGCGTTTTATCGAACAGGGAATTCGAAGTCTGCGTAATAAATCTCTCCGTGCTGCACGATGCAACGTTGTAATAGGGAACCTAATGGCTCAGAGGTTGCGTTCGGAAGGGGTCTCGGACAAAGCGATCCGCGTGATACCGAATTGGGCAGACGGGTCCATAAGACCCATCGCAAGAAAAAGTAACGTCCTAATTAAGGAATGGGATCTTCAACACCGATTCATCGTCTGCTATTCAGGGAATATGGGGCGCGCGCACGAGTTTCATACCATAATAGGCGCTGCGGCGCTATTAACATCAGAGCCTGGTATTGTTTTTGTTCTTATCGGCGATGGTGTGCAACGGCAACCCGTAGAGGAAGCAGTAAGGGGAAAGAACTTATCTAACGTCATCTTTAAGCCGTATCAGCCGAGTGACCTACTTACGTATAGTCTCGGTTTAGCTGACGTACATCTGATATCGCTCCGTCCCGAGCTGGAAGGACTTATAGTGCCGAGCAAGTTTTACGGGATCGCTGCCGCGGGTAAGCCAACGATTTATATAGGAGACCAAGCCGGGGAAATTCCAGAGCTGTTGCGGCGCGAAGGCTGCGGTTTCGCGGTGTCGGTAGGGGACGCACCGCGTCTTGCCGCATGCATAGGAGAACTCTACACAAACGTCTCATTGAAATCGCAAATGGGGCAAAGGGCTCGAGCACTGTTTGAATGTTCCTATGAAAAAACAGTGGCCATGGCACAGTGGGAACGCCTCATCGCAACGATATGACCGTATTGTAATGGTAATGACGCCGAGTGCTAAGCCGTTATATTGCTGAGGTAGTGGGTGAGTTGCATCTAGCGGCTTGCTAGAAACGATCGCTGCATACGGCCTGAACAACGCAATGGAGAGTAAAAGCTTTGCGCGCTTTGGGCGGCCAGTTTACATCGTCGATGGCAGCCGCACGCCTTTTCTGAAAGCGCGCGGCAAACCGGGACCGTTTCGCGCGTCTGACCTAGCAGTGGCGGCGGCGAGAGGATTGTTGGCGCGGCAGCCGTTCGAACCGGCGCAACTCGATGAGCTTATTTTTGGATGCATCGCACCGGGGCCGGATGAGTCTAACATCGCTCGCGTGATCGCTTTGCGGTTGGGTTGCGGCGACCGAGTGCCGGGATGGACCGTGCAGCGCAATTGTGCCTCTGGACTACAGGCATTGGATTGCGCGGCCCGTGACATCGCAAGCGGGCGCTGCGATCTGGTGCTGGCCGGCGGCAGCGAGAGCATGAGTCACGCCCCTGTGCTGTTTGATCTGCCCATGGTGGGATGGCTGGGCGAGCTGACCCGCTCTAACGATGCTTGGAGTCGCATCAAGGCACTGGTCCGATTTAGGCCAAGCTACTTGAAACCGGTCAGCGGATTGTTGCGCGGTTTAACCGATCCCGTCGTGGGGCTTTCTATGGGACAGACGGCCGAAGAGCTGGCCTACCGATTCGGTATTACCCGTGAGGCCATGGATGAGTACGCTATGCAAAGCCACAAGCGCTTGGCTGCCGCTCAGTCCAATGGACAGCTCTGCGAGATCGAGACGGTGTATGACTGGAAAGGGAATCACTATGCGAAGGACGACGGTGTGCGTCCCGATAGCACAATGGAGTCCTTGAGCCGTTTAAAGCCGGTTTTCGACCGCGAGTTCGGGCAGGTGACGGCCGGCAACAGCGCGCAGATCACCGATGGGGCTGCCTGCTTGATCTTGGCAAGTGGCGACGCTGTACAGCGCCATAAGCTGCCCATTCTGGGGCGCATTGTGGATGTGCAATGGGCCGCCTTGGATCCGCGTCAAATGGGACTAGGCCCCGTCTATGCCAGCACACCTTTATTACAGCGCTACCGCCTGGGCTTGGGGAACATGGACTACTGGGAGATAAACGAAGCCTTTGCGGCGCAAGTCTTAGCTTGCCTTCACTTCTGGCGCGACAGGGATTGCTGCCGGACAGAGCTGGGATTGGATAAGGCTATGGGCGAGATCGATCCGGAGCGTATAAACGTAGACGGGGGAGGGATCAGCTTAGGCCATCCCGTGGGCGCCAGCGGGGCGCGCATCGTGTTGCATCTGGTGCACGTCTTAGCCCGCAGAGGAGGCACCCGGGGTATCGCGACCCTGTGCGTGGGTGGTGGGCAAGGTGGCGCGATGTTGGTGGAGCGGGGGGGCTAGCTCGGCGCAATGACACTACAAGCGTTCAAACATTGGCGACGCTTCGAAGTGGATGCTCGTAACGTCGCTTGGCTTACGCTCGACAAACGGGGTGCGAGCACCAACGTGCTCTCGGCGGAAGTCTTGGAAGAGCTCGACGGGATGCTCGATGAAATAAGCGCGGCGGCTCCGGCGGGTATGGTGATCGTGTCGGGCAAAGAGAATGGGTTTATTGCGGGGGCCGACGTTCGCGAATTCACACAGCTTAGTGATGGGTCCGAAGCGGCTGCTTTGGTCGCCCGTGGGCAGGCGATCGTCGATCGCCTGGAAGCTTTGCCGTTTCCCACGGTAGCGCGCATCCATGGCTTTTGCCTCGGTGGCGGTCTCGAGTTGGCGCTGGCCTGTCGCTACCGGATCGCTTTGGACGACCCAAAAACCCGGTTGGGGCTCCCCGAGGTCTTGCTCGGGATCCATCCTGGTTTTGGCGGTACGGTGCGTTTGACTCGGCTTATCGGCGCGCCTTTGGCCATGGATCTCATGCTCAGCGGACGCACCGTGGATGCACGGCGAGCCTTACGCTTGGGCTTTGTCGACCGGGTGGTCCCACTGCGTCAGCTGGACCGCGCCGCATCCTCCCTTGCTGTACAAAAAGTGCAAGGGCGCCGGGCGACCGTGCTTCCGCTCTTAACCAATCATCCGCTAGTGCGCCCACCACTAGCCTGGTATTTGCGCCGCGAAGCAAGTAAAAAAGTCGATCCCTCGCACTATCCAGCGCCTTTCGCTTTGATCGATCTCTGGCGCCAGCACGGCCACGATCCAAAGCGCATGTTGGCCGAGGAAAGCCGGTCGGTCGCGCAGTTGATCACCGGCGAAACAGCGAAAAGCCTGGCGCGGCTTTTTTTCTTGCGCGAGCGGGTGAGAATGTGGGGCCGTTCCTCGGATTTCACTCCGCGACACGTGCATGTCATCGGTGCCGGCACCATGGGTGGCGATATCGCCGCGTGGTGTGCCTTGCGGGGGTTCAAGGTGACACTCCAGGACCGGGCGCCGGAATTGATCGCTCCCGCCCTAAAGCGCGCGTACGCGCTGTTTTCCAAGCGCCTGAGCGATCCCCGCGAGCGCCAAGGGGCCTTGGATCGCTTGATACCGGATCATGAAGGGCGTCAGCTTCAGCGCGCAGATCTGATCATCGAAGCCATCGTGGAAGATCTCCCGGCCAAACAAACGCTTTACCAGCAGATCGAGCCACAGCTCAAACGCGGGGCCTTTGTGGCAACCAACACCTCGAGTATCCCGTTAGAGCGATTGCAAGAGGCGTTCAATGATTCTACGCACTTGGTGGGCTTGCATTTCTTCAACCCGGTAGCGAAGATGCCGTTGGTCGAGGTGATCGGCGGATCTGCGAGCGGCGATGATCTGGTGGCTAAGGCAGCGGTATTCGTGAAGGCGATCGATCGCCTGCCATTGCCGGTAAAGAGCGCACCCGGATTCCTTATCAACCGCATTTTGATGCCCTATCTTTTGGAGTCCGTGCATCTCCTGGAAGAGGGAGTGCGCCCCGCTGCCATAGACCACGCGGCTTGCGGTTTCGGCATGCCCATGGGCCCGCTGGAGCTGGCCGACACGGTGGGGCTCGATGTCTGCCTTTCCGTAGGTCAGATCCTCGGGAAGAGCAAGGGCTTAACCATCCCCGCCAGGCTACGGCAACTGGTCGACCAAGGCCATCTCGGCCGCAAGACCGGCCAAGGGTTTTACCGGTATAAGAAAGGTGAGCGTAAGCGGGCACGGTTCCCTAAAATCGCCGAAAACGCCTTGATCGTCGATCGATTGATCCTGCCCATGCTGAACGAGTCCATGGCTTGCCTGCGTGAGCGCGTAGTAGAAGACGCCGATCTGTTGGACGCCGGTATGGTGTTTGGAACGGGATTCGCGCCATTTCGTGGCGGCCCTATGCACTACTTGGCGCGCCGGGGGAAGGCGGAAATCATCGCGCGACTGCACGAATTCGAGGGCAGGTACGGGCAGCGGTTTGTACCGGATACCGGCTGGGATTCATTATCCGGCTAAAGCCGCGTTCATAGCCGTGACCTTACCCAACAAAGAGCCCACATTGCGCATCGTCCCCATGCCATCAGACACTAATTATGCGGGTTCCATCTTCGGCGGCTGGATCATGTCCCACGCCGACATAGCGGGGAGTATTCCCGCGGTCCGCTACGCCCACGGGAAAGTTGTCACCGTCGCCGTGAATCAATTCGAATTCCACCAACCGGTGCACGTGGGCGACGTGGTGAGCTTTTACGCAGAGATCGTCCGAGTTGGGCGCACCTCGATCACGGTCAAAGTCGAAGTGTATGTGGAGCGTAATCCGGAAAACGTAGAGTGCATAAAGGTGACAGAGGCTACCCTAACGTACGTCGCCATCGATGACCGAGGAGCGCCGCGAGTCGTGCGCGGCGAGAAACCGGCCGAGATGTGACTGCCGGTTTTAAGCCGTTTGGTTCAAAAAGGACCGAGAACGAGCATTTCGAAGATATCTACTGGTGCTGCAAGGGATACCGACTTTCACCGGGATTGGCGCAAAGTCAGGGTATCGCCGCTCTGGGTGAATTCAAGATGTTTCAGAAAACTCATACCGAGCAGCACTGCGTCGCCCCTGATATGAGGATTGATGTGGGCGGCGACGTCCTCAATTACAATCGAGCCCAATGCGATCTGGGGCACTGTGGTGAGATAGACCTCGATGATCCCGTTGGCGGTGTGCGCCGCCACTGCGGCTCCTGGCATTAGCCCAAGGCGTTTTGCTAAGGCCCCCGGTATCGATACGTCGGTGGCGCCGGTGTCCAGGAGAACCTCCACCTCGTGCCCTTTGATGTGGCCGGTGGCCACATAATGCCCATAGCGGTTTCGCACTAAGCGCACTTGGTCTTGTTCGGTTCCGCTGCTGGTAAGCTGCGGGTTCGGGTTGCGTTGGCCCTCCAACCAATCGTTGAAAATCAAGGTCAGCAAGGCAAGCGCCAGTAGCCAGGTCAAGGTAATCATCGTTCCGCCGAGGCGTTTAGTGACTGATTGCGAGGGGTTTTCTATGGGCTTCATGCTTCACGCCACGGAGGTTAGCACGGTTTAAATTCTGCGCTTTCGCAGGTTAATTCAAACGTTGCAAACAGCCCCGCTGCGCGACGCACGTGTTGAGCCGCGAGACATATCAGGCAGATAGTGAGCGGCGAGCAAGCACGCCACTAGAGGAGCGCACTTTTTCATCAACCCGCTAGATGGTAACCTATAGCTTCACCAATAAGAAGGATCTGCGCTCGATGGAAAAACGTGTGACACCCGTGCGCGCAGACGACTCTCTCACTTGGCAAGAGGTGCGGCCATCCAAGTCTGTGCCAGATCTCGCCGATGATCTGCGCGATGGGCTGTTTTCTACACCCCGTACGCTGCCACCAAAATACTTCTATGACGCGACAGGGTCGGCCTTGTTCGACCGCATCTGTGATCGGCCGGAATACTACCTCACGCGGGCAGAAGACGCATTGCTCGCGCAGTATGCCTCAGAGATCATCGATATCGTTCATCCCGCGCGCATCGTGGAATTCGGCAGCGGCGCATCGCGCAAGACGCGGCGCTTGCTCGATGCTTGTGGAGCACAAGGGTACTTCCCAATTTATGCGCCGTTCGATGTTTGCCATACGATGCTGTTTGAGACCGGGCGTCGTTTAATCCAAGAGTATTCCTGGCTGCGGGTACAAGCGCTTATTGGTGATTATTCGGCGGGACTGGCGCATTTTCCAGCCAAAGGCGGCACCAAGCTAGCGCTGTTTTTGGGCAGCACCATCGGAAACTTCGAAGCTGTAGAGGCGCTAGAATTCTTGAGTGAATTGTGCCGCTTCATGAACGATGGTGACTGGCTGCTTCTTGGCGCCGATCGCATCAAGCCCGCGCACCTTCTACATGCCGCCTACAACGATGGCGCCGGGCTGACGGCTTGCTTTAACCTCAACATGCTGCGCGTGATCAATAAGCGAAGCGGCGCCGATTTTGATCTGGAGGCATTCCACCATTATGCGCATTTCAATCCATTCGCCCGCCGCATCGAAATGTACTTGCTCCCGAGTCGCCCTCAAAAAGTCCGTTTCCCGTTGCTCGATGAACGCTTGCATTTGGCAGAAGGAGAACCGATCCGCACCGAAATCAGTCGCAAGTTTACCCACCAGGGCTTGGAGCAACTCCTGAGCGAAGCGGGGTTTCGCGTCGAGGTACACTACGAGACCCAGCACCCGGCGTATTCATTGGCTTTGGCACGGCCGGGCGCCAGGTTATAGAGCCGGACCATAGCTCCAGGAGGCGCGACTATAGACTGCATTCTTTGGATAGGCTATTCGCGAAAGTTGATATACTGCAGCGGTTGGCCGAAATCTTTCTCTCGCAAGGTGCGGATGACCTCTTGTAGGTCATCGCGTTTTTTCCCTGTGACTCTTACCTCTTCGCCTTGCACCATCGCTTGTACTTTGAGCTTGCTTTCCTTGACAGCCTTAAGGATCGCTTTGGCTGTTTCCTTGTCGATTCCATGCTTAGCGAAGATGGTTTGTCGGTTTTCTTTTCCGGATTCTATTATCTCACCCGCTTGCAGGCACCCTAAATCGATGCCTCGTTTCGCCATCTTTACATGCAAGATTTCCACGATCTGGCGGATTTGAAACTCGGTTTCCCCGATGATCGTGAGCTCTCGTCCGGACTGTTCGATCCGGGCCACCGTTCCCTTGAAATCGAAGCGTTTCTCGATCTCACGGTTAGTTTGATCGACGGCGTTGCGTAATTCGTGCTGATCGACCTGGGATACGACGTCGAAAGAAGGCATTAAATCTACCTCGCAGATGATACTGTTGCCCTGCGATCCTACAACCTGGGCGCGCCATTGACGAGCGTGCATCGCGCGTGCTGTTCCAAAAAGTTCAAGATGATCGACTCAATGTCCTCCTTTTTTCTGTGAGGGCGAGCATTTCGAACCCGTAGAAAAAGCGTCCTTAAGGAAATCCAGGATCCGCGATTCCAACCAGAAACGAGGACGCAGTGGCCTCTTACCGGAGACGAATCCCACGTGTCCACCCTGCGGGCTGATTTCTAGTTGCACGGTTTCAGAGATCTGTGCGGGGCTGGGGATTGCCTCCGGTGGCAAAAATGGATCGTCTTCGGCATGCAGGATCAGCGTTGGAACCGCAATGCCTTGCAGGTACTGACGGCAGCTCGCGCGCCGGTAGTAATCATCGACGCCCTCGAAGCCGTGCAGCGGCGCCGTGATCCGGTCGTCGAACTGGCGCAAGGTCTTGAGGCGTCTAAGTTCACCGGGGGAAGCCAAACCCTTGGCTCTTGCCTTAGCCCGTAGTTTTCGTAACAGGTACCACTGGTAAATGCGGGAGGATCCTGCCTCCAACTTGCGCGCCGCCTTGTCGAGCTCGAACGGCACGGACACCGCAGCGGCGGCAGACAGCAAGGAAGCATTCCCTGCTTCACCGAGGTACTTGAGCAGTGCGTTGCCCCCCAAGGAAAAACCAATTGCGGCAAGCACCCGCTC
>JBOIEE010000039.1:0-5504 GCA_050740975.1 Gammaproteobacteria bacterium | reverse complement strand
TGTGGGATGGCTGCCCTTTGCCCGCTGAGCTCAAGGGGGAGCTCGAGCGGGAATATACCCGTCTGAAGATGGTTGAGGAGCAACTGCGTCTGCTGGAGAAGACCCGGACGGAACGGCTCAAACAAGCGGACGTCAAGAGTTTACAGGGAGTGGCTCAGCTGATGCTCTTGCGCGCGATGGGCCCGAGCAGCGCCTGGGTGCTGGTGATGGAGTTTTTTGGCTGGCGGCGGTTTCGTAATCGGCGAGAGCTCGCGTCTTCAGCGGGCTTGACAGGGACCCCCTATGCCAGCGGTGAGAGCCGAAGAGACCAAGGCATTGAGCCAAGCAGGGAATCGACGGGTCCGTACGATGGTGATCGAGCTCGCTTGGTTGTGGCTGCGTTATCAGCCTGACTCGGCTCTGAGTCGATGGTTTCGGGAGCGTTTCGCCGGCGGGGGTACGCGGATGCGTCGGGTGGGGATCGTGGCCTTAGCACGTCGGTTGCTCATTGCGTTATGGCGGTATCTGGAAGAGGGTCTGGTGCCTGAGGGCGCCGAGTTGAAGAGGGCCTAAGTGGAACACGATTCTAGTTTTTAGAAGACCTGAGAGCGTAGAGCTTCGATGTCACGAAGGTTGGTAGAAGCGCCCGTAGGGGGCCTGGGTTGGCGAAGGTCGCCTGACCGTTTCATGAGATGGGGCGCTTTTTTCGCGGGTTTTCTGAACGCGCTTGTCGCGCATGCAGCATTGGGTGTTCGGCTCAAGCCGACACGGATAGAAGGTCGTTACAGGTATTTTTGCTTGAACGCATTGGATAACCCCCAACCAAAATGGCGCTCAATAGACGAGCCTATGGGCCGGAGTTACTCACCTTTTACCCACCGACTGCGCGTAATAAAAAGCTCTTCGTCCGTGGACAAAACGTGAATAACTCCGGCGGGGCAAGTCCATCGTCCGAACACTAAAACACCGAAAGAAAAAATGATCCATTAATTTGTGGCCAAGGGGTTGACAACGGTGGCCCTCATAGAAGGCCCCCTGACTCCAATGACTGATGTTTCGCGGTCCGTACTCCTGCGCTTCGACCCGGACACCGACGATGCTGCCGGCGAGGACAGGCTCCGCGGTCACATCTCGGCAGTGGTTCAGGCCGAGGGCCACCTCTGGGTTGCGTCCGACGAATCGAACAGCGTCGAGCGCTTCTCCAGGACGGAGCCCGGCGTTTACGCAAAGCACCGAACTTTTCGCCTCGCCGATTACTTGGCGCTTCCGGGCGGCGAGGACGACGAGATCGACATCGAGGGGCTGGACTACGACGGCGGCTATATCTGGGTCGTCGGTTCGCACAGTCTCAGGCGGCGGAAGGCCGATAGCAAAGAGAAGGTGGCGAAGCGGATTCGCCGCCTCGGCGAGCTGCGCGCCGCCGGCAACCGCTATCTATTCGCGCGCATTCCCCTGGCGCCGGATAAGGCAGGGGAATGCACGCTGCGTGAGCGCGTCGGCGTAGCGAAGAAGCCTGTCCGTATGGCCGCGCGCCTGATGGGCGGTGATCGGGGGAACGTTCTTACGGACGCGCTACGGCTCGATGAGCACCTCGGACCTTTCCTTTCGATCCCTAGCAAGGACAATGGTTTCGATGTCGAGGGGCTCGCAGTGCGCGGCAATCGGGCGTTCCTCGGTCTGCGCGGACCGGTACTAGGCGGCTGGGCGGTGGTGATCGAGATCTTACTCGAGGATATTGCGCCTGGCTTTATTCGCCTCGCCGCGATCGACGATGATGGGCGGCAGTATCGCAAACACTTTCTCGATCTGCGGGGATTGGGGCTGCGCGAC
Source organism: Gammaproteobacteria bacterium (assembly GCA_050740975.1). Lineage (GTDB taxonomy): Bacteria > Pseudomonadota > Gammaproteobacteria > JBOHHR01 > JBOHHR01 > JBOHHR01. The sequence goes on along the minus strand of JBOIEE010000039.1, from coordinate 3,695 downwards.
CTTTGCTTCCATGGCTCTGACCTGCTCGTGCTCGCCGGCCCCACCATGGACCTCAACGGCCCCGCTGCCACCTGTCGCTGGGCCGGCGCCTTGGACGCCACGGGGGAGGCGTTGCTGGCGCGCACTGAGCTGCCCGAGGTGGTAGAGGTTCCCTACAGGACCGGAACGAAGAACGTGAACGACCGCCCAGAAGGGCTCACGCTTTACTCCGACGACAAAGAATCCACGGCGCTGTTGGTGGTCTATGACGCAGGGGGCATGGGCAGGAAGCCCGGAGAGGGCGATCTCCGGGCGGACGTGTTCCCGCTGAAGTGAGGCAGCGACTCGCCCAGAGTGGGTCGCGCTGATCGCCACCATCGCGTCTCAGGAACCCGGATGATCTGGGCCAGATGGGCTGCCACCGGCGGTGAGGCGTCTGCGGTGTCTAACGCCTATCCGGGCTCGCAGCTTGCTCGCTGGAATTGCGGCGCAAGAGCAGGGCCATGAAGCGCTCGGGCTGTTCGCTATGCGGCCAATGGCCCGCGTTGGGGATAGTAGCAACATGGGCGCAGTGCATCGGTGCTGGTATTCTACGCGTCGGCTTGATGCTCGTGTCTGTCCATCGGAGCATAATATCCAATCGTGGGCTTTAATCCACGCCGAGATCCGCGCCCGTTTCTATCGGGTCCATGATGTGGCCACAGGATTTGTTAATTAACGCCATGAAACCCGACAAGATAATACCTGGTGGTACTGACCGATTCCGAGCTTGACCGTTCCAGGCCCAAAACCACTATCTCTGTTCGGTGCAAGCGCAACCGTTTATCGTTTCGCGCGGGACCCGATCGGTTATACGGGCCAACTATTCGAGCGTTACGGCCCAATCGCTGCGCTGTGCTACGGGCCTGCCTATGTCGACGAGGTCGGGATTCTGTGCGATCTTAACGCGCGCTATCTCGGGAATCGCCGCGTGAGGGAAATGTTCGGATGACGGAGATTTCGCTCCCGCGCGATGCCGAAGTCGCGCTCGTGCTGCAGGGGGGCGGTGCGCTGGGGGCCTACCAGGGGGGCGTATACGAGGCGCTCGAGGGTTCGCACTACTCGCCCGAATGGCTCGTCGGTATTTCCATCGGCGCCGTCAATGCGGCGCTCATCGCAGGCAATCGGCCCGAGCGCCGGGTTGCACGGCTGCACCAATTCTGGGATCTCGTCTCCTCGGGGATCCCGTTTCCGGCGCCGCGCCAACAACAGGCGCGCGAAGCCTTCAATCAAGCGAGCGCTGCGCTCGCCGCGACGGTCGGCGTCACGGGTTTCTATCTGCCGCGCTTGCCCCCGGCGATGTTCCATCCGCCCGGCACGCCGCAGGCCGTTTCGCTGTACGACGCGGCGCCGTTACGCGATACGCTCACGCGTCTGGTCGACTTCGATCTGCTCAACGACGGCCGCACCCGCCTCTCCGTCGGCGCGGTGGACGTGCTCACCGGCAACTCGCATTATTTCGACAACCGCGACAAGCCTATCCAGGTCGAGCACATCCTTGCGAGCTGCGCGTTGCCACCGGCGTTCGCGTCGGTGGCAGTGGACGGCCGCTTCTATTGGGACGGCGGCATTGTGTCGAATACGCCGTTACAGCACGTCCTCGATATGCGGGATCGCCAGTCGCTGCTCGTGTTCCAGGTGGATCTATTCTCTGCGGAAGGGCCGCTGCCGCAGGACTTGCCGGAGGCGCTGCAACGTCAGAAGGACATTCTTTATTCGAGCCGCACCCGCTACGGCACGGCCAAGGTGGCCGAGGAGCAGCATCTGCGTCGGGCAATGCGCGCGCTCGTCGCCAAGTTGCCTCCCAAGCTTGCCGATGGGCCCGAAGCGCGCGTGCTCGCCGAGGCGAGCTCCTGCGAGCGGCTCGACATCGTGCACCTCATCTACCGCCAGAAGCCTTATGCGCTCGCATCGAAGGACTACGAGTTCTCGCGCGTGTCCATCGAGGAGCACTGGCGCGTCGGCTGCGAGGACATGCGCGATACGTGCGAGCACCCGGAATGGCTGCGCCGCCGTGAAGTCGACGACGGCGTGACCACTTACGATCTGTTTCGGCCGGGTGTCTGACGCCCTCGGTCATTCATCGACAGGAGCGCGTTCGTCGCCGGCGCCGCGAGCGGCATCGGCAAGGAAATCACCATTGTATTTGCGCGTAAAGGCGCGAAAATCGCCATCGCCGATCTCAATGCAGCCGCCGCGGAAGCGACCGCCGCGGAGCTCGAGAAATGAAGGTCCGTTTCCGCACCGCGTCCTGCGTCGCCTCATCGAGGCGAGGAAAGTCGCTGCTTCGGCGCTCAGCGGCTTCGTGGTCGGTCATGGGGTGAGCCTCTGCCGTGAGCTGCCCAGCGTGAGGCCCGGCTGCATCGAGACGATATGCTCATAGCGCTCTGCGTCGCCAAACGGCCAAAACACTCGATCCCTACCGTGCCATCCAAAAACGCCCGAAGTTGCTCGATACTCGTGAGCCTTGATTCGTTTATGTCGATCACCATGCTCCTGATGATCGACCCAATCACGCCGCTTCAGACTCATCCGTCGTTGGAAATCCACCCTCGCGTTCAGACTCATACCACATTGGAAAATGCTATCCGGCATCTGAGCGCTTCTGTATAATTCCCCACCTTTTAAAATAACAACAACAACAAAAGCAACCATGCGCAAAGAGCGGATCGCCATTATAGGAGCAGGGGCCGCGGGGATGGTGTGCGCTCACTTGCTGCATCCGCGCTGCGACATCCACCTCTACGAAAAGAACGATTATATCGGCGGCCATGCAAACACGTTTACCCTGAGCGAGGGCGAAGAGACCGTTTGCCTCGATACTGCGTTCGTCATTTTCAATAGCGCCGCGTATCCGGTCTTCTGCCAACTGCTGGATGAGCTCGGAGTGCCCAGCGTGCGCTGCGCGATGAGTTTCGGATTTCAGATCCTGCCCGCCAAACTGGAGTATGTCACCCGCGGACTAAGCTATTGTTTCTGTGACTTACGTAACCTTGTCAGGCCGAGTTTCGTGCGCATGCTTTGGCAAATGGCCCGCTTCCACCGACAGGCAATTGAAGTGTTAGAACAGGATCGGTTCCACGAGTTAACCATAAGGGAATACCTTAAACAACGAGGATATAGCGACGAGTTTTTGAATCACTTTCTGGTGCCGCTGATCGCCGTGACGTGGTCCATACCCCCGGATACGATGATGGACTATCCGGTGCTAACCCTAATCGAGTTCCTGCGCAACCACGGCGCCTTACAAGGGATCTTGGGAAGCAAACACTGGCGCACCGTGGTCAACGGCAGTCAATCCTACGTCAAACGGCTGATCGCCCCTTTTCCGGAGCGCATCAGCACCCAGTGCCCCATCACGCGCATTTACCGGAACAAGGGAACAATTCTCATCGAAGACGCACAAGGCAAAACCGCCAGTTGCGAGCGCGTGATCCTCGCCTGCCATGCGGATCAGGCGCTCGGGCTGCTTGCCGATCCTTCACCTCAAGAGCAAGAGATCTTAGGCAAATTCCGCTATCACCCCACGCAAGCCGTGGTCCACACGGAGGTGTCTATCATGCCGAAAAAGCGGCGCAACTGGGCGGCTTGGAATTATCTCGTAGACCGCGATGACAATAACACCTTGCGCGCGTCCTTTACCTATCACATGAATACCCTGCAGCGCGTGTCTAATG
>JBOIEE010000038.1:0-12511 GCA_050740975.1 Gammaproteobacteria bacterium | reverse complement strand
GATCAGCACCCGCCCAGTGTCCAGATCTAACACCGGGTGGTTGGCACCGTGGTGGCCGAATTTCATCTTCACCGTCTTGGAGCCGCAGGCCAACCCTAACAGCTGGTGACCCAAGCAGATCCCAAATACCGGGACGCCTTCCTGCACGATTTCTCGGATCGCTTTGATCGCGTAATCACAGGGCTCTGGATCACCCGGACCGTTCGACAAGAAAACACCTTCTGGTTTACGGCTCAGGGCTTCGGCGGCCGTGGTTTGAGCCGGAACCACGGTCACCTGGCAACCACGATCCACCAACAGGCGCAGAATAGTGCGCTTGATGCCAAAATCAAATGCCACTACACGATAAACCGTCGCGGCAGGTGCCCTGTGGGCCCTTAGGAGAGGAACGCTGCCTTGCGACCACTGATAGGGCGTTTTGGTAGAAACGTCCCGCGCCAGGTCTGCGCCGACTAAACCGGGATAATTCCGCGCCGCTGCTACAGCCTCGCTTGCGGAAACGCTTGGCCCCGCCATGAGACAGCCTCTTTGGGCGCCTTTTTCTCTCAGCAAGCGAGTTAATGCGCGGGTATCGATAGCGGAAATTCCAAGCACCCGGTGCTCGGTTAAATAATGCTGCAGAGAGCGCTGTCCGCGGTGGTTACTGTAGTGCAACGCCAGATCGCGGACAACCAATCCGGCCGCGTAAACATGTTCCGACTCCTCGTCCTCGGCATTAGTGCCTACGTTACCGATGTGGGGATAAGTCAAGGTGACGATCTGCTGGCAGTACGAGGGATCACTCATGATCTCCTGATAGCCAGTGAGGGCGGTATTGAACACCACCTCACCCACCGCCTGACCGAAACTCCCGATCGATACACCCTGAAACACAGTTCCGTCTTCCAGTGCCAGGATCGCCGGACGATTCACTATGAATACCCCACCGCCGATATACAAAGCGGGAGCAGCCTCACGGCTACTCCCGCTGGGTTAAAGGACCTAAGTCCTCAACGAACTATACTTAGCGCTGAAACGGTTGTCCAACTGAGAACTCGGCGGACAGGCCGATTCCTAACTACGAGCACGCCATTGCTAACCGCTTACCGGTTGATCAAAGTGCCCTAACGCAATCCCAGCACATCCCGCATATCAAACAGGCCCCGCTCCCGTTCCATGACCCAACGAGCCGCCCGCAACGCGCCGCTTGCAAACGTCTTCCGGCTTGAAACCTTGTGCACGAATTCAATGCATTCCCCGGCGCCGGCAAACATAACCGTGTGCTCCCCGAGAATATCCCCTGCCCGGACTGTGGAAAATCCGATCGTTTTGCCATCGCGTTCTCCGAACTGGCCCTGGCGGCCGTAAACAGCGCAATCGGACAGCTTTCGGCCCAAGGCGTTGGCCACCACCTCTCCCATACGAAGGGCGGTGCCGGAAGGCGCATCGATCTTTTGGCGGTGATGCACTTCCAGGATCTCGACATCGAACTCGTCGCCCAATACCTGCGCGGCGGTCTCTAGGAGCTTTAAGCACAGATTCACCCCCACGCTCATGTTAGGGGCGAATACGATCGCGATCCGTAGTGCGGCCTCTGACAGCGCCCGTGTCTGCTCATCCGACAGCCCGGTGGTCCCAATGACCATGCGTTTTTTCTCTTGCGCACACGCTACCGCGTGGTGCCTGCTAGCTTCGGGATAGCTGAAGTCGACAGCAACGTCCAAGTGCTGGAGAAATTCTTGTAAATCAGCGGTTACCTTCACCCCTCGCCGACCGATCCCCGCTAATTCACCCGCATCCATGCCGATACAAGCCATTTCGGGCCGCTCTAGTGCGGCGCTGAAAACTAACCCCGTGGCCTGATCACAAGCGGCGATCAGCGTTTTCCCCATGCGCCCCGCGGCCCCGCAAATACCGATCCGGATCACCGCTTGCTTCCCATCACAAACGCGTATCCTCGAAAAACCTTTTAATACCATCCATCCACGAGCTCTCCCGCGGGCGATGGCGACTTCCTTCCTTAGTCAAAGTGTTCTCGAACGCGCGCAACATCTTTTTTTGCTCTTCATTCAGATCGACCGGGGTCTCGATAACCACGCGACAATGCAAATCGCCGATTTCTCCGCCTCGAACAGTCTGCACCCCTTTGCCTCTAAGGCGAAATACCTTACCGGTCTGGGTTCCTGGCGGGATCTTCAGCGCTACCTTGCCGGCCAGGGTCGGGACTTCAAATTCCCCTCCTAAAGCGGCTGTCACGAAACCGATGGGAACCTCGCACAGGAGATGCGGCCCCTCGCGGGTAAAGATGGCGTGCGCCTTTACGTTTACACTGACGTAGAGATCTCCCGGTGGACCCCCCGCCTCTCCAGGCTCCCCTTCTCCCGCCAAGCGGATGCGATCCCCGGCATCCACCCCGGCCGGCACTTTGACAGACAGGGTTTTGTGCTCTTTGATCCGGCCTTGGCCGCGACATTGGCGACAAGGATCAGCGATGATCTGCCCCCTACCGCGGCATTTTGGGCAGGTTTGCTGAATGGAAAAGAACCCCTGCTGCATCTGCACCTGGCCGTGGCCACCACAGGTTGGACATGCAGTGGGGGCGGAACCCGGGCGGGCGCCACTGCCACCACAGGCGCCACACCGCGTCAGCGCGGGGACCCGGATAGTGGTGGCGGTGCCGAACGCGGCTTCTTCAAGGCTAAGCTCGAGCTGGAAGCTGAGATCGGCTCCGCGATACACGCGTGTCCCCCCACGCGCGCTGGTTCCAAAGATGTCTCCAAAAACGGAATCGAAGATGTCGCTAAAGCTCTGGCCCCCACCCATTCCAGCGGATGTATCCACACCCGCGTGACCAAATTGATCATAAGCCGCCCGCTTGCGCGGATCCGATAACACCTCGTAGGCTTCTTTGGCTTCTTTAAATCGCTCTTCTGACGGCCTGTCTCCCCTGTTGCGATCGGGATGATACTTCATAGCCAGGCGGCGAAATGCCTTTTTTAGCTCCGCCTCACTGGCGTGGCGAGGAACGGCTAGGACTTCGTAATAGTCGCGTTTTGCCAACGTTGGTTACGGCCCGACAAATGACAAAGACCCGGGGGCAAACCCACCCGGGTCATCAGGTTCACCCACAAAAGATGCTTACTTCTCTTCCTTCACTTCCTCAAAATCGGCATCCACCACATCGGAGTTTGCCGAGCCGTCGCCGCCGCCCCCTTGGGCACTTTCTGCATTGCTTTTTTGCTCTGCACTCTGCTTATAAGCACGCTCTGCGATTCGCCCCGACAGCTCCGCCAACCGCTCCGTCTTGGACTCTATCGCCTGCTTGTCATCGCCCGCAGAGACTTTCTTCAGTTCTGCAATCGCGCTCTCGATGTCCGTCCTCTCCCCAGCCTCGACCTTGTCACCTAAATCCCTCAGCGATTTCTCGGTGGCATGGATTAGATGATCGGCATGGTTACGGGCCGTCACCAACTCGTGGAACTTGCGATCCTCGTCGGCGTGCGCTTCGGCGTCCCCGACCATACGCTTGATCTCCGCCTCTGAGAGGCCGCTGGAGGCCTTGATTACGATGGACTGCTCCTTGCCGGTAGCTTTATCCTTCGCGGAAACATTGAGTATGCCATTGGCATCGATATCAAAGGTCACTTCGATCTGGGGTATCCCACGCGGAGCGGGGGGAATATCGCTTAAGTCAAAGCGTCCTAGCGATTTATTCGCCGACGCCATTTCGCGCTCACCCTGCAGAACATGCACCGTAACCGCCGTCTGATGATCCTCAGCCGTCGAAAACACCTGGGCCGCTTTTGTCGGTATGGTAGTGTTTTTCTCTATCAATTTGGTCATGACCCCACCCAAGGTCTCAATCCCCAGGGATAAGGGCGTGATATCCAGCAGCAATACGTCCTTCACTTCCCCGCCCAGAACACCCGCCTGGATGGCTGCGCCCACCGCCACTGCCTCGTCCGGATTGACATCCTTACGCGCCTCCTTGCCGAAGATATTCTTCACCAACTCCTGCACCTTAGGCATGCGTGTTTGCCCGCCAACAAGAATAACGTCGCCGATTTCAGAGGCTTGAAGCCCTGCATCCTTCAACGCGATGCGGCAAGGCTCGATCGTGCGTTCGATGATATCCTCGACCAAGGATTCGAGCTTAGCCCGGGTCAGCTTAATGTTGAGATGCTTTGGCCCGCTGGCATCTGCTGTGACATAAGGCAGATTGATATCCGTCTGCTGGCTCGACGAAAGCTCGATTTTTGCTTTCTCGGCCGCCTCTTTTAAGCGTTGCAAGGCCAAAGGATCGTTGTGCAAATCTATGCCGCTTTCTTTTCTGAATTCATCAGCCAGGTAATCGATGATACGCAGATCGAAATCCTCACCGCCCAAAAAGGTGTCGCCGTTGGTCGATAGCACCTCGAATTGATGCTCTCCATCCACATCCGCGATTTCGATGATGGAAATATCAAACGTACCGCCGCCCAGGTCATATACGGCGATCTTAGCGTCCCCTCTGTGTTTGTCCAATCCGTAGGCGAGCGCCGCGGCCGTGGGCTCGTTGATGATGCGCTTTACCTCAAGACCGGCGATGCGTCCAGCGTCCTTCGTCGCTTGGCGCTGCGAGTCGTTAAAATAGGCAGGCACCGTGATAACGGCCTGGGTCACTGGCTCACCGAGATAGTCCTCGGCGGTTTTCTTCATCTTTAGCAGCACACGTGCGGATATTTCAGGCGGAGCCATTTTCTTTCCGTTCACCTCAACCCAAGCGCCGCCGTTATCGGCCGCAACGATCTTGTACGGCACCATGTCGATGTCTCGGCGTACCACCTCGTCCTTATACCGACGTCCGATAAGGCGCTTGATCGCGAATAGGGTGTTTTTTGGGTTAGTGACCGCCTGACGTTTAGCGGGCTGCCCCACCAAGACTTCGTTATCTGGGGTAAAGGCAACGATGGAAGGTGTGGTACGACCGCCTTCGCTATTCTCGATTACCTTAGGTTTATTACCTTCCAGGACTGCCACGCAGGAGTTGGTGGTTCCTAAGTCAATACCAATGATCTTGCCCATGTTGGTCTCCGTCTGGCGTTAGCTCAATTAACGTGGATATGGGGTCCGGCTGGCTGATTTCAAGGCTCTGGCCTTTTCGCAACAATGACCATCGCCGGCCTCAGCAAGCGGTCATGCAGCAGATAACCTTTCTGCACCACGCTCAGCACCGTCCACGGCTCTGCCTCTGGTGCCTCTTGCATGGTCATCGCCTGATGGACTTGCGGATCGAATTTCTCCCCAATCGGGTTAAGTTCCTTCACGCTGCACGTGTCAAGCGCGCTATCGAGCAGCTTGAGCGTGAGCATCATCCCCTCCTTGAGGCTTTCCAGATTGGGGGCTTGTTCTGAGGCGCTGAGCCCTAGCTCTAAGCTGTCCTTCACCGTTAGAAATTCCGATAGCAGCCGCTCGGAGCCGAATTTAAGTGCGTTTTCGATTTCCCGTGCGGCTCGTTTGCGCTGATTCTCCAACTCCGCGCGGGTTCGAAGCAATGCGTCCCAATTCTCTTGCGCTTTTTTTTTGTACGTCCTCTAAAGCGGCCTGCAACTGCTCTAACGTGACCTTCTGCTCACTGCGCTCTTCGCCCCCAGCCGTAGGGAGATCTCCCGACGCGATTTCTGCCGCTTGGCCGTTGTCGGGATGGGTTTCTATATCTGCAGGTGTATCTTCGTTAAGCTGCTGTTCACTGCTCACGCTCGTGTCCCTCGCCGTCCGTTAAAGCACAACCATCTGGCTTGTACCCCTCCCTGTCACGGGACGAGATACTGTTCTGATTGATCTAAGGTCTAGTGAAAAGATTTCAAGGCCGATCCCAAGGCCTTCGCAGCGAGGTCAACAATGGGAATCACCCGCTGATAGGGCATGCGAGTCGGCCCAATGACGGCAAGCACGCCGAGCACAGCGCCGTTCGATTCGTAGGTAGAAGTAACTGCACTGCACCCTCCCAGAGCTTCGTAACCGAGCTCTTCCCCGATAAATATTTGCACACCGCTCGCTTTAAGCGCCTGATCGAGAAGATGAAGTATATCACGCTTCTGATTGAAGGCCTCGAACAAGCGGCGCAACATTTCGATGTCCGAAAGTTCGCTTGCCCCCATCAAGTGAGTCTCGCCAGCCAACACATAATCATCTTCGTCGTCCTCGGCGGCCCCAAACGCCCTTTCCGCCATTTCAATGACGGTTTGCATCAGGCGATCAAGCTCATGGCGTACGGCGCTCATTTCTTGCAGAACACCCGAGCGGATGGATCCCAAATCACGGCCGCTAAAGGTCTGGTTGATATAATTCGCCGCCTGTTCCAATTCAATCCGGGTATACTCCCGGTCTGTTTTAATAATGCGGTTTTCAATGTCATCGTTACTCAAAACCAAAATAAGCAGCACCCTTTTGCCTGATAAAGGCAAAAACTCGACATGCCCTAAGGCCCGGTTATTTTTCCGCGGCACCATGACGACACTAACCAGGCGAGTAAACTCGGACAACACGCTGGATGTCTTCCTCACCACGCCTTTAATGTCCGGTTCCGATCCCAAATTGTAAGCGAGTCGCTCCACCTCCCGCTCGCGCAGATCTGTTACCCTAAGTAAGGAATCAACAAAGAATCGGTACCCCAAGTTGGTAGGCATGCGGCCAGCCGAGGTATGCGGGGAACACACTAAGCCCATGTCTTCTAAATCGGCCATCACATTACGGATCGTGGCCGGGCTCAGCTCAAGTTTTGCGTACCGCGCCAGGGTGCGCGAGCCGAGCGGTTGGCCTTCTGCAATATACCGTTCCACTAGGATTTTAAGCAGATGCTGGGAACGCTTATCGAGACCCCAAACAGCCCCTCCTTTTATGCGGATTTTGCCCTTAATCATGGCGCGATCTCTGTCTAGCGATTCACCGAAACAACCTTGAATAAGGATACTCTGGTGCGCATCTGGTCAAAGCTTAAGCAACCTCCAATAAATCAATTATACTCCTCCCGCTTATGGAGCCAGAAGCTCCACAGGTGAACGAGCGCCCACAGGAGAAAAATGTTACCCCAAAACAGCTGTTGGCTCCTATAGGCGAAAATGCTAATTTGCAAAAATGGCCGCTTCTGCAACTCCTGCCTTTAAGCGGGTTGGGCTCATTGCGAAACCGAATGACCGGCGCGTGGGGACGATCCTTCCCGCTTTGTTTAAGCTGCTTCGTTGGCGCGGAGTCGATATCGCGCTCGATGATACCTGCGCCGACATTCTTCAGGTACGCCATTCGGAGCTTGGATCCAGCGATCGGGAAAATAGGTGTGAGCTTTTTATCACCATCGGGGGCGACGGAACACTACTCCACGCCGCCCATATGCGTTTTGACTATGAGGTGCGACTGCTCGGAATCAATCTCGGAAAGCTCGGGTTCCTGGCAGACGTCTCTCCGGAAGAGGTCAACGAGCGCCTGGGGGCTATACTCGATGGTCATTACATCGACGAGAAACGCACTGTGCTGCGCTGCACCGTATTGCGGGACGCGCAGACTGTAGCCCAATACGATGCCGTCAACGATGCTGTTATCCATCATTGGAACATCGCACGACTGATCCGATTGGATACCCATATCAACGGCACCTTCGTTCACAGTCAGCGCTCCGACGGGATCATCATCGCTACCCCAACCGGATCGACCGCCTATGCCCTTTCGGGCGGAGGGCCGATTCTGCACCCTTCTTTGGACGCCATACTGCTGGTGCCGGTTTGTCCGCACACCCTGAGCAACCGGCCCATCGTTGTTGCCGGAAACAGCCGCATCGAGATCGTCGTGGGAACGGAGCAAGTTGGGCAGGCGAGACTGACCTGCGATGGCGATAAGGGATTTGACCTCGCTCCCCAAGACCGCGTAATCGTGGAGCACAGTGACCACCATATTCACTTGATTCATCCCGCCAATCACGACTATTACGCGACCTTGCGCGCCAAATTGAATTGGGGGTGAACCGTGTTGAGGGAGCTTCACATCCGTAATTTCGCGGTCGTGGAGCAGATGGAACTGCGCTTGCTGGAGGGTATGACCGTGTTCACGGGTGAAACCGGGGCAGGGAAATCGATCCTCATCGAGGCTGTGGGATTGGTGCTGGGAGACAGAGCACGACCTACCGCCATTCGCCAGGGCTGCCCTGATGCCGATATCGCGGCGATATTCGACATCCGAGACGATCCTGCGGTGAAACAACTGCTCGCAACCAACGGCATTGAATGTGCGGAGGATGAATGCATACTGAGGCGCCAGCTGAGCGTCGATGGACGATCGAGAGCCTATGTCAATGGGCTTCCGGTACCGTTGCGGGCCCTGCAAACCCTCGGTGAGCGGTTGGTCGACATCCACGGCCAGCACGCCCACTATTCCCTGCTTCAACCAGCCGCTCAACGGCAGTTGCTGGATGATTTCGCCCACCATGGGCCGCTTTTGGATGATACCAAAAAGACCTATCGCGAATGGTCAGTGCGTACTTCCGCCCTTGCAGAGCTGGACAAAGCGGACCCGGAAGATGCCCGCCGCTCAGACACCTTGAGTCACGAAATCGACGAATTAGAAGCGACTGTGGTACCAGCGGAACAGCTTCAAGCCCTAGAGCAAGAACACAAAACTCTCGCCAATGTGAACCTTATTCTTACCCAAGGTCAACGCGCGCTCACCCTCCTGGAGGCCGAGGCGGGGGTGACAGATAAACTTCGCGACACGCTAAAAGAACTGCGTCGACTGCAAACGCTACAACCTAAGATCAATTCCGCAGTTGAGTTACTTGAAAACGCTGCGATTCAGCTTGAGGAAGCAGGTACTGAGCTCCGGCACCACCTACACGAATTAGAACCAGACCCAGAGCGCTTGGCTCAGATCGAGCGCCAACTGTCTGCTTTGCATGACCTTGCGCGCAAAAACCACACCACTGTCCAGAACTTAGCTCAGACCCTCGCAGAGCTAAAACAGCGTTTGAGTGTGCGCTTCGAGGCAGAATCGAAACGCGCGGAACTAATACAGAGCCAAAGCCACCTCCTCCAACGATTCCACTATCTAGCCGCTCAATTAAGCGCGAGCCGAGCGCAGCACGCAAAGGAACTGGCCATCGCTTGCAGCGAGCATTTTCAACACCTAGGCATGCGAGATGCCGAATTAATTGTCCGCGTTACGCCCGTAGACAGCGATGCGCCATCACCAGAAGGCATGGATACGGTTGAGTTTCTGATCGCTACGAGCCCAGGGCAAGCGCCGCTGCCGCTGCGCCACAGCGCCTCTGGAGGCGAGCTGTCGCGCATCGGATTAGCGTTGCAAGTGGTTGCTGTACGCAAGCACGGGATCGGCACGCTGATTTTTGACGAAGTGGATGCGGGCATAGGAGGCAGTACCGCACAAATCGTGGGGCGACTTCTGCGTCAGCTCGGAGAGCACCGACAGGTCTTGTGTGTAACCCATTTACCGCAGGTCGCCGCAGAAGGGCACCATCACGTGGGTGTCACTAAGCGCATAAATGGGGAGGCTACCCAGACGGTTGCCAGCGTGTTGGATCTGGAGTTGCGGATCGGGGAAATCGCGCGCATGTTGGGTGGATACAGATCACCCAACAAACGCTCGCGCACGCCCGGGAGATGCTGCTTGGCAGCGAAGAGCGAGCGGGTGCTAACCCTTTTCGATAGGCCGGACGTAAAGTACCAAGCTGTGGTCTTCTATCTGGTAACCGTGGGCGCGGGCGATCGCACGCTGCCGCCGTTCTATTTCGTCATCACAAAATTCGATGATCTTGCCCGTTTTTAAGCAGACCATGTGATCGTGATGATCACCACGGGCCAGCTCGAAAACCGAATGCCCTTCCGCAAAATGACGCCGATAGACCAGCCCGGCTGCCTCAAACTGGGTCAACACGCGATAAATCGTTGCCAATCCAACCTCTTCTCCCGCCTCCAATACGGCCCGATACACATCCTCCGCGCTCATGTGGCGCTGCCTGCTACTCTCCAGGATCTGCAGTATACGCACCCTGGGCAGCGTCGCTTTCAGCCCTGCCTTTTTGAGGTCTTGTGACTCCAAGTTGGTGCTCCCAATCCCGCTTTCCGATTTCTCCAATCGCGCTTAGTATACCCCATGGACTTAGCTCAGCCTAAAGCATAGAAATAAACAGGGGCTCGTCTAAAATAGACCAATCGGACCCGCGGGTTGACCATAGGCTATGAACGAGATGTTGCAAAACTGCTTTTATCACCTTCCTCAGTACGGCGCACTGCGGCTGTCTGCTCGTTCTTTCCCAGGCAGGGGGTCGACCAACGGATCAGCACCTTCTGCTGGCCAAACGGCCGCTGATCAGTTCGCCAAAGCCTCCTCTTTGCGCCTATCGATAGTGGCATTTGCCGCGTTTGCGATGGCGGTTGGCGCCGGCTGTGGGCCAACGACACGAATTCCTTTGGTTTACAAAATCGATGTGCAGCAGGGGAACATAATCACTCAGGAAATGCTGGCTATGCTCGAGCCCGGAATCGATAAAGCGAAAGTGCGATTCATCATGGGTACGCCGTTGCTCATGGACGCGTTTCATCAAGATCGCTGGGATTACGTTTACAGCTTGCAAAAGGGGGGCGGGGATCGCGTTCAGCGCCGGGTGGCGCTGTTTTTTGCAGATGACCGCCTGCAGCGCGTTGAAGGCGACGTCAAGCCCGCTCCAGGGACTATCGCGGTCGAACCCCGGCGCGACGTTTCCATTAGTGTCCCTGGCGAGGAACGCCCCGGCCTGATGACGCGATTGAAAAACGCCGTGGGCCTGGAGGAACAAAAGGAAGTCAAAACGTCCCCGCCGGAGGGGACCAAAAGCAAGAACGAGAAAGGCTTTTTCGGAACCTTAAAAGAGCGCATCGGCTTAGGGGGCGGGGATCAACCGGAGCACGACGAGGGCTCGCCACCGTATCAGGACCCGACAAACCCCGACGGTCTCTAACGGCGTGGTTCGTTCATAGGCTTGCTTTGACTCGTGCCTGCCGTTCACCGACGAAGTGAAACTAGTGACTCTTCGTTCTTCGGCGCCGCATCTCCTTGGGATCGGCCAGCAACGGACGGTAGATCTCGATCCGGTCGCCGGCGCGTGCGCAGGCGGTAAGCGTGGTCAATCGACCAAACACTCCCACCCGGTTGATCGCTAGATCGATTTCCGGAAATCGCTCCAGGAAACCAGAACGTTCGATCGCTTCCGCAATGCTCGCTCCGCGCGAAATACGGACAGTGATCAACGCGCTTGTGTCTGCCCGCGCATAGGCGAGCTGGACGCTAATACTCTCAGTTTCTGCCATAGCATTCCTGGGCGCGACGGCAAAAAGCGTCTACGAGAGAATCGGCAACCCCGGCAAAAACTTTCCGAAAGGCCATACCCAACAATCCGCTCTTAAACTCGAACTCCATATCGAGAGAAATCTTGCAGGCGGATTCCCCTAGCGGTTCAAACTGCCAAACACCGGACAGTCGGGTAAAAGGTCCCTCTACCAGTTCCAAATCGATGCGGTGCGGCGGCGTCAAGCGGTTCAAGGTGATAAAAGACTGTTTTATGCCCCCTTTTGCCAGCGAGATGCTGGCCTTTAACTGAGAGGCGTCTTGGTAGAACAAGTGCACCGATGCACACCACGGTAGAAATTTTGGGTACGATTCCACATCGTTTACCAGATCGTACATTTGGCCAGCGCTGTAGGGCACTATAGCGCTTCGTGTAAACCTAGGCATTGGGTTTGGCTGCACGCTAAAATTTTAAATTTACTATAGTGGTCAACGAACTGCACCCTGTAGACCATGACAACCAAGACAAAAACCCGCTCCTCAGCACCATCCACCATCGCGGTAAACAAAAAAGCCAAGCACGACTACTTCATCGAAGAGCGTATGGAAGCCGGGTTGCAGCTAGAAGGTTGGGAAGTGAAGAGCTTGCGCGCCGGAAGGGTGCAGCTTCGGGATAGCTATGTGCTGCTAAAGAGCGGCGAGGCGTGGTTATTTGGCGCCCTGATAACCCCCTTGCCCACCGCATCCAGCCACATTCAGTCCGACCCCACGCGTTCGCGCAAGCTGCTTTTGCACGGCGATGAGATCGCAACGCTTATCGGTGCCACCGAACGCAAAGGGTACACGGCGATCGCGACTGCCTTGTACTGGAAACGGGGCCGCGCTAAACTCGAAGTCGGTCTGGCGAAAGGGAAGAAAGCCTATGACAAACGTGCCGTAGAGAAGGAGAGGGACTGGCAGAGAGAAAAACAACGGCTACTGAAAAAGGCGTAAAACCGAGCACGGAACGAACAAGACGGAGCAAGCATGAGAAACTTTTTTGCACTTATCGCTATCGAATCTGAGAATCTGAGAATCTGAAGCGAAAGGGGGCGACACGGTTTCGACGCGGGTCACAAAACCTGAGGAGCATGTCGAGGGGCAGCACACCTCGTAAATCCAACTGCAAATCAAGATAGTTGCCAACGACGACAACTACGCCCTAGCGGCTTAATCCCCGCTAGCC
>JBOIEE010000037.1:0-2917 GCA_050740975.1 Gammaproteobacteria bacterium | reverse complement strand
ACCGCGTCAACGAGCGGGAGACGGCAGCAAAGCTACTGCCTCCAAATGCTCGCGAAGTTGTTCCAAGGCGCGCTTTTCTAGCTGTCGGATCCGCTCAGCCGAAACCCCGAACTGTGCCGCGAGGTCGTGCAACGTAGCCTTCTCCTCTTGCAACCAGCGTTGCGTCACGATCGCGCGGCCGCGCTCATCCAGGGCGCTAAGAGCATCCCTAAGCTCATGCCGCGAACGCTGCTCCGTTTGCTCGGTCTCCACCAGCTCCGCAGGCCCATAGCTTGGATCCGGGTGCGTATGCACGGGCGCCGGCTTGGGGCTTTCTTCGGCATCTTCGCCCGGAGTCCAATCGAACGAAGTATCGTGGGCGTTGAGCCGCTGTTCCATATCCAGCACGGTCTTTTTGTCAACCCCGAGCTCTTTAGCTACGTCCTCCGCTTCATCCTTACTCATCCAACCGAGGCACTTTGTGGCTTTCCTCAAATTAAAAAATAACTTGCGTTGCGCCTTGGTGGTGGCGACTTTGACGATCCGCCAGTTACGCAAGATATATTCGTGGATCTCAGCGCGGATCCAGTGTACCGCAAACGTGACCAGCCGCACGCCCACACCCGGATCGTAGCGCTTCACCGCTTTCATTAACCCGATGCTGCCCTCCTGGATCAGGTCTGCTTGAGGCAATCCGTAGCCTGCGTATCCTCTGGCGATGCGCACCACAAAGCGCAGGTGGGCGAGCACGAGGCGGCGCGCCGCGTCCAGATCATTACGCTGTTGGTAGCGTTCGGCCAGCTCGCGCTCTTCCCCTGCACTCAGAACGGGAATTCCGTTTACAGACTGGATGTACGCTTCCAGCGAACCAACGGGCAAACACAGAGCAAGCTCGGGCATGGTATTCATAACTAACTGTTTCATCGTAACTGTTTCATTGTAAATAATAAGTTTAGCCTATTTTAGCACTCTTGCTCTAGGAGTGCTAAGGCCGGATCAAGTTCCCGCTGTCCCAGTCTGATCCGATCAAGGCGTCGACAAACGCCTCCGCCTCGAAGGGAGCCAAATCCTCTAAGCGTTCGCCGACACCGATGTAGCGGATTGGGATCGGCCATCGATGGGCCAGTGCGAAAAGGATCCCGCCTTTTGCTGTGCCGTCGAGCTTGGTAATGGCAATACCCGTAAGCCCCACCGCCTGGTGAAATTGCGCTACTTGGTTGAGCACGTTTTGGCCACTGGTAGCATCGATCACCAGCATCACTTCCTGGGGTGCTAAAGGATCCAACTTTTGCAGCACCCGCTTGACCTTTTTCAACTCTTCCATGAGGTTAGACTTGGTGTGCAATCGGCCAGCCGTATCGGCAATGAGAACTTGGGTCCCGCGCGCGGTGGCCGAGACCAGCGCGTCATAGATAACCGACGCCGAGTCGGCACCGGCGTCTTGGGCGGTTACGGCTATTTCGTTGCGTTCGCCCCATGCCTTAAGCTGTTCCACGGCCGCGGCACGGAACGTATCCCCGGCGGCTAGGGCGACCGAGAGCTTGCGACGCTTTAAAAGGTGGGCGATCTTCCCAATAGTGGTGGTTTTGCCGGACCCATTCACCCCGACGATGAGCATAACGAACGGGCGTTCCCCCGTGGCGGCGATGTCCAAGGGCTGTTCAACCGGCCGCAGCAGCGCCACTAACTCCTCCCGCAACAGGGTCCTGGCGTCGGAAGCCCCGCTGTGACGTTGAAGGCGTTGTTTGAGGTCCGCCACCAGCTTTGTAGTCGCCTCGATTCCCAAATCGGCGCCGAGAAGGAGATCTTCGATTTCCTCTAGGGTTTTCGGATCGAGCTTATCCTTCCCGGCTATTAGCCCCGCCAAACCCCCGAGCAAGTTTTCGCGGGTTCGCCGCAGACCGGCACGCAAACCACCGAGCAGCCCCGCGCCTTGCGGGGTTGTTTGCTCGCGTTCTGTTTTAAACATCATCGCTCGTCTTTCCGAATCCACCACTCATTCCCAGGATTGCGCTATCCTAACATTCACCAATGAGCACGGTAAGCGGGAAAAAGGGGGCTGAATGACGAAACAACTGTCCTATGCGGTTTGTCTTTGGAGTTTGGGGTGTGGCGTGCTTATGGCTGGACCACCAACGGGGCGAGAGTTCCGCTTGGAAAACGGCCTTAAGCTGATCGTGCAGGAGGACCATCGCGCACCGGTTGTGGTGACCCAAGTCTGGTATAAGGTGGGATCTAGCTACGAGCATGACGGCATCACGGGGATCTCGCACATGCTGGAACACATGATGTTTAAGGGAACCGATAAAACAGGTCCAAACGAGTTCTCGCAGATCATTTCCCGTAACGGGGGTTCGGAAAACGCCTTCACCGGGCAGGACTACACCGCTTACTTCGAGAAATTGGAGCGTTCCCGGCTACCCATTAGCTTCGAGCTGGAAGCCGACCGCATGCGCAATCTCAAGCTATCGCAGCAGGAATTCACGAAAGAACGCAGAGTCGTGATGGAAGAGCGCCGTCTGCGCACCGAGGACGATCCCCAAGCCATGACTTATGAGAAAGCCATGTCCGTCGCCTATCAGACCAGCCCCTATCGCCACCCCATCATCGGTTGGATGGCCGACATCGAAAACTACACCCTAGATGATCTGGGCGCCTGGTATGAGAAGTGGTATGCGCCGAATAATGCGGCGGTAGTGGTCGTCGGCGATGTGCAACCGCAGGCGGTTTTCGAGCTCGCGAAGCGGACCTTTGGGGCGCTGCCGAAAGGCGAGGTAGCGCCGGCCAAGCCCAGGCCGGAGGTCCCGCAGCTAGGGGAGAAGCGAATAATCGTCAGGGACGTAGCAGAGCTTCCGTATCTCATCCTGGGCTACAAGACGCCCTCTTTGAAAGCCGCCCTGAATACACCGGCGGAGATCACTGAGGCAGAGGTGTACGC
>JBOIEE010000036.1:0-18088 GCA_050740975.1 Gammaproteobacteria bacterium | reverse complement strand
ACGTTGAAGGACGGACGGGTCGAGCAAAGCAATTTCCACGACTATACGGTGCTGCGAATGAACGAGATGCCGGAGATCGAGGTACATATCGTGCCATCGCAGGAAGCACCGACCGGTGTAGGCGAGCCGGGCGTGCCGCCAATCGCCCCAGCCGTTTGCAACGCGCTGTTCACCCTGACTGGTGAACGGATTCGAACGTTGCCGATTCGTTCTCAAAGGAGCGCCTGATGGAGAGCGTTGATCTGCATGGATGGTATCTGTTCAGCCTCGAGCCGGTCCGCAATGGCACTCGCGGGGTGAATGATCCAGCGGCGGTCACTGACGCAGGTGATCCTGGATGGCACCCGCCTGCAGTCGCAAATGGGCGCCGTGAACCCTTGTAAACAAAGTTTTAACCGGAGGTTACTGAGATGTTAAACATGTGGGATTATCTGAGCATCGCCCTGGTCGTTGCCATTGCTTTGTATTTCTGGTACTCCGTAGGGGGTGCGATCAGTTCTGGGTTTAGACGGCGGCGCAACAAGGATAAAACGGAGAGCCGTCAAGATAGAGGAATGAAGGCATGACCTCCCGCTTATAAACACACGAATATTGCCAACGGTCATCACGCGACGCGACAACCGACCGCCGTCCCGGGGAGCCCTGCGTGCGGCGGCGCGATCGCTACGGCGGACCTGAGAGCTTGTGAAAAAATCGTCGCGAGCGTCCGGAAGGAGATACCGATGAGCTTGGATCCCGTTATCCTGTCGCGTCTCCAGTTCGCCTTCGTCATCGCTTTCCATTTTCTGCTGCCCGCGTTCACGATCGGGTTAGCGTCCTACATCGCGGTCCTGGAAGGGTTGCACCTGGCGACCAAGAAGCCGGTCTATCTTCGGATCTCGACCTTCTGGATCCGGATCTTCGCCGTGGCGTTTGGCATGGGGGTGGTATCTGGGATCGTCTTGCCGTCCCAGCTCGGCGCCAACTGGAGCCGCTACTCGGACGCCACCGCGAACATCGTCGCCCCGCTCATGACCTACGAGGCCCTGATGGCGTTCTTCCTCGAGGCGGGGTTTCTCGGTGTGCTGCTCTTCGGACGTAAGCTCGTCCCGCAATGGGCGCACTTCGTCGCCGCGCTGATGGTCGCCATCGGGACGCTCCTCAGCGCGTTCTGGATCTTGGCGGCGAACAGCTGGATGCAGACGCCCGCCGGCTTCGAGATCATCGACGGACGGTTCGTCCCGACCGATTGGCTGGCGGTCATCTTCAACCCGTCGTTTCCGTACCGGTTCTTGCACACCGTGACCGCCGTGTATCTCACCACTGCGTTCACGGTGATCGGGGTCGCGGCGTGGTATCTGCGGCACGGGCGCTACCTCGAGGAAGCGAAGGTTATGATCGCGATGGGCGTGATCCTCGCCTCGGTGCTGGTGCCAGGGCAGGCGTTGCTCGGCGACCTGCACGGGTTAAACACGCTCGAGCATCAGCCGCAGAAGCTCGCGGCGATGGAGAGCCTGTGGGAGACGCGCGCCGGGGCGCCGGCGGTGCTGTTTGCGCTTCCGGACGAGGCGGCCGAGACGAATCGCGCCGAGGTGTCGATCCCGAAGCTTGCGAGTCTCTATCTCACCCACAGTTGGGACGGCGTGGTCCGGGGGCTCAAGGACTTTCTGCCTGCCGATCGCCCGCCGGTCGCGCCGGTGTTCTTCGCCTTCCGAGTCATGGTCGGCATGTGGGCGATCATGTTCGCACTCACGCTCTGGGCGTGGTGGCTCGCCTGGCGCAAGCGGCTCTTCGCCACCCCGCTCTTCCTGCGCGCGGCCACCTGGGCGATCCCGACCGGCTATGTCGCCGTCACCGCCGGCTGGATCACGACCGAGGTTGGCCGCCAGCCCTACGTGGTCTACGGACTCCTGCGCACTGCGGACGCGGTGACGCCGACGCTCACGGGCGGCGACGTCCTGGCGTCGCTGCTGACCTACATCGCGGTATACAGCGTTATCTTCGGCGCCGGCGTCTACTACCTCGTGCAGCTGGTGCAGCGGGGCCTGCCGGAGCGGCTCGAGGGGCAGGAGCTGCGGCCCGAACAACGCCCTGCCCGACCGCTGTCGGCGGCCACCGGCTCCGACGGTTAAGCGAGAGCGGCCAATGGTTCTCGACCTCGTACCCATCTGGACCGTCATCCTCGCCTTCGGCGTCTTCATGTATGTACTGCTGGACGGCTTCGATCTCGGCGTCGGGATCCTCTTTCCGTTCGCGCCCGACGACCGCGCGCGCGACCTGATGATGGCCTCGGTGGCGCCCATCTGGGACGGGAACGAAACCTGGCTTGTGTTCGGTGGGCTGGCGCTGTTCGCGGCGTTCCCGCTCGCTTTTGCGATCATCTTCCCGGCGCTCTACTTTCCGATCCTCGCGATGGTGCTGGGCTTAATCTTCCGCGGCGTCGCGTTCGAATTCCGGCCGACCGCGCGCACGACCAGCAAGCGCTGGGATCAGGCGTTCTTCTGGGGCTCGCTCATCGCCACCTTTGCCCAAGGCTGCGTGCTCGGGAAGTTCGTGCTGGGCTTCGAGGTGAGCGGGCGCCAGTACGCCGGGACGAGTTGGGACTGGGTGCATCCTTTCGTGCTGGCAGTGGGCGTCGGCCTCGTCTTCGGCTACCTGTTGCTCGGCGCAACGTGGCTCGTGCTGAAGACCGAAGGTGCGCTGCAAGATTGGGCGCGCACGAAAGCACGGGTTGGACTGTTCGGTACGCTCGCCTTCATCGGCATGGTGAGCCTCTGGACCCCGTTCCTCGACACGAGGATCGCCGCGCGCTGGTTCTCGTGGCCCAATATTGCCCTTCTCGCGCCGGTGCCGCTCGCAACCGCAGCGATCGGCGGGTGGCTGTGGGCTTCGCTTGGTCGCAGGAGCGACATTGCGCCATTCATCGCCGCGATGGGGCTGTTCGCGATGTGCTACCTCGGGCTTGCGATCAGCATGTTCCCGTACGTCGTGGCGCCGACGATCACCCTGTGGGACGCAGCCGCCGCTCCGCAGTCGCAAGCGTTCCTGCTGATCGGCACCTTGTTCCTGCTGCCGATCATCTTGATGTACACCGCTTGGTCGTACTGGGTGTTCCGCGGCAAGGTGAAGACCCAGATGGGATATTACTAAGGGCAAAGCGTCCTCGGTAATGGTCGCCGGCTGGACAACGATCTGCGGTTTCTTCCTGGGAGGAGCAAATCAAGTCAGTGGACAAGCTCAAGGTGTGTAAAGACGTTGAATGGGTTTTTCCGGGGCACGGCAAATGGGGTCACCTCCTGTTCGATCGGGGTCGCGACCGTCTCGGCCACCACCTGGGCATTGGCCCCGGGATAGCTCGCCGTGACCGTGGGCGGGGCGATCTCGGGGTAGCTCGCGATGGGAAGGGCGATCAGGACGAGAGCGCGGATTCCACGGCCTCATCGACGCGCTCGATCGGGATGAAGCGCATCTGCTCGCGTGCCGTCTTCGGCACCTCTTCAATCTCTTTCTCATTGCGCGCCGGTAATAGCACGGTCTTGATCCCCGCCCGTGCTGCGGCCAGGATCTTTTCCTTGATGCCGCCTACCGGCAGCACCAGTCCGCGCAGGCTGATCTCGCCGGTCATGGCCGTGTCGCTGCGGATCGGCCGGCCCGAGAGCGTGGAGGCGAGCGCGATGAACATCGCTACCCCGGCGCTTGGACCATCCTTGGGGATCGCCCCGGCCGGCACGTGCACATGGATGTCATGCTTGTCGAAAGCATCGGGGGCGGCGCCGAACTCGCTCGCCCGTGATTTCACCAGACTCAGTGCGGCCTGAGCGCTTTCCTTCATCACTGCGCCCAGGTGCCCGGTCAGGATCAAGCGTCCACTGCCCGGCACGCGGCTCGCTTCGATAAACAAAATGTCGCCGCCCGCCGGCGTCCATGCGAGACCGGTCGCCACGCCCGGCACACTGGTGCGCATTGCGACCTCGCTCTCGAACTTTCGCCGGCCCAGGATCTGGTGTAAGTCGGCGACATCTATCCGCACTGTCTGCGCGGCGCCTTCGGCGATGCGCATGGCGGCGTGGCGGAAACCCGCGCCGATCTCCCGCTCGAGGTTGCGCACGCCCGCCTCGCGCGTGTAGTCGTGGATGACCGCGCTCAAGGCCTCATCGGTGATCGCGCATTGTTCCGGGTTAAGTCCGTTTGCCTCGAGCTGGCGTTTCACCAGGTAGCGGCGGGCAATCTGGACCTTTTCCTCATCCGTATAACCCGGCAAGTGGATGATCTCCATGCGATCGCGCAGCGGCCCCGGGATGGTGTCCAGCATATTGGCCGTGCCGATGAACATGACCTGGGAGAGATCGAAAGGTAGCGCCAGGTAGTTATCGCGGAAAGTCGAGTTTTGCTCTGGGTCGAGTACCTCGAGCAGCGCCGATGCGGGGTCGCCGTGGAACCCTGCTCCCAGCTTGTCCATTTCATCGAGCATGAACACGGGATTTCTCGTGCCCGCTTTGCGGATGGCCTGGATGACATTGCCGGGCAAGGCGCCGATGTAGGTGCGGCGATGCCCGCGGATCTCTGCCTCATCATGTACGCCGCCCAGGCTGATGCGCACGAACTTGCGACCAGTTGCCTTGGCGATGCTCTGCCCCAGCGAGGTCTTGCCGACACCGGGCGGGCCGACAAAGCACAGGATCGGACTCTTGCCGCTCGGCGCGAGCTTGCGCACCGCCAGGTATTCGAGAATGCGGCGCTTGATCTTATCCAGTGCGTAATGGTCTTCATCGAGGATCCTGCGTGCCTCAGCGATATCGATTTTACTCTCGGACACGACTGACCAGGGCAGTTCGGTAAGCCATTCGAGATAGCCGCGCAGCATGGAATACTCGGCCGCGGCCTCGGGCATACGCTCCAGGCGCTGCAATTCCTTGCGCGCGTGCTTCTCCGTCTCCTCCGGCATCCTGGCCGCGGCGATGGCCTTGGACAGTTCAGCGACCTCCGCCGAATTCTCCTCATCCTCTCCCAGCTCTTTCTTTATGGCCCTCATCTGCTCGCGCAACAGAAATTCACGCTGCCGGTCGTCCATGCTTTTCTGGGTACGCTGGTCGATATCGCGCGACAACCGAAGCACTTCAATGCGGTGTGCAAGCAACACCAAGACCCTGTCGAGGCGGACCCGTACGTCGAAGGATTCCAGGATCTCCTGCTTCTCCTCGGGCTTGAGATCCAGGAAATGGGCGACCAGATCGGCCAGCGCAGAGGCCGATTCCATGGCCTGCACCGCTGTTATCAGCTCGGCCGGCGCCTGTGGCGACAGTTGTAACGCTTCAGCAGCGCGCTCCTTGAGCTTGAGCATCTGCGCTTCCACTTCCCTGCTCATAGAATCCGCCGGCACGATCCGCTCGACGCGGCACACCAGAAACGGATAGCCTTCCAGAAACTGCGTGATTCGGAACCGCTGCTCTCCCTGGCAGACGATATGGTGCGCGCCATCCGGCCCGGTGATGTAGCGCAGTATGCCGGCCACCGTGCCGACCCAGTGCAGACCCTCGGGCGCAGGGGCTTCGGCTTGCACCTCGCGTTGCAGAACCACTCCGATCGGCCGCTCGCTGCGCACCCCCTCCTGTGCGGCGGCGATGCTGATGGCCCGACCCAAAGTGATCGGAAGTATCACCCCCGGAAAGAGGACCAGGTTGCGGACGGGCACTATCGGCAGCGCGTCCTCGGGGATGGGACGAAGGCGCGGTGATTCGCCGGCGCCTGCCGCGTGCTCTTTTCGATCGGTCGCCTCCAGTCCTTGCGGGGTATCGTTTCTCAAATGCTCTACCTCCGTCGCGGCTCTCCGTTAACGCTTGCGCAGGGTGAGCGCGAGACAGCCGTTATCGAACCGGCTGTGCGCTAAAATCATGGAGGGCGCGGGCAGGCGGATGCGGCGTTCAAAGCGCCCATTGGGGATCTCCAGACGATGGATAAGCGCCGTCCGGCACTCCCGCGGCATCACCCGTACGCCGGCGATCGTAATGACGTCTTCCTCGAGCAGCACCTCGATGTGATCGGCCGCTACACCGGGCAGGGCCACGCAAAGCAGCACCTCGCCTTCGGTCTCGAAAACGTCGACAGGCGGTTCCCAGGTGGGGAGCCGTTCACGTGGTGCGCCCACGCGAAAGAATTGGCGATGCAGGCGCTCCGCCTGCGCAATCAATTCGCAGGCGTCAGCCCACATCCAGCCGGCCAGATCTCTCTCTTTCATTGGTCGCCACCCGATGCAGCAAGTCGATAGTATCGGTCAGACGCTCGCCGTGCTCAAGACGATGGAGCACCTCATCGTTGATCGCGCCGTCGTTCCGCAGCCCGATCACGGCCAGTCGCTCAGCCGTCAGGTCTCGTGCCGCAGCCGCCGGAATGCCTCGGCGGCCTCCTCCGATGTGCATTCAGCGTCAATAGCTCCGGTTTGTGAAGCCGGATTCCTTAGTGGCTCGGGGTCCAGTTCGGGGTCTGCAGTTCGGGGTCAGAGTAAGAATTGTGCTTATCCCAGGCTATTTTCTGTCCTCCGCGGTCCCGGTTTTTGTTTCTCTATGCGTACTGCAAGAGCGGCATCGATCTGTTTCTGGAAACACTCAATGCCAAACACTGGGTTTGTTTGGGTGGCTTGCCGGACAGCCTTAAGCAGCTCCGGATCGATGTGCGCCCGAAACAATTCCCGGTAAACAGCTTGCCGCTCAGCGGGTTCCATCCCAAGCCTGAGATAATCTTCGTGTGGCTCAATCAGCGGGTCCCGCTGCCCTAGTGCGTTGCAAGGGTGGCGGCTCCAACGGGAAGCGGCTGGATCATCCGTCATACTGGCCCGAACGGGGTTGAGTTCGATATACCGGTAACAGGTGAGGAGATAGCGGTCACCCTCTACCAAGCTTGCGTGATACCGACCCTCCCACAGCGTGCCGCTTCGGCGGTACCTGTGGTTGGCGTACCGGACATAGCGGCGGCCGAGCGTCTGCATGACTTCACTCGCTCCTGCCGCCGAGGTAGGCGTCATCAATAGATGGACATGATTGGTCATCAGCACGTAGGCGTGTACTGAGACTCGGTATTTTCGGGCGGCTTCGCCGAGGCATTCCAGGTAGAACCGGTGATCCTCGTCCGCGTAGAAGCAGGCTTGGCGATTGTTGCCCCGCTGGATGACGTGCTGGGGGATCGAAGGTAAAGAAAGCCGTGGTAGACGGGCCATGTGCAAGTCCCTTTGCTCATTCTGTAAAACTGAACGGCGCTTAGACTACCACATTTCAAGCAGTTTTTACTCTGACCCCGAACTACTCTGACCCCGAACTCGCTCTTACGTGAATACGAGCGAGTTCGTCATGCCCCTGGTAGGCTTAGGCACCGGGCGGGTTTCCAGTAGGATAACCTGCAACGTGCAACTACAAGCTGTCAGTCATCTGCGAACGAGAAGTCCCGTCTTCGAGTTGACTGGGGACGGCCAGGGCTGCCGAAGGCATAGTAGTGACTTGGCGGAAGCTGAAGCCTGTCAGGAACAGGTTTCAGACTCGACAGCCCGTCACTCGATCACTAACGATGAGTCCGTAAAATGCATTCTCCACTTCCACAAGCCCTGGATTCGTTGACAATGCGCCTCCGACAGCGCATCGTCTGGCCAAAATGGTCGGATAAGCCCATCAAGTTCCTATCTTGTAGTGTGGCGGGTATTGGAACGACGGCGATTTTCAGGAGACAGTGGCCAAATTGATCGCCAAAGTTTTTGGGACCACGTAAATCGTTCAATCCTTTCAGTAGACTCCTCCACCATGGCTGACTCCTTAACTTGGCTGCACCTGTCCGACTTCCACCTTTGCGAGCCGGTAAACGGTTGGGACGCAACCCAGATTGTCACATGTTTGAAGGACGACATCGGCAGGATACTGCGAGAGCAAGATTTGAGGCCTGATTTGCTATTTGTTACCGGCGATTTGGCCTGGGGTCAGTTGGGCGACGGAGATAAATCCCTCGCGAGCCAGTTCCTGGAGACCCACGGGGTTATCGAAGAGGTTCGGGAACTGCTGGGGCTGGAGAAAAAACGGGTATTCCTGGTACCTGGTAATCACGACATCGACCGGGACAAAGTGCTGGAACCGCAAACCAAGCATTTGCAGGGACTCAACGATGAAGAAGTGAACTCGCTTATGCAAACAGGCGGAAGCGAATGGCAAGCCTATGCGCAACGGCTGTACGCCTACCGTGACTTTATCGCCAAATACTACTCGCATCTATACCAAGATCCCGAACGGCTTATCTACGCCAACACCCTAGACATCAATGGCTTAAAGGTAGGTATCGCTGGCCTCAACAGCGCTTGGAGCGCCACCGGTAAACCGGGCGACAAGGGCAAGCTGCGGCTGGGTAAGTGGCAGTTAATGAAGCTGTCCAACCAACTTGACAAGGACAAGGCGCAATTCAAAATCGCCGTAGCCCATCACCCCTTCAATTGGTTGACATCGGATGAAGATCCATCACTGAACCGCATACTGGAAAGGTACTACAACGTATTCCTGCACGGTCACGAACATAGCGCCTGGGTACAACAGCCACAGGGCGGTTTGCTGCGTGTAGCGGCTGGGGCTTGTTACGGCAAAACACCACAGGAGAGTGGCTACAACTTCGTGCGCATCCGGGGCAGCCAAGTGGAAGTGTGGCTGCGGCGCTTCGATGAAAATGGTCAAGGCTGGGTTCCGTGTCCAGTATATCAACGCACCGACAATAACGATTGCTGGTCCCTCACCCTGTCCCTCGATCCCTTTGCTGAGATTAAGCAGCACGGACCAACCTCCGTCAAGGCAGAGATCAAAGGGCGCGGGCCTGATTCAGGCCCAGCCGTTCCCGTGAATCATCGTCAGTTTTTCTAGCCGACCAAGATCCGCTCCTCGATATCGGTGATTCAGATATCTTCATTGGGCGAAAACAACAGATATGCGAGATTGAGGACCGACTGAAAAACAAGCGTCTAGTTACGCTTGTTGGCCCTGGCGGGATGGGTAAGACGCGCTTGGTTAAGGAAATCATCAAACGGAAAAGTGAAGATGCTGAATGCAAGGAGACGATAGCATTCGTCAGCTTTGAGTATGTGACCAACGCTGCAGAGGAGGAAGTTCTCGACACATTGGTTTCTCGCTTGAAGCTCGCTCCGGCTAACGCAGAGGATCGACTTCCGGCGCTAGTGAGGCAACTCAGCGCTACACCCGTGCTGCTCGTTTTGGACAACTGCGAGACGGCACGCACCAGCATCGCCAAAGTGGTCAACCCTCTCCTGGGCCGCTGCCGCAATCTCAAGATTCTTGCGAGCTCGCAGCATCAACTCGGTTGTCATAGCGAGACGGTCTACAGACTTCCCCCCCTATCCGTGCCGGATAATAGCCCCGTGTCGCTGGCTGATCTTGAACATCTGGAAAGCTACGAACTTTTTTTAACCCGCGTGCAAATGGTCGATGACAAATGGATTCCAGAGAAGAACAGCGCATCAAGCGTCCGACAACTTCTCCAACTCACAGAGGGGATTCCACTCGCGATTGAGATTGTCGCTGCGTGGGCACCTGTTTTGAGCCTGTCGCAAATATGTAACGAACTCGCCGAAAAACCTCTTGGCTCTCTCATGGAAAGAGATGGGTACAGTATTGACGATTCGGGGCGTCATCAGTCCATGTTGCGTTGCTTTGAATGGTCTCTCGACCACCTCTTACCGAATGAAGCAGCAGTTTTTAAGCGGCTTGGGGTGTTTGCAGGGCAGTTCACCTTAGAAGCCGTTGATGCTGTCTGCGAGGTCGATCAACCGCGCAAACTGCTTATGCACTTAGTTAAAAAAAGTCTCGTTCATGTCTGCCCAGGAACCGAGTCACATCGTTATAAGTTGCTCAATTTCACCCGAGCGTTTGCACGCCAAAAGGCCAAAGCGGAAGGTCTAGACGAGCAATTAAGCAGGCACCACTTGGATTACTGCCTCTCGCTGATTCAACCAAGCGCGGATGAAGATAGCAGAGAAGATGAAGTGGTGGTTTCGTGGGAAGAAGATTGGCCTGATCTGCTTGCTGCAGCAAATGCTGCTCCCAGCATCGGCGACCTCCAGGCTGTTTGGCGAATATCGCGTGCGTTAGGCCCATTCTTACAGCAAAGGGGGCTTTGGTCCGAGCGCGAGCAGCTTAACCGGGCTTCTGTGAAAGCCGCGGCAGAGGCCCATTACTGGGCAGCCTTGGAGCGCTCGCTCGTTGACTTGGGCATCGTTCTCGAAGCTCAAGGACGGTGGGAAGATGCAGCGGCGCAATACCGACAATGCCTTTACTATGCCAACCGGAATGCGACAAGAAATCTAGCGCATCAGGCATCGGCCCTTGAGCATTTAGGTGTGGTATTGACTCGCTTAGGTGACCATGCTGGCGTTAAACGTGCGCAGGGTAAGCTTGAAGAGATTATGCGGTCATTAGAACCGCGAAGTAAAGCTCGTTCTCTGGATATACAGGGAAGATTGTTTCAAGATCAGGGAGAATTGGTGAAGGCTTGTGCCAAGTTTAGGGATGCGCTTGTAATTA
This sequence comes from Gammaproteobacteria bacterium, assembly GCA_050740975.1. Classification (GTDB taxonomy): domain Bacteria; phylum Pseudomonadota; class Gammaproteobacteria; order JBOHHR01; family JBOHHR01; genus JBOHHR01. The sequence continues at coordinate 7,556 of JBOIEE010000036.1, read as the reverse complement.
GGGAAGGCATCGGCGATACCGAAGGGCTTGCTCGGAGCAGAATGAACCTCGGCACCGTTCTGACCTTACAGATGGATTGTCAAGCAGCCGAAGACGAGTTGCGTATGAGTCTCGATTATTGGACCAGTCATAACTCGGCACGCGAGCAAGCCATCGTCACGCATCTGCTGGCCGACCTGTTTCGTCGGCAGAGGCGTTTACCTGAAGCTCTTGATTTCTGCGATAAATCCTTGGAGATCCGGAAAGACGATCGGAAGGGTATGGCCGTAACCAAAACACTTCTCGCCAAAGTTCTTGTAGCCAAAGGCGACTACCAGCCGGCAATAGACGCGTTGCAGGAAAGTTGCAAGTTGAGTCACTTGCTTGGCGACATGGAAGGCGAGAGTATTGCCTTCGACCAAATCGGTGCTATCAATACATTACAGCAGCGGTGGGACAAAGCGCTGGATGCGTTCGGGAAAAGTCGGCAACTCAAAGAGTCCGCTGGACGGTGCGACATTATCGGACTCGGGATCACCTGGGATCGCATCGCCCAAGTCCACGCTCGACGTGGTAAGTGGGTGTTAGCACAAGAGGCCTACACCAGGAGCCTTGCGTATTCGCGAAAAGCGGGTCGGAAAGTTGCTGCGGCAGTGACCCTGATAAATGTGGCCATGATGCATGCCGCACAAGGCCAGAAGGAAACCGCTTTGAAGGTTCTGAATGACGCGATTGCGTCCTTGGAATCAGAGCATGCTGGAAAAATGTTGCTCCGAAAAGTAGGCAAGCTGAGCTTGCGCCTTGACCGCAAGATGCGTGAGGGCACTCCTTGGAAACACTGGCAGGATGCGGCATTCGAAAACCAATCATTATTTATTCGCATGCGATTCGACAGCGAACGGAAAAATAAGCGATGGAAAGAAGCCGCCGCTGGCTACGAATCTCTGGCTGGAGCCTACACCGAAAGTGGGCAACAAATGGAGGCTGGCCTTGCCCTCAATGAATTGGGAGGCGTGTATCGCCATTTAAACGACCCCGTGCGCTCGGAGTCTGCCATCCGCAAAGCATTAGCCATTTTTGAGGAAATTGCACTGCCTCTTGGCCTAGCCGGAAGTTGGCACAAGCTGGGTGACCTATTCGCGGAACAACACCGGTGTCCAGAAGCAGAAGATGCCTACAACAAGAGCATCAATCTCAAGCAGAATTGCCTTGATGACGAAGGTGAAGCAATCAGCCAAGGTGTGTTGGCGGAGTTGCTAATCAAAGTTGGCCGACTTCCTGAGGCCGAACTCGCCGCAAACCGTGCATGGGAAGTCCTGTCGGAAATCGGAACAGTGAGGCAGAAGTGGTATCCCCTTGTCTGCTTACTCAGGATAAAAGTGGAACAAGGCGATCCGACGGGAGCACAGGGCATAGCGGCTCGCCTCGCCGAGGCTGTGCGGGGAAACCGTGAACTTGAAGCTGCAGCGGGTGAGTTGCGCGCGATGGCGGAGGCCGGCAATTGGGATGGCGTGAAAGCCCACTTCGCCTGTGCAGGAAACGCGGGACCATCGGAGCAACCAGCGTCTCTGCATCTATCACTGCGGGAATAGGATTTTAAACCTGTCAGTTGTCAATGACGCGAGATCTCGGTTTTGGCTGGGGACGGTTTGCAAGCTCAGCGCTTTCTGTCCCGCCCGTGGCCTGAGCGTTCGCAAATGCACGAAAAGTAATGATGGCAAGACTGAACGTCATCGTGCGCGATCACTCGTGCTTCGGTGGGCTTCAAACACTGTTTTTCGCAAGGAACGCGGCGATTTCCTCGCGGCGGGTCTCTGCGTCCGCATAGCCCAAGTCCAGCAACCGTCGCAGGTAGTCTGGCTGAAACATCAATACGCTTAAGATATCGTTCGATCGGGTCTCTTGCGTGCCCAAACCTCGGGTCATGAAGCGGAAGGCGCTCGGAAGCTCGGGCTCATATTCGTTCGCGAGCTTGCCCAGATCGCATGAGGGCCTCAGCAGCAATAGGTTCACACAACGCAATCCGCCCCGCTTGTCGAGCGGGACATGCTTCACCAGCGAGTTGATACGTTCGATACGCAAGGCATCGTAATCAAACACATCGAGGAAGAGCGCATTATACAGGGCACCGGCCACTTGCACGGGAGGTGGATAGCCGTTGATATTGGGGCAATCGGCTTCCTCGCTGGACGGTGCATATTTTGTCGAGATCGCCAAGATGCGATCGGCGCCCAGGTGTACAGCCGGCGCCAACGGTGCAGTCATTCTGATCCCGCCATCACCGTACCAGCATCCGCCAATATTCACGGCCGGGAAGAAAAGCGGTAGCGAGGCAGAGGCTAATATGTGATCTACGCACAGCGTGCAGGGGATGCCTTTACGGTGGGCGCGTGTCCAGGGCACTAAATTTATCCCCTGGACCCAGGTTACCGACTGGCCTGTAGAATAATTCGATGTGGTAATGGCGACCGCACGCAGGCGGCCCTCTAAAAGATTCTCGTGAATACCGGCCAGCACACCAGACACCGGTTTCAATACCTGCTCCAATAAAGCCTGCAACGGAGAGGCGTCGACCAGGCTACGGGTCTCCATGACGTGCGAAGCCCTCCCCATGAGCAGGCGTACGCTCCAACGCGCGACCTGCCTCGCAATAGACCCGGCGTCGACTCGAAAAACGTGATCTAGAGTAAGCGTTTCCCAGACCGCCGCGAGGTGTTTGACCTTCTCTCGAAACGTCCCTCGGTGATTGGCAAGGTAGGCTGTGTTGATAGCCCCGGCCGAGACTCCAGTCACGATCGGGATTTCGAGATCAGGGTAATGCTCCGCGAGCCCCTGCAAAAATCCCGCTTGATACGCCGCCCTAGCACCCCCACCGCTGACGGCCAATGCTAGGATGTGGCGGTTGTTTTTTTCTGCCATAGGGGTTTCACTTCCTTGCGGCGATGACTTGTAGCGGCCACGATTCGAAGATATTGACGCCTCGCACGTTTTGCTGCGCAATTTGAACCATGGCATACGCCACCACGCTTGCTTCGATGGCGCGATATTTCCGCAAAGGCCCGACAAACAAAAATGAAAGCCGCTTGGAGGCAAAAATCCCCACTCTCTCACCGAGGCGGAATTCTTGGCGCTCACCCAAAAGCAGGGAAGGCCGGAGGATCTGCAGACCGCGAAACGGCAGCTTGGCGAGCGCAGCTTCGACTTCGCCTTTGACCCGATTATAAAAAATCGAAGAGCCAGGATCCGCGCCCATGGCGGTGACGATCAAAAACTGTTGGACTTTATTCCGGGCAGCCATCTGGGCGATTGCGTAGGGATAGGTAAAATCGACCCGGTAAAAAGCGTCTCGTGAGCCAGCCTTTTTGATGGTGGTGCCCAAGCAGCAAAAGACCTCACTCACTGCTCCTAATGTGGAAGCATGGCGATCCAAGTGCTCAAAATCGACCACCTCTAGCAACAGCTTCGCATGCTGGGAGCGGGATGGGCTTTCGTACCCAGGCAATAACTTTGTGGTAGGAGGCGTTTTCCAACAGCAGCTTCACGCAATGCCCTCCCACAAGGCCGCTTGCGCCAAGTAACAAGGCCGTTTTAGTCATGCTATTTCCCTTCATCGGATCCATGATTTCCAAAGCGTCGCCTTCGCTGATTGCGGTAACAGCTACGACTCAAGCTTTGATTCCATCGTGATCGTCGCATTCAGCAATCGTGAGATTGGACATCCTGTCTTCGCATTGTTCGCCGCCGTTGCAAATACTTCTTGGCTCGCCCCTGGAATCCTTGCTCTTACGTCTAGGTGTACCTCAGTCACTGTGAACCCAGCGTCCGTTTTTTCTAAAGTTACCGCAGCCGTCGTATTTATACCTTCTGCTACTAAGCCTGCGTTCCCAAGTTGTCCTGAGAGAGCCATCGAAAAGCATCCTGCGTGAGCTGCGGCAATAAGCTCTTCGGGGTTGGTGCCAATGCCATTTTCAAAGCGGGTACTGAATGAATACTGGGTATTTGATAGGACTCCACTGTCCGTTGAAATTGTGCCTTTTCCATCTTTGAGACCACCTTGCCAAACTGCTGAAGCTTTTCGTTTCATGTTTTCCTCCAAAAAAATAATTGTGTCTTAGTTTAACCCCATGCCTGGGTTTCCCCTGACGTGCCTCAATAGCTGTTTACCTTGCACCCACACTTCTCCACGCCAGGAACCGATGGCACCTCGTTTTGCGATGCTCCTCATTCGCCGGACGCTGTATATGATAGAGAACGGACTGATCTTTTGTAGCCATGACTGGTTCTCTCTAGTTGCTATTCCAGGTACAGCCCATCGGGGTAACACCACCGCCAGCGCTCACCCGGCTCGTACGCTTGGATAATGGGATGCCGCGTGTGCTGATAGTGTTACGGCGCCTTTAGGGCGATCTTGCCGAAATGGGCTCCAAGCTCCATGTGGCGCAGTGCATCTGGGAGCTCGCCGAAGGGGAACACGCGGTCCACAATGGGTCGCACCCGGTGGCGGGCGATAGCATCGTTCATGGCCTCGAACATGGCGCGGCTGCCGACGAAGATGCCTTGAACGCACACGTTCTTCATCAGGATCGGCCTCGGATCCACTTGGCCGCCGCCGGACAGAACGCCGATCAGGCTGATGCGGCCGCCCATGCGCACGGCACGCAGCGATTCGGTTAGCGTTCCGGCGCCGCCGACCTCTACGACGTGATCGACACCGACACCACCGGTGATTTCGCGTGCGCGCTTGCCCCACTCGGGCGTGGCCTTGTAGTTGATGCCGTCCGAGGCGCCAAGCTCCAGCACCCGCTTGAGCTTCGCGTCGCTGCTGGAGGTGGCGATGACGCGAGCACCCAGCGCCTTTGCGAACTGCAGCGCGAACAGCGACACCCCACCCGTGCCCTGGACAAGCACCGTGTCGCCGGCCTTGAGCTTGCCCGTGGTCACGAGTGCGTTCCACGCGGTCACGGCGGCACAAGGCAGCGTCGCGGCCTCTTCGTCCGTGAGATGTTCTGGAAAGCGCACCACGCCTTCCGCGTCGAAAGCGACATACTCCGCCGCTACTCCGGGAATCGCTCCGCCCAGCGCGCTTTTCGCCTTCGCGTCGGTCGCTCCGCCGTCGAGCCACTTCTGCATGAAAGCGCCGGCAACCGAGTCGCCGACTCTCACGCGAGATACGCCTTCGCCCGCCGCGACAATTTCACCCGCGCCATCTGACAGCGGAACGAGCGGAAAGCGAAGTTTGGGATCGTAGATACCCTTCACCATCATCATATCGCGGTAGTTGAGCGAACACGCGCGGATTTTCACGAGTACTTGCCCCGCGGCAGGCTGCGGCTGCGGCCGCTCGGTGAGGGTCAATGAATCGATGCCAAAGCTGTTTTGCAGTTCCCAGGTTTTCATGATTGCTCTCCGTTGTGTGCCTCCACGAGCCACAGAAATTTGCCCGCGCCTCGCGAGATTTCGGTAAAGATGTCCGCGCTGTCCTTGTCGCCAAGATCGTCGGTCTGATCAATGGCACGGCGCGCGCGCTTACCGTACGCAGCCAGCGCGGATGATAGCGCTGCGATGTGGTCTAGCTCAGCCGTGATCGCCAGCGGGTACTCCTTGAGTTCGATGCGCTTGACCGCAACTTGGAGCGTACCCTCCACTGTGCCGCCGAGTTGCACTGCGCGCTCGACGACGAGATCCATGTATTCCTCCGCCGCGTCGACGATTTCATCGAACTCCGGTTCTGTGGCCTGTCGGGTCCAACGCACCAGCGCATCCAATGGCATGGCGCCCGATTGGCGCGCGACCTCGCGGCCATTGCGGAATACGACCAGCGTCGGGATGCCGCGGATGTTGAAACAAACTATGCGTACTGGGTCGGTCACTTCGCGATTACTCGGATGCCGCCGTGTCCGCTGAAGCGGTGGCCTTGCCCTAAGGGTTGTTTGACCCTGGCGCCGCTGCGGAGATCGCCTTGGCCCGCGTGATGGGAATCTTAAGATAAGAGCGTCCATTCGACTCGGGTGGCGGAAACTGACCAGCGCGCATATTAATTTCCACCGACGGGAAGAGGAGCTTTGGCGTTGCGAGCTGCTTATCCCGACCATTGCGGAACTGGACGTAAGTCTCTTCGCTCGTCGCGGCGTTGATATGGATGTTGTGTTCCTGTTGTTCGGCCATCGTGGTCTCCCAGCGGTGTATTTGGCGCTTTTCGGTCAAATAGTCATGACAGAGGAAAAGCCGCGTCTCGGGTGGCAGCGCATAGAGCTTTTGGATCGAACGATAGAGCACGTGGGCGTCGCCGCCCGGGAAGTCCGCTCGCGCCGATCCGTAATCGGTCATGAACAAGGTGTCGCCGATGAAGGCGGTATCCCCGATGAGATAGGTCACGTCGGCTTGAGTATGGCCTGGAGTATAGAGCACATGCCCTTCGAGCGCCCCGACCCGAAAACGCTCTCCTTCTTTGAATAGGTGATCGAAGTGCGAGCCATCAGCCTTGAACTCATCGCCTAAATTCAGAATCTCCTTCCAGATCTGCTGCACCTGGACGATGTGCTCGCCGATTGCGATCCGCCCGCCGCACTGCGCCTTCACATCCTGTGCGGCGCTCAGGCGGTCGGCATGGGCATGGGTCTCCAAGATCCAGTCGACGGTCAGCCCGTGCTCTCGAATACAAGCGATCACAGGGTCGATGCTCGCCGTACTCGTCCGCGAAGCCCCATCGTCGTAGTCGAGCACCGGATCGACGACCGCGCACTGGGGGCCATCGGGCTCCTGCACCACATAGGTGAGGGAACCGGTGGGTTCATGCATGAAGGCGGTAACGACGGGGTTCATTTTACCGCGCCTTTTCTGCTTCGTGCTCGAAGCAATAGGTTGTCGTCTTCGTCGGTCCGGCCGGTCGACGGACCGTGCATCCACAAACATATATCAGTGCTGTGTTTTCGTTGCTTGCGTTTTGTACCGGACGGCTGGCAAAGGTAGTGGCAAAAGCCCTTCCTTAAAGCAGCAATAACATTCTGAGGCTGGGGTCGGAATCGAACCGGCGTCCACGGCTTTGCAGGCCGCTGCATGACCATTCTGCCACCCAGCCATAAGCTACAATTTTGAAAGCATGGATTCTATTCTATCGGGATAAAGACGAAAAACCACGCTTTCCTTCCGAAAGTTTTTTTAAAAGAAATTGACAATACAGAGGGGAGGGAGTACATTTTTTGTGCGGCGCACAAAATAACGGTTCCTGCAACGGAAACTTTACCATTCTAAGCGTGCAGATACCTCCTTCAGCTCGACCTCATTGCCCCCATTTCTCTTCCGGCCCGTGCGCCAAGCGCCCAGGCTGGACCTCGGGCGCGTTGCAGGACGCTTGCATTGGCCGCAATCACCGTTCACCTCGCGCGCATGCCAAGCTCGCCGGCGCCATTGAGCGCACGAAACGGCTGCTGGGGATCCCGGACGAGCATCGGCTTGCGATCGTACCCGGCTCGAACACGGGGGCGTTCGAGCTTGCGCTGTGGTCCCTGCTGGGAGCGAGGGGCGTAGACGTATTGGCCTGGGAGAGCTTTGGCTACGGCTGGGCAAGCGATGTGCTC
>JBOIEE010000035.1:0-12541 GCA_050740975.1 Gammaproteobacteria bacterium | reverse complement strand
GGTCTGAGCGGCTCGATTAAGTGGAATCGAGGCCCACCTGATCGGGAAGTCGCTTTGCGAATGAAAGCCGTGTTCTTCTGGCGGATCGCAAGCAACCTATTTTAGTATTACCTGAAGGAGCTTGGATATGAAACGCATATTTCTGTTCTTACTCACCAACCTTGCGGTCGTGTTCGTGCTCAGCATCGCGCTGCGACTCTTGGGAGTCGAGCGTATTCTCGATGAGCAAGGTACTGGGCTCGATCTCAACGCCTTGCTGGTGTTCGCCGGCGTGTTTGGATTTGGCGGCGCGTTGATCTCGCTCGCGATCTCCAAATGGAGCGCAAAGCGTCTGACCGGCGCGCAGGTCATTGAGCAACCTGCCCATGCGACGGAGCGCTGGCTGGTGGAGACCGTCCGGGGGCACGCACGGCGGGCGGGTATCGGGATGCCGGAAGTGGCGATCTACGGCGGGCCGGATGTCAACGCGTTCGCCACAGGCATGCGCCGCGATCACGCGTTAGTGGCCGTGAGCACCGGCTTGCTCGAATCGATGAGCCGGGACGAAGCCGAGGCCGTCTTGGGGCATGAAGTGAGTCACATCGCCAACGGCGACACGGTGACCCTGGCCCTGATCCAAGGCGTGGTCAACACCTTTGTGATCTTTGTCTCCCGCGTCGTGGGCCATCTGGTCGATCGCCTGGTGTTCAAAACGGAAGAGGGACATGGGCCGGCATTCTGGGTGACCGCAATCGTCGCCGAGCTCACGTTGGGGATCCTGGCAAGCATCATCGTCATGTGGTTTAGCCGCCGGCGCGAGTTTCGTGCGGATGCGGGCGGGGCAAGACTCGCCGGCCGAGAGAAGATGATCGCCGCATTGGAGCGGTTGAAGCAGAGCTATGAACAGCCTCATTTGCCCGATCAGTTGGTGGCCTTTGGGATCTCGGGTGGGATGGGTCATGGCCTGAAGCGCCTGTTCATGTCGCACCCATCTCTAGACGAGCGCATAGCGACTCTACGCCAATCAGTCGGATAGATCGACCTAGCTATGGGAGCGTCAGCGGCAAGATTCCGATCCAGGCATAAGGAAGGCGAGAGGGACCGGTGCAGCAGAACCGCTTGGACCGAATCACGACACCTTTAGCGCGTAGATCCGCCGCACTGCATGCGGCGGTAGCGCGCACCTCGCTCCAGCTAAAACAAAGCCCCGTGAGCCTCGCGATCCTCCCGGACCCGTGTTCTCTCTCAGAGCTCGGATCGTTATGACCTATGCACTAGGTAACCGGTCAGTAGACCATCTTCTTACACAGGTACCGGCTGAATAGCGGAGAGCGCGTGCGTGCACATCTCTTTGATGACTCTGGTCGCCGATCATTAAAATCGATTCGCACCCCACCTTCGGAGACCACCTCCGCCGGAAGTCCGCTATCCTGCTATCGACGGCTGCCTCTAAAGTGGTAGCTGTCGCCCTATCGCAAGAGGCGGACGGCTCTCCCGCTTTCACCGTGTGTCCAAGTCCCTCGTTTGCCGGATACCTTCACGCCGCTCAGACGGCCATACTAGCTGCTGTGTCGAGGTGGCGAACGGCATAACGATGATTTGGTCGTATCAGCCGTATCGTACCCAAGACGGACGAACCGTTAGCGAAGAAACCTATTTGAGTAACGGAGGGCGGATTATGTTGGGGTGGCACTTTATATTGGTCTTATTGGCCGCAGTGGCGGTGATCGCCCTTGCGATCATCGACGTAAGAGACAAAAGGAACCCTTCAAAGGATGACCCAGTCCGCGACGATCATGACGATGTGAAGATGGACGAGACCCGTTGAAGCGGCCAAGAGACCACACATATCGAACGGGGTAGTCGCGCCCGGGCGTCGTGTGGCTTAAGAAAGAAATCGCAAGCGACAGCAAAATACGATGGACGCAACTGCATGTCTGAACTCATACTAAATTGGCCAAGGGTTTCTCACACAGTACAGACCGTTTCCCAAAGACTGCACCGCCTGTTGCGGCGTCTCGTTATGCTGTTCGCGGTGGCCGCGGTGGTGTTTTTTGGGCTCGCAACCTATTGGAGCATCCGGCCGCCCGTGTTTGACGTCAGGGAGATCGCCGTACGACAGACTGGGAATGACCCGAAAAACCTGGTCACCGGCGCTGTGACCACGGCCACCCTGATCGAAGTAGCCACGACGCTGCTTGAGAAGAGAGGCGGTTTTCTCTCCAACGACATTAACCCGACCTCGCTATGGCTGGACAACATGCCCAACTGGGAGTTTGGAGCCCTGGTGCAGGTCCGGGATTTCGCGAGGGTGCTGCGCAACGATTTCACCCGTGCGCAGACGCAATCAAAGGAAGACCGGGACCTCGCGATCGCCGATCCGCAGTTCCACTTAGCACATGACTCGTGGATCTTTCCGACCACGGAAGGCCAGTACCGGGAGGGGATCGAGGCCTTAAAACGATACCTGGCGAGGCTCGAGGACCCGAGTCGCGGCGATGCCCGGTTTTTCGTTCGAATCGATAACCTGCGCTTCTGGTTGGAGCTGGTGGCCAAACGTCTCGGCGACTTGGCGCATCGCCTGAGCGCGAGCGTCGGTGTAGAGGAGCTCGATACCTATGCGGTCTGGGACCTCGAGGCCGCCACCGTTAGGAAACTGGCGTATAAAACCCCTTGGCTCGAGGTCGACGATGTCTTCTACGAGGCACGGGGTGCGACCTGGGCACTCATTCATTTCATGTACGCCATCCAGATCGATTTCGCACCGGTCTTAAATGACAAGAAGGCAATGGTCAACTTCAAGAACATCATACGCAAGCTCGACCAGGCCGAGAAACCCATGTGGATCCCGATCGTTCTAAACGGCACCGGATATGGAGTCACTGCCAATCATTCGCTGGCGCTGGCTTCGTATATTTCGCGGGCCAACTCCACGGTGATCGACCTGCTCGATTTGCTCGAACAATGACCTTACTGCGGTTAGTAGCCTTTGGGCACCAACCCTCCGTTTGCGGCGTCACAGTGACTCGCTTTATGGGCATGGCGCTCACGATGGAGCTGTTTCCCTTTGCGACGGCGTCGCTCGGCGGGCTAGCTAACGTGGTCCCGGTTGAGTTTCTTTATATCGCCACGGACGACACCCTCTGGATCACAGATAACTACTTCAGCAGTAAGCGTGTGGCCAACCCATCTAGCCGCGTGATGGTTGAGGTGTAACACTGTCAAGTGGATAGCCCTCAGCTTCCTATTGCTTCGATCAAGGTGGAGCTCAAGCCCGCCAATCCGCACCACCCGATAACGGGAATAATTCCGACTTTAAAGCGAAATAGGGCGATGCCAGCTGCCATCCCAATGAAGGCGGAAAACCAATCCATGTCCGCGTCGAATCCGTTTGGCCACAGCACGTGGTAGGCGAAGAACAGAGCCAGATTAAGCACGACGCCCACCACCGCCGCCGTGATCCCGGTCAAGGGCGCGGTGAACTTGAGATCCCCATGGGTGGCTTCAACTAAAGGACCACCGATGAGGATAAACAGAAAAGAGGGCAAAAAAGTGAAAAAAGTCGCGACCAGCGCGCCCAGGGCGCCCGCCAGAAATGGCGCATCCGGACCGAAAAGCTCTTTGATCCAAGCACCCACAAAGCCCACGAAGGCCACCACCATGATCAGTGGCCCCGGTGTGGTTTCCCCCAACGCCAGTCCGTCTATCATCTGGGGGGCGCTCAGCCAGTGGTAATGCTCGACCGCGCCTTGGTAGACATAGGGCAGCACGGCATAGGCACCGCCGAAGGTGAGGAAAGCGGCTTTGGTGAAAAACCAACCCATCTGGGTATAGGTCCCTTGCCAGCCATAGCTGGCGCAGAGCATGCCGAAGGCCCCGCCCCATAGCAAAAGGCCACAGCCCACAAAGCGGGCGAGACGAGGCCATTGAAATACTGCATGATCCGGTAAGGCGCTTTGATCATCGATCAGGGCGGGACCGAAGTCCTTGTCCGCGGCATGATGACCTGCGCCGGTTTGAAACTTATCGGGAGCCAGCCGGCCGCCGATGTAACCGACAAGCCCCGCACCCAACACGATGTACGGAAAAGGCACGGCGAAGGCGAAGATGGCGATGAAGGCGCAAGCCGCCATCGCCCAAAGGAGGCCGTTTTTGAGCGCCCTTGAGCCAATCCGGTAGGCTGCGAAAACCACGATCGCGGTGATCGCCGGTTTGATCCCGTAGAGCACCCCCGCGACCAGGGGCGCGTTCCCGTACGCCATATAAATCCAGGAGAACGCGATCAAGATGAACAAGGAGGGCAGCACGAACAGAGCCCCCGCCGCGATGCCCCCCCGGGTCCCGTGCATAAGCCAACCGATGTAGGTCGCAAGCTGTTGGGCCTCGGGGCCGGGCAGTAGCATGCAGTAGTTCAACGCGTGCAAGAAGCGCCGCTCCGAGATCCAACGTTGCTTTTCCACTAACTGCTGATGCATGATGGCGATCTGTCCCGCAGGGCCTCCAAAGCTGATGAACCCGAGCTTTAGCCAATAAAGTAAAGCCTCTTTTGAAGTCACTCCCGGCGGTTTGGCGAGCGGGCCTATTTTTCGACTGACGTCGTTCATCGTAGTAGCAGGGCCTGCGCCCGAGGAAAAAAGCGAAAAAGGCAATCGGTCAGAGCTTTTGCGGTGCCGATAAAAGAAGAACCCGCTTAATGCAAGCGGGTTCTTTTCGCTTAAGCCCAGGCTGAAACGGGATAACTCGATACTATCATTCGCCCATGAAGACCAACTCCACCCGGCGATTTTTGGCGCGGCCTTCTTCGGTATCGTTATCCGCGATCGGATAATCTTCACCGTAGCCCTTCGGGTATAGATTGTTGGTCACTCCTTTGTTTTTGAGGTAGTCCACCACCGACTGTGCGCGCCGTTCCGACAAGCCCTGGTTGTATTCCGTGCTCCCTTGGCTGTCGGTGTGACCCTGCACTTCGATGTCCTTGGTTTCGCCCGAGCTGATCAGCGCATCTGCAACGCTATCCAAAATCCCTTGCGCCTCTGCGGTGAGCTCCGCCGAGTCAAACTCGAAGTTCACACCCTTAAGCTCAAGGCGAATAGGGCAACCCACGTCATCAACCTTGGCTCCCGCCAAAGTGCCGGCACACTTGTCGTCGCAGTTGTTCACTCCATCCCCGTCGTCATCGGACGCACACGGGTCTGGTGCCGGTTCCGGTTCCGGGGCTTGCGCGACGGGTTCCGGCTTGGCTTCCTCCGGGCACAGCCAAATGCCCAACGCAGTACCTGCTACCGCACCCGCTACAGCAGCTCCCGGGCGCGTGTCGTCTTCATCGTCTGAAATCGCTTCGTTGGCACCGAGCCCCACGCCGGTACCAATGACCGTACCCGCGATCGTGCACCAAGGTTGTTTAATACCACCGCCAGCGCAGCCAACGAGCAGCAAACCGGGGATCGAAACCATGAGTATGGCGCTGAGTTTTTTCATCACTATTCTCCCTTCCCTAAAAAATAAAGGCTACGATCAAGGCCGCCTCTGTGGCATCAAAACGGTGCGAGAGGCGACCTATGTCTGTTGTCCAGTAAAGCGGTCCGCGGTCCAAAACTTGGGCTGATCAAGCACACTTCCGTCGGATCGTGTGCATTAAAATGAATAGCGACATGCCGACTGTGCGCACCAGGGAACTCGTGTTGTTTTTATGCTGTGCATCCCGCTGTGATGCTCCATCAACCCACGGTGCGTTAGGAAACGCAGCCCGTACTGAGGGTTAACTTATAATCCGAAGTCCAACAGAAATCAATCCTTGCATAAACTTGTTGCAAATCTGTGACACGCAGCCTAAGCAAGCAGCTTCTTAAAAAATGGAATCCAACTCAACTCGTTTGATTGCGGACCAGATCGAGTAATAGCGGCATCTCACCATAGGCAATCTGACTATCGAGCGGAACGATCACTCCGGCCCGCGCGGTGTCGTATCCGGGTAAGGCCCCCGCTTGTTCCTTGAACTCAGTGCTGCGCAACATGCTCACGATCTCGGATACCGCAAAGCTCGCGAGTTTGCCCCGCCGCACCGCGAACCAATAGTTCTCCCAGGTGACCGGAATAAAATAGAGGTCAAAGTGACGCGCGGCCGCTTCGATCCCAAAACCCGCGTCCGCCCCCCCGCTTGCCACCATGGCCGCCACGGCCATGTGGGTAAATTCCTCCACGTTGTAACCCGGGATGCGGTCCGGCACTACGCCAGCGTCCTCGAGCAGCAAATCGAAGATGAGACGGGTTCCAGAACCCGGCTGGCGATTCACAAACCGAGCAGACCGCGTAGCCAAGTCGCCGACCGATTGGATCCTCTTAGGATTATCCTTTGCGACAATCAAACCTTGGTGGCGACGGACGGCGTGGATCAGCACATCGGTTTCGGGATCCAGCCAGCGCCGAAAGCGGGGTGCCAAGCGCGCTCCGAGCGATCCCTCGGGCAGATGGAAGCCCGCGAGGTCACACTTTGATTGGCTCAGCAGTCTTAGGCAATCGAGGCTGCCTCGAAACTGTAACTCGAGCTGCAAGCCCCGCTTGATACGCAAAAGGTCGCGCAAAAGCGGAATCGCAAGACCGTGGCTGGCAAAGACGCGCACGGGTGGTGCGCTTTCCACTTTCATCGCCTCGCGCAGTTCCGACGCGAGCTGCGAGGCGATGCTTTCCAGCTCCGGTCCAAGGTGGGCCATGATTCGGCGCTGTCCCCACAATAGCTTTTGCCCGAGCGGGGTCAGAGTGGTACCACGGCCACGCTCCATGCACGCAAGCGGTTGCCCTAGTGATCGCTCCCACTTCTGCATTAGCCCCCAAGCGTAGCGGTAAGAAACGCCGCGATCCTTGGCCGCGGCCTGCAGCGAGCCGCGCTCTTGAATGGCCTGCAGCAGTCGGAACAGTTCCGGCTCGACCGGCTCGGCTTGGGCGAGGCCTAAGCACCAGTGAAGGTCGAAACGGATCTCCACGTTACGAGCACAAACATTGCTCAGTACTTTACTGTTGGTTACTTGGAGTGCTTATCGCCCTTTCCGCCGACCCAGTCGCTTACGGTTCGCCACCGCACGCGCAAGCACCGGTCCCAGACCTTTGTTCGCGGTTCGGGCGAGCGCTGAGCCAAGCTTCACCGATGCGCTGATGGCGCGGCCGGCTCCGCTCGCCGGCCGCTTCGGATCCGTTGCGTTAAAACCGGCCAAGACCCATCGCAACCATTGCCCCTGCAGCGCCAGCATTCCACCGGCCATCGCCTGCGCTGATTGCGCCGCGGCTTCGAACTTTTCCTGGACCATGCGGGAGTATTCCTGTTGGTCATGGAGCGAAGGTTTTGTGCCGCCGCGAGCCATGCGGGCGGTTCGATGACCGATGACGTAGGCGGACGCGCCTAACATCTCAGCAGTCTTCGAAGCCAGGTCCAGCCAAGGCCCCAAGGGGAAGACAGAGGTGTTACCGCGGCGTTTCGTCCTCATTATGTACGCTCCTCCCTTTGTTTGGAAACTCGGCCCTTGATAACAAAGCAGCGGGATCATGTCAATGTCGTTGCTAATCTAGCCGGAAAATTGCGGTCGATAAGCTGAGGCCGAAGCCGTCACTGCGACTATCGTCTTTTTCAAGTCCAACCTCGTTCTTAGTGCAACAGGGGAACCCCATAATCGAGCAAGATTTTCTTGATTTCGTTCTTATGTTTGGTGATAAGCTGGTCTATCTGTTTTTTCCACGCCTTCTCACCGTGGCGCACAGCCATCGCGATACGATAGTCAAACTTTATCCCCGGCTCCGATTTCATCGGAATGACCACGATCTCCTTATCCTTAGTCCGCTTGGCGAAATAACCGGCGATCGGTCCCCACACGAAGGTTAGGTTTATCCTGTCCTGGAGCAGGTCTTGCTCGATTATTTGCCCGGGATAAGCGCTGGGATCCCCGCTCATGATGGGATAGGGCGTCATATATCTCATCAGGCCATGTCGCGCAAGCCAAAACGCAGCGGGACTCTGTTCAAACAAACCGATTCTGAGCTTATCCTTGCGTTGGGGCGGTAGTTGGAGTAGGTCTTGCTGGGATCGAATGTCATCCCAACCCCTCCCTTTAACATAAACCATAGCCCAGGCTGAATGAAAATACGCTTTCGTCGTAGCGGCCAATTCAAAGCCTTCGACCACTCCCATCACGATATCGCACTTGTAAGAGCCATTCGGCGTATCGTTGTTGCGTAATGTGTTGCGTATGAAGCCTATGCGCTGGGGAAACCATTCGAACGCCAGCGGCAACCCCAAGTCCTGCGCGAACATCCTTGCGATCTTATTCTCGTACCCGTGCAGATCTTTGGTTGAACTTGGAATACTGTGTGGGTCCGCACAAACCTTAAATGAATCCCGTTCCCCTGCATGGGCTAGCGTAGCGCTTAGAGCGGAAACTAGCGATAGCCCTATTATGATTATTGAACACTTGAACATCGGATGCCTCACCAGATTTGTCCTCTATGTGAGCATACGGGAAGATGGTCTTTTCGCCTCCCGATCGTGTGCGATTGTATAATCGATGGGCCACGCAGGCTATGATGCTGAGACTGAGCTAGTTTTTGCGTTACCAAGCCCTCTACGCCTACTGCAGCACCGCCTGTGCTGGATCACGCGCAGACATCCGTTCGGTGAGGCGCGCTTGCTGGATGCGTAGCGTGGATTTCTCCAAAGAGACAACAAGTAAGGATGTAGTTAGCGTGATCGCTACCCGCTGTCTGACAGGCAACGAAAGCTGGCAGCAGATATTCCCAAAAACCCTGCTGGTCTTCGATCGGGGTGAGCCCGTCTCGGCAATGGCGGGCGATTGACCGGCTGTCATTAGCGAGCATAGCGCTTATTCAAAATGAAAACAGTGGGTCAGCTCCTCTGTTATAATCACGTGTTATTAAGACAGCTTTCGAATCGATCGCGATGGAAGAAAGACAGCAAGACCAAGCCAACGAGCAGCCATGGGAGCGGAACCTTATCGGACAGATTGCGCTGGCGGCCCTGGAAGAGCAGAAGCGGGCAAGACGCTGGAACGTAGTTTTTAAGTTACTGCTTTTTATCTACCTATTTATCTTACTCGTGATCTATCTGTTTTCCGATTTGGCGGGCGCCAAACTGTCGGGGGAAAAGCATACCGCCCTGGTCGATATCCAAGGTGTGATCATGTCAAATTCCCCCGCGAGCGCGGATACCGTAGTGGCTGGGCTGCGCGCGGCGTTTGAGGACACGAATACCAAAGGGGTTATATTGCGAATCAACAGCCCTGGTGGCAGCCCGGTGCAAGCCGGATATATCAGCGACGAGATCTATCGATTGCGCATGAAATACCCGGACATTAGGCTGTATGCGGTAATTACCGATCTTTGCGCATCGGGCGGCTATTATGTTGCGTCTGCTGCGGACTCGATTTACGCCGACAAGGCAAGTCTGGTGGGATCGATCGGAGCGGTGTACGAGGGCTTTGGCTTCAGCGGAACCTTAGAGAAACTCGGGATCGAGCGCCGTTTGGTGGCCGCCGGCGAGCACAAGGGTTTTCTTGATCCTTTTCGGCCCCTGGAGGACGATGAAAAAGCCCATGTACAGGGTCTTCTGAGCCGCATTCATCAGCAATTCATCAACACCGTAAAAAAGGGCAGAGGAAATAAGCTCAAGCGCGACGCAGAGCTTTTCAATGGACTGGTGTGGACCGGCGAACAGAGCCTCGAGCTGGGTTTGATCGACGGATTTGGCAGCAGCGGCTATATCGCGCGGGAGATTGTGGGGGAGGAGAAAATCGTCGAATTCACCAAGCGCGAAGACTACTTCCAGCGTTTCGTCCGGCAATTCAAAACCTCGATATTGTGGGGTAGCAACCCTTCTCCCTAATCCCGACGCAGGGCATCTTCAGAGAATGGAGAGACTCCTTCGGCTTCTAGCATGGCGAGCAAACTAATAAGAGGCAGGCCGATCAGCGCACTGGGGTCATCTCCCTGCATGCGTTCGACCAGCGCGATCCCAAGCCCTTCGGAACGGAAGCTGCCGGCGCAGCCCAGGGGGTTTTCCGTTTCCAGATAACGCTCGATCATGGTGTCCGTCAACGGCCGAAAGAATACTGAAAACGACACCTGCCGTTCCTGGGAACGAGCCGCATTGGTATTAAGCAGGCATAAGCCGGTTATAAAATCTACCTGCTGGCCGCTGATTTGGCGCAGCTGCCGGCGCGCTGCGTGGAGGTTTTCGGGCTTGCCAAGAACACGGAGTTTGAGCGCAGCGACTTGGTCTGCTCCCACGATCAAGGCATTGGGATATTGATCCGCAAGAGCTTTTGCTTTGGAGCGGGCCAGTCGTGAAACCAACTCCTTGGGCTGTTCTCGGTGGAAGGGTGTCTCGTCAATCCCAGGTGCTTTGGCGGCAAAGGGTAGCCGAAGCCTTGCAAGCAGCTCTGCTCGGTAGGGTGAGGAGGAAGCTAATATCAGCTGCACGGCTGCGGTCTATGGCGTGGCTGATACATGTTATGGAAAAGAAATAAATAATCTAGTTTTTTGTTTATTCATCGCTTTATAATTACACTTTTATGTCGTCGCGGCTTCCTGAGCTTATCGAGCCTTGCAGGCTTGCGGAAAAGCGAGCGAGGCTTGCCGGAAATCTGGACCTTGGTCGGATGAAGCGGCTGGGTTCGGGCTTAGATCGTGCCACTGGGGCGGTCACGATCGATCTCCAATTTGGCAAGGACGAGCATGGCAACAGGATGGTTACCGGCGGGTGGTTAACGCGGCTATGGCTTATTTGTCAGCGCTGCCTTGAACCAATGGAAATCCCCCTCAGTCGAGAGCGGCGCCTCGAGTTCGTGCAAGGGACACAGGAGTGGGGCACGTCTTTGGACTTCGAACCGATGCAAGTTCTCGAGTCCGAAGCGGTATCGCTGCTCGAAATGGTGGAGGACGAGCTTATCCTGGCGCTGCCCATGGCGCCGGTGCATGCAATTGGTGACTGTCGAGGAAGAGATACGGGTCCCGCGGTGGAAAATCAGAACCCGTTTGGGGTGTTAGCTAAGCTTAAAACCGACTGAGCAAACGAAACCCCATCCGGACGTGCTGGGTTTTTGGAGCAAAACTATGGCTGTACCTCAAAATAGAAAAACGCCTTCCAGGCGGGGCATGCGTCGTTCCCATGACGCGCTATCGGCTCGTGCCCTCGCGGTTGATGTAACAACCGGCGAAGTTCACTTAAGACACCATTTGAGCCCTAACGGCTATTACCGGGGACGCAAAGTCATCGAAGTCGAAGAACAAGAAGAAAGCTGATAACCAACAGCCGTTCGCGACCCCCGGGTTAGCGGCCTACTTTCTATCTAACACTTCGTGAACATCACAATCGCCGTCGATGCGATGGGTGGCGATTTTGGGCCATCGGTGGTTGTACCGGCTTGCGTCTACGCCCTTTCCCGCCATCCCGAGCTGCATCTTGTCCTAACGGGGAACGAGGCCGTGATAAATGAGGCCCTGCGGGGCGCTGGCGGGAGAAGGAATGAACAGCAACGGCTCTCGGTCGTGCATACCGCACAGCAGGTCGAAATGCACGAACCACCCTCAAGCGCGCTGAGAAACAAAAAGGATTCTTCCATGCGGGTGGCAATCGACTTGGTGAAGAAGGGATCGGCTGATGCCTGTGTAAGCGCTGGCAATACCGGCGCTTTGGTGGCGATGGCCAAGTTTGTGTTGAAAACCGTGCCTGGTATCGATAGACCCGCTATCTGCAATGCCATGCCCGGCATGGAAAAACATTGTCACCTATTGGATTTAGGGGCGAACGTTAATTCTAGCCCCGAGCAGATGTTTCAGTTCGCGGTGATGGGTTCGGTCTTAGCGAGTGCGCTGGATAATCGTGATCGGCCAAGCGTCGCGTTGCTTAATATCGGGGAAGAGGAAATCAAAGGGAATGAAAAAGTGAGGCAAACCTCGGCGATGTTATCGGTCAGCGAGCTAAATTACGTGGGGTTCGTGGAAGGCGATGATATTTACCAAGGAAGGGCAGATGTCATCGTGTGCGATGGGTTTGTAGGAAACGTGGCGCTGAAAGCGAGCGAGGGGGTTGCCCGAATGCTCGCCTTTTTTGCCAAAGAAGCTTATTCGCGATCGCTTTTTACGCGTGCCGTGGCCTTAGTATCAAAGCCGATCCTCACCCAACTCAAGCACCGGGCAGATCCACGCCATTATAACGGGGCAAGTTTGCTGGGTCTGCGCGGCATCGTGGTGAAAAGCCATGGCAGCGCGGATAGGTTGTCGTTTGCCAACGCGATCGCGGAGGCGGTAAAAGAAGTAAAGAAGGACGTGCCCGGCAGGATAAGCCAACGCTTGGAGGCGATCCTGTTAAAAAGGGCTGCCGTTTGAGCTTCGCACGCATAACAGGCTCTGGTAGTTATCTTCCAGAGCGAGTGTTAAGCAATCGCGACCTCGAAGCGATGGTCGACACCACCGACCAGTGGATCGTCGAACGCACGGGTGTGCGCCAGCGACACATTGCGGGGGAAGGCGAGAGTACCTGCGACCTGGCGGAGGTGGCGGT
>JBOIEE010000034.1:0-9226 GCA_050740975.1 Gammaproteobacteria bacterium | reverse complement strand
GGTGACATCATGGCGCAGATCACCGCAAAGGGGCTGGACATCGAACAGGGCATGGTGCTCAAGGTGGATGGAAATCTCTACTATGGCGCGGAGGCGAGTCATGTGCTGGCGCTATTGTCCACTCGCTCCGATCTTTTCAACAAAATGAACTTCTGGCTGTTCGATCGAGGCGAATAGCGAACCTCTTATATCCTTGTTGCGCGAAAGCTCCTGGGCCGGGACAAGGTCAATAACCTTAGTATTGAAGGCAACGAAAAGTTCTAGCAGACTGACAGCCGCCCCCAAGGTAAACTATTCCGTACCTGCGAGTCTCCTCAGGGCAGCGCAGCAGGACGAACTGCTGCCGATCGATGAGTGACTGGCTGCAGCGATCCGGTATCCCTTAAGAGGCTAATAATGGTGGGGCATCGTGAGAAAGCTCCTCATCTCGATTGTTTTTCTCCTCCATATCACGGGCGTCCTATGGTGGAATTTCCCACCTTATGCGGATTTCATTTTGAGTGAACCACCGCCCGCTCATGCCGCTTCCCGATACGAACGGAAGCTCTTCGCCTGGCTCAGGGATCACGAAAATAGCTTACCTGCAAGGCTCTGGCAGGGCTATATCGATTACCTCGGCGCACACCAGTACTGGGATTTCTTTGCCCCCGAGGCGCCGGTGAGCCATCGTTACCTCACAGTATGTGAGGAGATAATGCCATCGGGCCGTTCGGCGCCGCTCCCCTGTCCCAAGCCTTTGTATACGAGCTATGATGGTACTTTATACGACGCCGTCAAGTCCTTTAACGGCAAGCGCAGCCGTTCGTTTCGATTCAGCGAAAACCTGGTCAAATTCGCGAGGCCAGATCTCTTCGACCGGTTTACCCGGTACTGGATCCGTAACAACGGGGCTGCTCACCACGGTCAAGGAACCACGGCCTACCTTATTCTCACCGAGTTTTTGATCCTTCCGCGGGCAGAAGATCCACACACCCGACATCTAAGGGAAGACCGGGTGTTATGGAGCGTGAGGCGCTAACATGCGCGCGTTGATGAAAGCCTGGGAGGGTTTTTTCTTCTCTCAGGTGGATGTCCGCCAGTACGCCGCCCTCCGAATAACTCTTGGAAGTCTGACGGTTATCTACCTGGCGGAGCTGTTTCCGCTCAGCCCTTTACACTTCAGTCAGGAAGGCTGGTTGGGGAATGTGCAGGACCTCGACATTTACAATGCCGGCTACTGGTCCTTGCTTTTTCTTCTGGGCTCCGAAACGCAGACCTACAGTTTCTTCTTGATTGCGATCCTCTTCGCTCTCGGTTTTACGCTGGGTTATAAGACGCGGCTCTGCGGCCTTGTCACCTTGATAGCTTTGGTTTCGCTCTGGAACCGTAACCCCCTCATTCTCGACGGGGACGACGCGCTTCTCCGGGTCATGCTCTTCTACCTGATACTCTCGCCGTGCGGGGAGGCTTTTGCTCTGGATGCGACCCGCAAGCGTTATCCAAAAACTGGAGACATCTGGCCATTACAGCTGATTCGATTTCAGATGGCCCTGATTTACTTCGTTTCCGGATGGGTTAAGCTCCACAGCCCGGAGTGGCGGGATGGGACCATCCTCGAGTATGTGCTGGTTCATCCGGACTACTCTCGCTGGGATTTTTCCCACTTCTTTGCCTACCCTGCGGTACTGCAAGCGCTCAACGGACTCGCGAAGGTTATCCTATGGTGGGAATTTTTGTTTCCCGTGTTGCTCGTTTGGAGCACAACACGCCGTCTTTGCCTTTTCATGGGCATGGTTTTCCACGTTGGCTTGCTCGTTTTCATGAACTTGCGGTGGTTTCCATGGATCATGTTGACGCTCTATTTGGCTTTTATACCCGATCACTACTTTGAACTGTTGTGCTCGCCATTGAGACAGCGGTTCTGTCGCAAAAATTTTTGGGGTGTTAGCGGCGGCGTGAAATTGTAGCGAAATGGGCGGTATGCCACATAGCTGGGTTCTTCCGTCCTTGAGTGTTGTCTCGGAACCAATCCAACCCAGGCGGAGAACTGTCGCCCATTCTTAAACACCTTCGGGTCACCCGCGGCGACCACGAGCGCTGTGGCAATGATGGGCCCTACGCCCGTCATCGGGGTAAGCGCTGACAGGCTAGCGCTCGACCTCGTTTTCGGGGCCCGTCTGGATGCGGCTCTTGGTATCGAAACCAGTCGAATGTGGCAATCATTATTTCAGCACATATTCTGGTGACGCGGCCACACCCGAGAGGGTATGGCCTTTGCTCATGGGCGCTTAGCGACCCATTGCAGACATTTGACCACGGGAAAAGACATCTCCAATGCGGACGTTGAGCTAAGGATACGCGGCTTCTGTTCGTTCATAACGGTCCTTATTGGCTAACCCTTGTGCAGTCACAGGCTAGGCGATTTTTATTTCGCGGAAACTCTCGCTGAGTTGAAGTGCCGCGCTTCTGCGGTCTCCCATATCCACGAGCAAATCCAGAACTCGGAGCAAGCTTTGTCCTAAAGTCGGCGACATCGGCGCGTTGCGGTCGGCAAAGAATTGGACGAGACCAGCTATGCGCGCGAGAATAAGCGTGCCATTCCAGCCTTTAAGCGGCTCGGAGCTATCCGCGATCACCGAAAAAATCTGATCCGCAAACATCTCCGCTGAGTATGCGCTCTTCGCGCGTTCGCACAACATCAGGAAGTGGTCCATTACCGCGGCGGCCCACCCGCCTCTCCGAACGAATCTGTCTACGAGCGGAAGGATTTCCGACCAGTCGCCGTTAACGTATCGTGCGGCCCCTCCTGCGTGCTCTATCGAAACAAACATGAGAGTCTGAACAAGTTTTGGCTCATCAAAGCCGTGGAACTCCTCAGCATAATATGAACTGCGCTTGAAAGACGGGGATTTGAGTAGACGTTCAAGACACAGGCCGATAACCTCAACAGCGTCCTCGGGAAACGCCTGAGCATCGTAGACATACCGGCAAATATAGCTAGACACGAATGGCGACAGGAGCGCCCAGCACGTGTCGCCTTCAAGATCGAAAATTGGTTCCAAAAACCGCGCTCTCACCTCCGCAAGGGGCAACATGCCCGAAATACAGCCGAGCGTTCCGCCAAGTTCGTGGGTCCACTCGTAGAGCTGGGAGGATTCGCGATCCCGCCGCCCCTTCTTCAACCAAGGTGGTGCGTTTCTCGCGTTGGTCCATTCCAAAGCACCCGCAATGAACGCGAGGAGCTGACCCTTGGCATCGCTTGCAAGAATTTTCTCGTAAGGAACACGTTGCAGGACCTTCGCAGCGAACTGCGAATACCAGCGCGTCGTTGGTTCGGTCCAGGACTCACGGGCGTTCTCAACGTCATCTTCATCAAATTGGAGGTCGGGGTCTCGTTCTGGCTCTGCCGGCTTGTCGACTTTAATCCAAGCAGGCGGAGGAAGCGGCAGGTCGGGCCAGCCAGTTCTCTCTTTGTAGTACCCAGCAGCAGCACTCAAAGCGTCGCGCGTCCATTCCGGTGGATGGGTCGGCTCGCCTGTTTCCCGGGGCTGCCTTGGCGTCCGCAGTTCGATACGACAGAGGTTAAAGGCGAGTTGTAGTGCGGCCCATACCAGTTTGGGATCTCTGTCCCAGAGGTCTGCAATTTGCTCTAACGCTGCAAGCGAAACCACCTCGAGCGGATGCGAAACGAGCGCTAAAAGTACTATAGGCGTTTCTGAATCACCGGTATCGTTGCGCAAATCGGCAGCAAGCCCGCGCGAAACAAATATCGCCTGATGCCACGGGATCACCGATTGCGACGACCAGAACGCATCGCGTGACTCAGGAGTCTCGACCGCGCGAGCGAGTATGTCGCGCGCCCATGCAAGTTCATCGGCGGTTCGACTTTCACGGAATTGAAGCACCACGGCAGCGGCGGCCGCTACCGCTCCCCTGCGCATCCCCATGTTCTCGTCATGATCGCCCGGTTCGAAGAGAGCGTTGCCGTCGAGTTTCTTAGCCAGTTCCATGGCGATGGGTATCTTTGACGGGTCTTCGACCTTTCCGCTCTCAAATGCCTTTGACGCCCAGGCCCACAGGTTTCCCTCTTGCAAAGAGAGAGTCGCTCGCTCCACTTTCTCGACGTTCTCCGGCTTCGAGGCAGACGGGCTTACATGCACCACCTCGATCAGCCCCTCGTTGTCCGCCGATTTCCTAGCCGTGTAATTCTCTTTCATTGCAAGCTCGGCATACTCAAGCGCCTTGCTCATTAAATCGTCCTGGACAGCCTGAATATTTCGGTGCTCTTCGAGCTGGTAGGGAAGATTTTCCTTGAAGGCAAGAATGGCTGCCGTCGTGCGTTCACCAAACTCCTTATTAAAAACGTAAAGAGGCACAAGCCAGCGGAGCTGTTGTTGCCGTACCGGCCTAGCACTGGCCGCCTTGAGGGCATCAATGTGCGGACGGGTTTGGTGAAGCCCATGAGGGCCGCAGTCGCGTTAGACCGGTCCTGCACCATGCGATTGAGGTCAGCGAACCACAGCCGTTGGGCGTTTACTAGAGAAAAGACCGTTTCAGACACCCGTTCGGTGTGCAAGGCCAGCATTGCGGGTATGCCCAGAATCGCGACGCTTTGATTGCCTTCGACAACTTGACGAATCAACTCGTCCACCGGTCGTCCGCGCTCAAGCTCCGCAAAACACCATTCCTCAAGCGCCATAAAGCCGCATGCAAGAGCGTTCGGCGCCCACATCCCGTGATGCCAGAGGTATTCCCTATCGCCGCCCCAGAACTGCTGCACGCCCCAGGGAAACTGAATGTCGAGAGGGATGGGCGTGCCTTGTCTTTCATAATCGAGCCGGGGCAACTGACGCCACGCGGTCACTGCGTGATTGCAAAGAGCAGTGATTAGCCAGATCGCATGCTCTGGCGATGTCTTGAGCAGCGAGTGAAATGGTTCGCGAAGCGGTGAGGGCGGCCAGAAGTTCTGTGAGCCGCGGTCTATCGCGAGCGCCTTCCAGTCGTGATACGAAAACTGATGCGAACCTATGACCGAGAAGACGTCACTGATAATCAGGCTATCGTGCCGGGTTCGCTCCGCTTCCGGCTTAGCAAGCGCTCTCTTACGCATTTCCGCCTCCTGCCGCATCTCCTTTCGTTCTCGCGATACTCGATCATCAGGTAGCTCTTCCCTAAGATGCTTGAGAGTGAGGTCAACCAAGAATTGAGGATGAGTGCCGGCAAGCGTCGGGGAGAAGTCGATGATCTCCTTGAATTTCTCATCGCGCAGCCGCTCCGATGCAATGACGCGCTTGAGATATTCTTCCGTCAGTGCGGGCATGGAGCTGGCAGAGCGCAGGATAAGCCTGCATAGCGACTGCCTGAACTCGCCCAGGTCATCGGCCTGATTCCAGCGTGATCCTTCAGTAAACGCCCTTCTCTCATCGAGCATGTCAACTTCACGCAGCCAATCGGCACATCGCACGAGCAACGCAGACGAGACCGGATTCGTTATGCCTGCGAGCGCGTTCTGCCACACCTCAAACACCGACACGATGTGCGGATAGAGGGTGACAGGAATGGCGTCCACCCGCCCAAGCAAAAACTCGATGAACCTGCGCCAGGCGGCAAAATCGGACGGCCATCCCAGAATGTCGGCAGCGCGTATGCGCTGATCCTTTGGCAGATCGCTCGCGAGGATACGGGCATCGGGCGTGGTCTTCTCCGCCTGAAACCAAACAAGCGCCTTCTTCAGGAAGGCATATTCGTTTGCCATGGCGACATTGACGAATTCCGCTTCGTTCCTTTCAAAGGTGGCGGCTCCCATGGGACCAAGAAGCCACGCCCGTATCCACTGCGAACGCATTTTTGTAGCAGCAATGCGATGCAGAGTGGTGGCCCAGCTTTCGCCCTTTTTATATTCCCACTGGGACAAAAGTTCGACGACTCGCGCGACTGCCGGAGGCTCACCGCATTGGCGAATCTCTTCCAGCCATTGGTCATCACGCTCCGAGAGAACCTGAAAGAACGACCATTCAAAGAAGATGTCATGCGAGAAGCGAACCGTGTGTCCGTCCCTCACATGCTGAAGAATCCCGTCACCCACCAACTTATCGATTTGAGCAACCGATGTAGGCCGGAGGCGACGAAGCGGTACGGGCTGACTGAGCTGTCGGGCTCGGACTGCGCCGATGTCGATGATGGCACGCTGTCGCTCGGTGGCCTCTTGCCCGGCTGCGTTGTAGCCGCCGCGTGCCCACCAATTCTCGATCAGGTCCACTTCTGACTGCGGCTCGAAGGGCGGTCCTCCGCTTTCAGTTGCATAACCTTGGTTGAGAACCTTCGCAAAGAACGGACGCCGCACAATCTCGCGCACCTGCATGGGGCCGAAGAGAAGTGCTCGAAGTGCAGGCTTTGATTTGGCCAGCACTTCTGCCTCATCATCATTGAGCGTATCGACTTCGACCGTGGCGATACCCAGTGAATGCAGGACCTCCCCCAACCAGTTGCGAAGGGGTTCAATGCCGGTGTCACGCAGCGAGACGACGATTTTCCAGTTGTTGAGAAGCGGCGAGCCGAGAATGACACGAAATACATCAAGCACAATGGATTTATGCTCGTTTTCAACCCGATCAATGCCATCAATATAGAGCGTGTCGGACCCTGTCGCCGCGATCTCCGCAAGCAGGCTTGTCAGCGGTGCGCCCGAAAGACCGTTTGCGGTTGCAAAGCTGGCCCAGCTTCTTCCTTCCAGCCTATCGGACTTCAAGAACATCACAGGTCCGCGCGTCAGGTCAGTATCGACCCTTTGACGCAGCAGAACGGATTTTCCGCTTCCGGGCAGGCCTCTGATCTGGACGAAGCGAGACTCTGCTATGGACTTCTCGAGCGTCGCAGCCAAGGCCGCGCGATCCAGACGTGTACCGCCGACGTCATTCTGAATATCCGCGATCCAGTTTCGGGCCAGCGCCGTCAGCTTTTCCAAATCACCACGCAGAGAAAGCGCGGCTCGAAGGCGAATGACGGGAGAGATTTCGCGCACCAGCCGGGGACGGTCGTACTCACCGGATTTACCGGCAGATTCGCGCACCATCCGACAGAGCGTCATCCAGAGAAGTGGCGCGTGCCTCGCTTCATTTGCGACAAGACAATCGCGTAGGCAGGTCATGGCCACTGCTGTGTGAGAGGCGCCAACATGCAAGAAATCGAATTCAACCAACACGAAGTGGGCAAGGAACTCATGTACTTCTTGCTCGGAAGGCTTATGCCCCTTCGCTACCGTCAGCAGCGCAAGAATGTCTGTCTTAACGGCCTTCAAGGCCGCGCTGGTATTTCCACCTTTCGCAAACCGCGCGTCAAAGTGACTGGTTGTCACGCTATCGCGCGCCAATTCGCACAGTGACTTCAGAGCGCGTGCTTTATTTTTCGCGATGTCGCCAACGGCAGCGCCGTACCGGTCGATCCCTTTGCGAAATTCAGGCTTCTGATAAGTCAGCCAGCAATCCCGGATGACCTCACGAAAGTCTGTGTTGCTCTTTGCGGCGCTGACTGTAAGCCCGCTCTTGACCTGGAGGCTGAGGCGCGCTTCTTCAGCAGCCGTGTCGCGGAAGTCGACGATAACGTCATCGAGTGGTTCGCCGAAGTTGCGCTGCTGGAGCGTAACCAGACAAACTGTGCGGTTCTCAACTCCGGGGGCATAGCCTTCCCCGAGCAATGCCGTGAGATAGAATGCCCCAACGGTATCTTCAAACGTAAAGCCAGTACCCCCGGCAAGCTCAGATGACTGAGCTTTCTCCTCCATTTTGTTTCCCATCTTTCGCGCCATGGTGCTCTGGTGCCCCATCCCTATTGAAGCAGTGATTTCAGACGATAGTGATCTTCTACCGAGATAAAACTACGAGATTTGGGATGCGCTGGCAATCCGCAGGCAGCGAGACCTGGAAGATTCCGCACACGTGTGTGCGCAATGTCCGTTTCTTCGATCGAGTTTCGATGACTGCTTCTGGCCGCAAGGGGGCATTGCGGATGGCCCAACGACCCGGCGTCACGTTAGATGGTTGCAAGTCTCTCTACTGTGTCAGGATAGTTCTCGACCAGGCGGATGAGCAGTGCCGCTTGAGCGTTCGGGCGGGCGCGGCCTCGTCCCCAAATTTTCTAGCGTTCGCTTGCTAATGCGCAGATAACGAGCAACTACAGCGCGCGAAAGATTGAGTTTCAGGCGTAACCCAACGAATTCTTCGGGTGTAATGGATGGCATGGGCTTCGTATCGACGATATGTCGCCTGAGAATTTTCCCCGCAGGTTCGGCGGCTAATGCGTCAAAGCCTTCAGCAAGTTCAGCAAACAGATTGTGTCTCCCCGGGA
Source organism: Gammaproteobacteria bacterium (assembly GCA_050740975.1). Taxonomy (GTDB): domain Bacteria; phylum Pseudomonadota; class Gammaproteobacteria; order JBOHHR01; family JBOHHR01; genus JBOHHR01. The sequence goes on along the minus strand of JBOIEE010000034.1, from coordinate 904 downwards.
CGATGGGGGTCCCTTGCTTCTTACGCCGGAAACAATGTATTTACAATGTACATATGCACTAGTATCCTACCCATTATGGACACGCGCTTTGAGCTGCACGGAATCGTGTTCGTTTGGGACGATGAAAAAGCTAGGTTCAACCGCAGCAAGCATGGTGTGTCCTTCGAGCGAGCGGCCGAGGTGTTTTTCGATCCGTTCGCGAAGCTTGTGGATGCCAGCCCAAACGACGAGGCCCGCGAGGCCCTCATCGGGGTGGACTTCGATCTGAACCTCTTATACGTCGCCCACGTCGCCTTTGAGGCCGAGACGCGCATTCGCATCATCTCAGCCCGTCCCGCGAGTGGCGCCGAGCGCAAAGCCTATGAAGATTGAACAACTCAAGAAGCGGCTCCGAAAGGACCGCCCCATGACCAGCGTTACCCTACGCATACCTGAGGATGTCATCGAGGAGCTCAAACGCATCGCGCCCCTGCGTGGGTTCTCCGGGTACCAACCGCTGATGCGCGCCTATATCGGCCAGGGGCTGCGCATCGATGCCGAGCGTTTCGAGGACCACCTTATGGCAGGGTTTATCGAGCGCCTAAAACAGCAGGGCGTAAGCGAGACCATCATCGAAAGGGCACTCTCGGATGCGGGGCAGGCGTAGGGAGCCTTATCCTGGGCTAGTTTTCGGGCGAGCGATATCCTGTTTTTGCATCGTTACGGTAAGCGTTTGCAGCCTCAGATAGGAGAATGAGGCCCGCTCCATAGCGTCGCTCGTGCCAACGCTCCGCAAAACCGTTGCGCTGAATGGAATGTTCACTGACGTAGCCAGGGTGCATTTTGGGTGCACAGAGAATGAGGAACGACGCTAAATCATGCTGTATCACGATTAATCGTAGCGTAACAAATATTCTACGATCAA
>JBOIEE010000033.1:0-8644 GCA_050740975.1 Gammaproteobacteria bacterium | reverse complement strand
TTTGCGCATGCCGCGCCCTCGAGGTAAGGGCATCGTTCGCGAGAGCGAGCGCAATGCTGCTCCCGAGCCAGAACATCGCCGCGGCGCCGGACGAGCCGGACTGAGGCAAGGTGAAAGGAGCGGGTGGCCACGGACCTTGAGTGCCGTTCCAGAGGTAGAAATACGAGAACAAGAGTGCGGCGAAAACGGTGCCGTCGACCAGCATGAGCACGACCATCGCCCACCAGGAATGTGACGCGGGGCCGGCGGCATAGACGGGCAGCCGGATCCCCCCGCCGATGGCAACGGGCGGGTAGGCAGGGCCACGATCAGTATCCCACATCCAGCGCAGGATCGCCCCCACCGCGATGAGGCTCCCGATCGCGGCCGGAACGAGCAGCTTGACGGTCAGGGACAGGAAAAACGCCGTCGTGCCCATGGCCGCCATGAGCGGCAGCCAGCTCGGCCCGGGGCAACAAGAGGAGATATTGGGGGCGCGCGTCGATCGCGCTGGTCACGATGGTTTCGCGCTCGCCGGTGGCGCTTCCGGGCAAGTAGTGTTGGCCGCTTTCGACCTCGTGCGCAAGCCCGGGGTTATCCCAAATCGGTTCTCGACTCGTGACCCGCGGAATGCTGCGGCTCGCGTAGTTGTCGAGCGGCAACCATTCCAGCGTGCTCGCGCGCCAGAGGTTTGCATTGACCTTGCCCGCGATCCGAACGTGCAGCGCGATATCGATCAGAACGATAACGATGCCGGCGGCGAGAATGAAGGCGCCAAGGGTCGAAGCTAATTTAGGTTCATTCCGTCCCAGCCAAGCCCTTCCGGATAGGTATAGATCCGCCGCGGCATGCCGAGGAGCCCGGTGATGTGCATGGGAAAGAAGGCGACATTGAAAACCGATGAACATCAAGCCGCACGCCCAGCGGCCGAGCCGCTCCGAAAGCGGTTTGCCGCCCACCGTCAGCGCCCAGTAGTAAAACGCGGCGAATAGGGGAAACACCATGCCGCGGATCAGCACGTAGTGCAGATGCGCGACCACAAAGTAGCTGTCGTGGGCTTGCCAGTCGAACGGCACCACGGCCAGCATCACCCCGGTGAGTCCGCCGAGCACGAAGATGGCGAAAAAGGCGAGGATGAACCACATTGGTGCCGACAGCCGCACCTTGCCGCGCCAGAGTGTCGCGATCCAGGAGAACACCTGAATGCCGCTCGGGATCGCGATCGCCATGCTGGCTGCGGAAAACAAGCCCATCGAAAGCGGCCCGATCCCGACGGCGAACATATGATGTACCCACAGGCCGAAGCTCAGCGCGCCTACGCCGAGCAGCGCGATGACGACCCAGCGGTAGCCGATGAGCGGGATCCCGGCCAGGGTCGGGATGATCATGGACACCATGCCGGCGGCGGGCAGAAAGATGATGTAGACCTCTGGATGCCCGAACAGCCAGAAGAGATGCTGCCAGAGGACGGGATCGCCGCCCTTCTCGGCGATGAAGAACGGCCAGTGGAAAGCGCGTTCCAGCTCCAGCAGCAGGGTGCCCAAGATCACCGGAGGGAAGCCGAAGACGATCATGACGCCGACCACCAGCATCGCCCAGGCATAGATCGGCATTTTATCGAGCGACATGCCTGGCGCGCGCGTGCGCAAGATCCCCACCACCAGCTCGATGGCGCCGGCGATGGCCGAGATCTCGATGAAGCCGATGCCGAGCAGCCACCAATCGGCGCCGCTCGCAGGCGAGTATCGATAGCTCGTGAGCGGCGGATACATGAACCAGCCGCCGTCCGGCGCAGCGCCGAAGAACAGCGTACAGAAGAAGATGAGACCCCCGATCGCGTAAGCCCAGAAGGCATAGGCGGAGAGCTTCGGGAACGGCAGATCGCGCGCCGCGGTCATCCCAGGAAGGAGATAGACACCCATCGCCTCGACCACCGGCACCGCGAACAAGAACATCATCACCGTGCCGTGCATGGTGAAGACCTGATTGTAGGTCGCCGCCTCGAGCAGATCGTTGTCGGGCACCGCGAGCTGAGTGCGCATGAGCAAAGCGAGCGCTCCGCCGAGCACGAGGAACAGCAAGGCCGTGCCGATGTAGAAGAGGCCGATATAGGTGTTGTTGACGGCCTTAAGGAACTCCCATCCCTTCGGCACCTCCCAGATGTGTTCCAGCCGCTCGAGCTCATCTGCGGGTCGCGGCAGGGGATTCGGTAGCGCATTCACTTCAGGCTCTCCAGATACGCGGCGACGGCGCGCAGCTCGTGGCCGACGAAGACGTTCATCGAAGGCATGAGATTGCCGGGCTTGATGCGCTGGCTGTCGGCGATCCATCCGGCCATGGTGCCCACATGATTATCCAGGGTTCCGGCCGCGAGCGAGCGCCGGCTGCCGACGTGAGTCAGGTCCGGCCCGTGCGGACCTTTGGCGCGGGTACCGCGGATGGTGTGACAAGCTCCGCATTCCCCACGCAGGAATGCATCGAGGCCTCGCCGTAGAAACGAGTCCGCAGGCTCGATGGCCGGGGTCGCCTCCTGCGCCAGCCAGCGCCGGAATGCGGGCTCGGGTTCGGCGATCACATAGAAATCCATCAGCGCATGTTGAGCGCCGCAGTATTCGGCGCATTGACCGCGGAAAACGCCGGGCCGCGTGGCTTCGAGCGTGAGCCGATTCACCCGACCTGGGATCATATCCATCTTCCCGGTGAGCGAGGGCACCCAAAAACTGTGGATGACATCCGCGCTGCTGAGCGCGATTTCGACGGGTCGGCCGACCGGGAGGTGGAGCTCGTTCGCTAACACGATCTCGCCCATGCGATTCGCCTGCCGGTAACGGACCTCCCACCACCAACGTTTGCCGACGATGCGGATCTCGGGTGAGTTGCGCTGGGTGCGAGACGTCAATTCATTGCTGATAACCAAGGTGTAGCTGAGGAGCGCCGAGAGCACCGCGACCGGAAAAACCAGACCACCGCCGATCACCCAGCGGCGCTGCGCGACTCGTTTGGGCGCCGACGACACGCCATAGAGCAGCAAGCCGATGACGAGCAGGAAAATCACGCTGGCGCCAATCAAGAGCACCAGCCCCAGCCGCTCGATGGACTGCGCGGCGTCGCCCGCCGTATCGAGCGTCGATTGGATACCCTCCGCCGTATCGAACGAGAAACGAACCATCGGAGCCGGAATGCCGGGCCAAGCTTGCGACAGGTCTGGCATCGCTAGCGAAGCCGATACAAATAGGCCGCCATGTCTCTTGCCTCTTGTTCCTCGACGCCCAGGTTCGGCATCGCGGTTTCGGGAGCGAGCGCCGGGGGATCTTGGATCCAGCGCTCCAGGATCTCTTTGCGGTTGCCGAATTTTCCGGCGATGTAAACGCGATGACTGAAGGCATCGAGCGGCGGGCCGACGATACCACGCGCGCCTCGAATGCCCGGGATGGTGTGACAGACTCCACAGTCGTAACGCTCGATGGCCGCGCGCCCCGCCTCGGGATCCGCGCCGGTGGAGCGCAACGCATACAAGTCCGGATCGGCGCAGCCAAAGGCCGTCACCATAAGGACTAGGCCAAGCGGGATGGCCCATCGGATGATGAGTGTTTCCATCGGGTTCGTAGTCTGGAAGCGCTGAACTCCAAGTTATGGTCGTTCCTAATCGAGGGTGAAAAGGTAGGCCGCCATATCTCGTGCATCGGACTCCTTGACATCTAGATCCGGCATGGCTGTCAAGGAGCTCACCACCTGCGGATCGCGGATCCATCGAATCATGTTTTCGGCGTTGTTGGGAATGATCCCTGCGAGATACTTCCGGCGCGCTATTCCCTCCAAGGGAGGACCGACATGAGCGCTCGGACCGGTGACGCCGGGAATGCGATGGCAGGCTGTGCACGCGTACTGCCGTAAGGCCACAGGGCCGCGGAGCGGATCGCCGCTCGCGACCTCAGAAGGCGGGACAGTATTCCCGCTTGGTTGGCTCGCCGGCTCCGCCTCCAGCAAACCGCACGGGCCGCTGATCGTCTCGTTGAATGCACGATAATTCTTCGGCGCGAGCAGCGGCATTTGTTTGAGAAATGCCACGATCGCCCATAGCTCGTGATCCGCGAGCCGATAGCCCCAAGCGGGCATGCCGGTCATCTTGATGCCATACCTAGATACCCAGTAAAGCTCGGCCGGCGGCCATTCGCGCGCAGTCTGCACTAAATTGTTGGGTAAGGGCAGCAGACCTTTGCCGAGGTCATCGGGTGCGACACCAGGTGCGCCATGACACTGGACACAATGGTCTCTATAGCAGCGGAACCCGTTCTCGATCAGCGCGGTATCCGACAACGCCGGGACACTGATCGCCCCGGCACGTTGACGCACCGAGCTGCGCAAACCTCTGTCCAGTATCCAGTAGAGGAGCGCGCTGTGCTGCTTCGTCGCAGCGACGTCATAAACACCTGAGTACAATACCGCGGAGCCGGCCAGGCTCACGATTCCGACTGCGGCTGTGACAATAGCCAGCCACTTCTTCATGTTCATAACTCCTCATGAGCCGGGTAACTTCCTTGGCATTCGATTCTAGCCTTTAGCAGGCGTGGCACCTATTTCTTGCCCTCTTGTTTGGTCCAGGTGACGTCTTCCTCAGCTAACGTCACCGGCAGCTTTGGCCGCTTGAGGGGCTACCGCGGCGACTCCACCGCTGATGAGATTGAATGTCCCACCTACCAAGGTACCGACCGCCGTGCCGGCTAACAATAAGAGAAACAAGGTGGCGACACTCCAAGTAAGCAGGCCATGGATCATTCCATCAAGATTGCGCGATATGCCCGCGAGATGACCGGCCATCCAACCGCCGATAAAGAGAGCGATAAAGCTCGATGCTATCCACCACAACCCCGCCGAGAGACCGAGGGTTTCGACGCTGGGTTCGCCTGCAAGTGGATCGATAGTGCTGGCGCCTATCCCGGCGCCTAACATATTCAGCAACAGTTGTATCATTATCGCCAGCACGACTCCGGCGAACACAGCGGCCCACACAATGCGTTTCAGCGGAGACACATGCCCCATGGTTTCCATGGCTGGTGGCCGTGACCCCTGGCACAGCGGGGTTTTCAGAAAAATCAATGCCAGATGGGTGATAAGAATTCGTTACCAACTACTGTCTCCTTCATTTCTATGCTGATATTTTGGGCTAATAGGGCCCGATTTTTTCGCGGCTTGAGGTTCGGTTTCCTTTTGACAATCGCCCCCCTGCTAATGCGCTCGATTCGCTACATGCAACTTGTAGATCGTGCTTCTGCACAAGCTATGCCTTCGCGACGCGAGTCCAATATCAAAGGCTTTATCGGATCTTCAGGTGCACAGATGCATCGTCTCCTCCTGTAGAAGTTGCTAAGCAGTTTTCAGTCAAATTGTGTGCCGTGCGACAATTGAGGCTTACTGCCTGTTTTTTTTATCGGGTAACGCACCGGCACCCCTCGCTAGATTTCTGTTACCTGGACTGATCAGTAAGAATTTCCGATCGCAAGGTAAGAATTACATGGCTGCTGCCCAAGACGCGAGTGCTCTTTCAGCGCAAGGCAAAAAGTTCTGGATCGCACTGATGCGTGACCACCAATACCACAGGCGCTGGCGTGCCGGTAAACCTTACGTGCCAAACCGGAAATTTTTACTGCTTAGCTTGGTTGGCGAATCCGGCAAGCGCTCCAGTGACTTGGCTATCTCATTGAAAATCTAGCAAATAACGCTAACGCCGTGAGCGGCATGCAGTTTGATTGACTAGGCTCCAGTTGGTTACTTGACGCTGCGTAATGAAGTTTAGAAAGGAGATTTGCGAGATCAATCGACCAGAGAAGAAACGATTTCTCGCTGCTGCGGCGCGCAACGTTGCGGCTCGGCGGGTGTGCGGGAGTCCTGAACAGGAAATCACCGGAGAATATTTTGATGATTCGGCGATTACCGCCAAGGTGAAGACGGCTCTGCTTGGCGACCCGGGCGATCTACGTGGACACCTTCAAGGGCACGGTGCAGCTCAGCGGGTTTGCGAAGAGCTCACACGAACGCCAACAGGCCGAGCAAGTGGCCAGATCGGTGGCCGGCGTCGAGGCGGTCAAAAACGACATTAGCGTCAACTCGTCTAATGAATTTTCCAAGCGTTATCGGGAAAAGCTATCTCTCGCCAGGCAGGATCGGCGCCATAGACCATAACTCGTGCGAGGACACGTTAACGTCTCATTTCTGAGATCCATCGGAGAGGGAAAATAGTGAAGACAGTCATTGGTGTTTTTAGGAATGTGAGAGAAGCGCAAACGGTCGCGTGCGACTTGGTTGCCGCAGAGTTCTCGCACGACGCAGTTCGTCTCATCTCAGTTGCCAGCCATCTCGTAACCCCGGGCTTCTCGCGCGAGCCTCTCTGTCTCATCGCCAAAGAGATGGAGGTCCATGTGACCAGGCATCAGGCCCCGACCGAGGTCCCCGCAGCGGCAGCCATAGACCTGCCCGCTGCACTGGGCAAGCTCGGCGTGCCCGCGCACGAGGCAGAATACTTTGCGCGCTCCGTACGCGCGGGAGAGTTGCTGGTCTCAGTGATGGTTGAGGATGCCATGGTGGATCGGGCCGTTTCGCTCCTGGAGCACCACCGCTCGCCAGATGGCCACAGGGAGACGGCGGAATGGCATCGGCCCGCAGTTACTCTGGAAAACAGTGCTGTCCTGCATGCGAATCTGGGCAAGGTGAATTCTGCGTTACGGGAAAATTCTGCAGTACGGGAAAAGGAAGGGCGAGAGCACACGCGCCAGGCGGAGCGCAACGATGTGCGCATCTACCCGCAGGTCGCCAGGTTCCCGCTCGAGGCGCAGGTCAACGAGCTGCGAGGGACTCATGCGGAAATCGGGGCGCTACCTAGAATGGTCGTCGAGGTGGTTGTGCGATACGAAGGAGAGCCCTCGCAGAGCGCGGCCGATCCGAAGCCTACGTATCCGACAAGGAATCCATAGAAGAAGGCGGCGCAAGGGAGTGATACGATCGACGTGCGACTTAACGTGGGCGCTGCGACCCCCCGTCGTGAGCCACTCATCTTAGTGGTGCTGGTAGGCATCGCTCTCATCGTCTCGGGATGGCGACCTTACGAGAGGACGACTTGGATCCTCGAATCATTCCCGGTCTTGTTGGCCGTCCCGCCATTCATAATTACCTATTCCCGATTTCCGCTCACGCCTCTGCTCTACCGTTTACTGTTTTTGCACGCACTCATCCTGATACTGGGCGCCCATTACACCCATGCCCAAGTGCCTATCGGATCCTGGGTGCAGGACCTGCTAGACCTGCGCCGCAACCACTATGATCGGTTAGGGCACTTCGCCCAAGGTTTCATACCCGCTATACTGACCCGTGAGATCCTCTTACGCTGGTCACCGCTTAAGCCAGGTAAGTGGTTGTCTTTCTTGGTCCTGTGCGTTTGCCTCGCTTTCAGCGCTTGCTATGAATTCATCGAGTGGTGGGTAGCGCTGATCGGCGGTCTATCGGCCGATGCATTCCTCGGTACACAGGGTGACATATGGGATACCCAGTGGGATATGTTGCTCGCGCTGTTGGGCGCGATCACTGCGCAGCTCACCTTGAGCCGACAACACGATCGCGAGCTTAGCCGTATCGCCTAAGCTAATGAATCTGTAGAACAATGGCGAAGACCTCCAGATCACCGCGGTGGCGTACGAGGCAGCGCTAGGCATGCTCAAAGAGGGGCGGCTGTCCCAGTAGTGCCCCTCCTCGGGAGGACGTGTAAGGCGCGGCACCGGTTGCATGGGGATAGCGCAAGGGCTGCGCCATGAATGACTCCGACAGAGCGAATATCCTGGTGATCGCGGACCTCCCGGAAAATCAGTTGGTCTACCGGACCGTGTTGGAGGAACTGGGACTCGGTCGACGATATCCCGTCGCCGCTACTTGTCTCCTTGGGACCATTTGAGAATGAAAAAACCACCTATGCCGAGTATTGCCAGCGCACCAAGGTCAAGGTGTTCGTCGAGCTGGATCGGATGCGAGCGGCCCTGGCCAATCGCACCAGCTATTGGAGCAGCGCGTCGCGGAACGCACGGCCGAATTGGTGGCGAGCAACGAGCGCTTGCAGGCGACAATCGCCGAGAGCCGCCGGGCCGAAGAGGCGCTGCGGGAGGCGGGCCGGCAGAAGAACGAGTTCCTGGCGATGCTTGCCCACGAGCTGCGCACCCCCTGGCGCCCATCCGCAATGCGGTGCTGGTGCGATCCCGGAATCAGTGATCACGATGCTCCGGAACAAGCGATCACGATGGGCCGGAATACGCACACATGCGGAGATGAACCGACAATTTGGTGTCTTGCGGGATCCTTTTTGTACTGTTTCCCGCACACGCGGGGATGAACCGCAATCCGCCCCCAGGTCTCCGACGGTCACGCCCGGTTCCCCGCACACGCGGGTTGTAGTGCCCGATGCGTCGGTGATCCTCAAGTGGGTGTTGCCGCCGTAGACCTCGCTCGATTGGGTTCATTGATCAGCGATACTTCCCTGAGACCAACGCATCCGTGTGTTCTGCGATCGTTCGCTCTTCATCGGTAGGGATGACCAAAACCGAAACCGGACTGTCCTCAATGCTGATCCTTGGTCCGCCGCGTGCATTAGCCAACTCATCAAGACGCACACCCAGCCAGCTCGCGT
>JBOIEE010000032.1:0-7244 GCA_050740975.1 Gammaproteobacteria bacterium | reverse complement strand
AAAATCCGTCTGATCACGGCGCAGATCTCGTCGCGCGGAAATAATGTCTCGCTCCAGCTTCTGTCGTTCGCTCTCGCTCATCACTGCACTATCCTTGGCTAACCGGTCCTCTTTCTGCTTGAGCGTTTTTTGCGCTGACACCAACTGCCGGTCGCGGGAGGCAAACTCCTGTTCCAAACGTTTACGCGCCGCTGCCGCTTGCGGGGCGGCTTCGAGAATTTTCACCGGATTGACCACACCGAGCCGTAACTCCGCCGCGGCATCGGCGGGTAAATAAATGATGGACCCCAATAGCAAGGGGCACAGGACCTTCATATTCGCGTTCAATTTTGTTGCTCCCATTCAGACTAAAAAGAGGTTCCAAAGGTAAACTGGAAAGGCTGTGTTTCATCTCCGTCCTTTTTATTCAACGGCGCGGCGATGCTGACCGATAACACCCCGAACGGGGACAGCCAAATCCCCGACAAGCCGGTGGAATAACGCAACTGCCCTAAATCGATGTCATCATCCGGGCCGTAGACATTTCCTGCGTCTACAAAGGCGGTTACCCGCACCGACTTTACATCCGCCAAAAAAGGCAAAGGCAGTATCAGCTCGGTGTTCCCAACGAGCTTGAAGTTTCCCCCAATCGCCCGGCCGGTGCTATCCCTCGGACCCAGCGTGTTCTCTTCAAACCCCCGTACCGTGCGCGGACCACCCGCGAAGAAATTCTCAAAAAAAGGCAACTCCGAGGTATCGCTGTAGCCGTCACCATAGCCTACAGCGGCTTTCAGCGACAAGGTATAGTCCTCGATCAGAGGAAGCAACCAGCGCGCATCATAATCAAGTTTGTAGTATTGCAAATCACCGCCGGGAATGGCGACTTCGGCGCGCACTTGATGCAATACCCCTCGGTCCGGAAGCAAGGCCTTGTTGCGGGTATCATAAGAAAAACCGCCGCTCAGTCGCAGCACATCGAATTGGTCTCCCTCTTCGGCTATGAAGTCCGTTACCTCTGTCGAGGCAAACTCTGCCGGCTCGATATCGGTACGCTCATAGTCCGCGGCTAAATTCAGAAACTGAAATTCGGTGATCGGTATGCCGAATGTTACGCCAGCGCTGGCCACCCTGGAATCAAACCGGGTCACGTTCGCTGCTTCGAAATCGGTCTCGCGGTAGGATAGGTTAAAGCCACGACTTATTCCGTCGATGGTCCAATATGGGTTGGTATAGCCGATGAGAAAGCGGCGATTGACCTCGCTGTTGTTGAACGCAAAGTTTACCCGTTTGCCACTGCCCAAAAAGTTATCTTGGATAATGCTGGTGTTAAAGATGATGCCCTGGTTCTGGGAAAAGCCTACCCCTAACAGCAAGTTTCCGGAGGCGCGCTCGGTAACGGAAAAGTTAACGTCGACTTGGTCGGTCGTTCCCGGCACCGCGGGCGTCTCCACGCTAACGTCCTCAAAATAGCCTAACCTTTGCAAGCGGGTCTTGGACCGCTCCACTTTGCTGGTTGAGATCCAAGCGCTCTCCATTTGCCGCATCTCTCGGCGCATTACTTCATCGCGTGTCTTGCTGTTGCCGGTGAATTGGATCCGCCGAACATATACCCGCTTCCCCGGATCGACAAAATACGTGATCGCCACTTGCTTGCTGTCCTTATCGATCTGCGGTATGGCATTCACGTTGGCGAAGGCATAGCCTTCATCGCCCAAGCGTTCGCTTATCTTGGTGCTGGTCTCTGTGACTGCTTTGCGCGAAAAGGTTTGGCCCTTTAGGGTCTCAACCAATGGAAAGAGCTCTTTTTCGCTGACCACCAAGTCCCCTGCAAGCTTGACATCCGAAACCTGGTATCGATCGCCTTCCGTGATGTTGATGGTTATGTAGACATCGCGCTTGTCGGGCGTAATAGACACCTGAGTCGAATCAATACTGAAATTGATGAAACCGCTGTCTAGATAGAGCGAGCGCAGGGTTTCCAGATCCCCCCCTAGCTTCTGCCGTGAATACTGGTCGGATTTGGTGAAAAACGAGAACAAGGTTGGGGTAGTGAGCTTGAATCCTTTGCGCAGCTTTTTGTCGGTGAAAATCGTGTTGCCCACAATCGTTATCTGTTTAATTTTAGCCGCGCTCCCTTCTGAGATCGCGATCGATATAGCCACGCGGTTACCCCCGAGCGACTCGACTTCGGTTTCGATGTCTACGGCATATTTTCCTAAAGCGAAGTACTGCCTTCTCAGCTCTAAAGTGGCCTGATCCAACAGGGATTCGTCCAACACTTCACCTTCCGCCAGGCCGACCTGTTTCAGTCCCTCCAGCAGATCTTCGGTCTTGATGTCTTCATTCCCACTGATCGTTATCTGGGAAATGGCCTCGCGCTCGGTCACCACCACGACCAAGACGTCCCCTTCCTGCTCCAGCTTCACATCCTTAAACAAGCCTGTCTTGAAAAGCGCCCGCACCGCCTCCGCCGAGCGCAGCTCATCGAAACGCTCACCAACTTTAACCGGCAAGTAATTGAAGACCGTTCCGGGCGACAGGCGCTGTAACCCAAGGACCCGAATATCCCTAACGGTGAACGGCTCCAGCGCCCACAACAACCCCGGAACGGCTAAGCTCACCACCCCCAGCAAGCGCAAACCCTGCCTTAGCGATCGGAACATGAATGAAGTCTATTGTTATTGTTTTAGACTAGAGGCTCTGACAAAGGCTTTGGAAACCCCGCCTTCATACTCTATTACACATTAATTTATCCTATCAAGCGCATGATATCATTATAAAATGCTACGCTCATTAGAGCGATAAGCAGAGCCATCCCAATTTGCGTTCCTAGCGCTTGTGAAGCTTCTGACAGCGGGCGGCGTGTTACCCACTCGATGAGGTAATACAACAAATGTCCCCCATCCAGCACCGGGATAGGCAGCAGATTCAGCACCGCCAGGCTGACGCTAACGATTGCCAAGAAGGCAAGGAAAGCTCCCAATCCAATGCTTGCAGACTTACCGGCATATTGCGCGATACTGATCGGTCCGCTGAGATTTTCTACCGAGGCTTGCCCAACCAGCATCTTGCCCAGTATTTTTAGCGTCAGTGCAGAATCCTCCCAGGTTTTCGCTATGGCCTTGGAAAACGCCCCAATGGGGCCATATTGCTCCCTCCCGATATATCGGGGATCAACAATCGCGGCACCGGTTATCATGGCTCCGATTCGGCCGATAACTTTGCTTCCGCTTTCAAAGCGATCAGGGCGGATGGTTAGCGCCAACTCGTTTCCGCCCCGGTCCACCGCGATCTCGATAAGCTGCCCCGGCCTCGCTTGCACGTAATCGATCCAGGCCGCTGGAGAATCAAAGCGCTGGCCATCGGCAGACACGATTTGGTCACCGGCTTTCAACCCGGACTTCTCAGCCGAACCTCCCTTAATCACCTCCTGAACCACCGGCCGCGTGTTTGGCTGAAACTCCTTGACACCCAATTGCTTCATGAAATCGCCCCGGGCTAGGTCATCGACCGATATAGCCCCAAGGTCCAACATGAGTTGTGATTCCATGCCCGAACTCTCCCTCACCGTGAGGGCGACTTCGCGTCCATCCAGCACGGCCGAAACCGCCGCCTGAAGGAACGCACCCCAAGTGGGAGTGCCTACTCCGTCCAGGGCTACGATTTCCTGCCCCGGGGCGATCCCGGCTTGCTCGGCAGGCGACCCCGTTTCCACGGCCCCGACCATCGGCTTCAATCCGGATATGCCCATGACAAAGATCAGCCAGTACGCCACCAGCGCGAACAAGAAGTTAAACGCGGGGCCCGCAACCACGACCAAGGCTCGCGTTGCCAACGGCTTGCGGTTAAACGCTCGATGTTGTTCGCTGGCGTCGACCTCGCCCTCTCGCTCATCCAACATCTTGACGTATCCGCCAAGGGGGATGGCGGCGATCACCAACTCCATGCGGTCAGACCCCACCCGCCGCGACCACAGCGCCCGACCGAAACCAATTGAGAAACGAAGGATTTTCACGCCCAAGCGGCGGGCAACCCAAAAATGCCCGAACTCGTGGATGGTGATCAACAAGCCCAGTGCGAGCACAAAGAAAAGAAGCGCTTGCAGGGCGTTCATAGCTGAGAGTTTGTGAAAAAATCGTCGCGAGCGAAGGGAGGTCGTGTTCCGCCGGAGCGCAGGAACCGTAGTGTATATTGAAATACATGAGGATTCCGAGCACCGCCGGAACGCGAGATCCCGAGCGCAGTAGATTTTTTCACAAGCTCTGACTCCATCGGTGCGCCGTTTGGGCGGCATAGCGCCGCGCTTCGAAATCATCCGCCAATACGGCTTCCAGCGAGGAGGCTTCGTGCGCTGTTACGCCATCCAAGGTCGACTCGATGACTAGGGGGATATCGGCAAAATTGAGCGCTCCCTGTAAAAAAGTCGACACAGCAACCTCGTTGGCGGCGTTCAATATGGCGCTGCTGGTTCCGCCCGTACGCAGCGCTGCGCGCGCCAGATCGAGGCATGGAAAGCGTTCTGGGTCCGGTGGCTCGAAATCCAGCCTCGCGACTTGAAACAGATCGAGCGTGTCAACGCCAGATTCTATCCGCTCGGGCCATGATAACGCGTGGGCGATCGGGGTGCGCATATCCGGATTACCCAATTGCGCCAACACCGAGCCGTCGGCGTACTCGACGAGGGAATGGATGACGCTCTGCGGATGGACCACTACGTGGACGCGATCGCCGTCGGCGTTGAACAACCAACACGCTTCTATGATCTCCAAGCCCTTATTCATCATCGTGGCGGAATCCACCGAAATTTTCTGCCCCATCACCCAGTTCGGATGGAGGCAGGCCTGGCTCGGGGTCACGTCGCGCAGCTTGCCCGCTGGCAAGGTCCTGAAAGGCCCCCCGGATGCTGTGAGTACGATTCGGTTCACGCCGACCTCGTGAAGCCCACGCTCGAACCCCGTTGGCATGCACTGAAACACCGCATTGTGTTCGCTATCGATAGGCAACAGCTCCGCCCCATGCGTGCGCACCGCGTCCATGAACAGTCGACCCGACATTACCAGGGCTTCTTTGTTTGCCAGCAGTACCCGTTTGCCTGCGTTCGCGGCCGCTAGGGTCGGCAATAGTCCTGCTGCACCGACAATAGCGGCCATGACGAAGTCCACCTCCGGGCAGCTTGCAGCATGTTCCAAACCGTCAATCCCGGCCAACACTTCCGTTTCAAAGCGAGAGAGTCGTTCCTTTAGGGCTAGAGCGCTGCTCCCATCCGCCATCACCGCATATTTCGGTTGCCATTGCACACATTGCCGGTACAAGCCCTCTACGTCCGTGTTCGCTGTCAGCGCGATGATCCGGAAACGATCGCAATGGCGGCCCACAACGTCCAAGGTGTTCACCCCGATGGTGCCGGTGGAGCCGAGGATGCTCACGCCGATCAAAGCTTAATCCCCAGTAGCATGACGCCAAAGACGAAAAAAGGCGCCGCCGCCGTTAAGCTGTCGATGCGGTCCAACACACCCCCATGACCGGGTAATAGGTTTCCGCTGTCTTTTACGCCGGCGGAGCGTTTAAACTGGCTTTCCAACAGATCCCCAATTATAGACACCAGACCGGTTAGCATGCACAACACCAGAAACGGCCAGGCCACGATATGGCTGGGGATCAAGGCGGACATCCCGGCTCCAGCCACCAGCGCCGTGCCGCCTAGGGAGCCCACCACCCCTTCCCAGGTTTTTCCTGGACTGACTCGATCCGCCAGGTGGTGTCTGCCAAAGCGCCGTCCAACCACATAAGCGCCAATGTCTGCGGCCCAAACTAACAACACCAAGAACAGCAGCAAGTAAGGGCCCTCGTCCGAGGACCCATGCAAGGACACCATCGCTCCCCAAGACGGGATCACCGTTAACAATCCGGCAAGTCCCCGCAGCCAAGGCGAGTGGGGCAGCTCAAGCTTCTTTAGCTGATAGGCGACAACGCTGGCACAGGCGATACACCACCAGCCCAGCCCGATGGCCAACAAACCCTCATTGCCCCAACTGTTCAGGTACCTCATCACCAGAGCCATAAGCGCAGCCGCGATCCCGACATAGGCTAGCCGCTCGGCGGTGTTTCTCCAACCAGCCAGAGCCGACCATTCCCACGCGCCAAGCAACCCAACGGCGCCCAGCATCACCGAGATTAATAAGGTTGGCAACAAAAGGACCGCAAGAACAACCAAAGGCCCCAGCACGGCTGAGGTAAACACGCGTTCGTTAAGCACGGCTTAGTTGCTGCACCTGTTCGGCGGTCTGGCCAAAACGCCGCTGCCGTCTTGCAAACGAGGCCAGTGCTTTTGCGAATTCGTCCCGGTCAAACTCCGGCCACAAACATTCGGTGAAATAAAGCTCCGTGTAGGCCAGATGCCACAGCAGAAAATTGCTAATCCGCTGTTCTCCTCCGGTGCGGATAAACAGATCCGGCTCGGGCACGCCGTGCAGGCTGAGACGGGAACCGATCAGCTCTGAGTCGATCTCCGCGGGATCCAACGATCCAGATGCGGCCTCTTGCGCTAAGCGCTTTACCGCTTGTGTGATATCCCAGCGGCCACCGTAGTTCGCGGCTATGAAAAGATGCAATCCCTCGTTGCAAGCGGTCAGCTTTTCAGCGTCGCGGATCGACTGCTGCAAGCTCTCCGGGAAAGCCCGCCGATCCCCGAGCACGCGCAAGCGGACGTTCTTATCGTCCAGTTCCTCAATCTCTTGTTGCAAAGCGCTTAGAAATAGATCCATCAGCAGGGATACCTCGCGCTTCGGGCGCCTCCAATTTTCGCTGCTAAAGGCGAACAGGGTCAGGATGCCTATTCCGTTTTCCCCGCAGGTCTGGACGATCTGACGCACGGTTTCCACCCCCGCCCGATGCCCAGCAATGCGTGGCAGTTGCCGCTTTTGCGCCCAACGCCCGTTGCCATCCATGATGATAGCGACGTGCCGTGGCATACGCAGATTAGGGTCGCTCACGGGACCCGCCCTATTAAGCCGCCTACCGTGATCACAGGGTGGCTACAGGATCCTCGCCGAAAATGTCGCAGTTCCAGGTGACAGCTGTCGCGCACGGGTTCCAATCAGAATTCCATCAGCTCTTTTTCTTTGGTCTCAAGGATCTCGTCGACTTTTTTGATATGCTCATCAGTTAGTTTCTGGATGCGCCCCTCTGCGTCCTTCTCCCCGTCTTCGGAGATCGCCTTAGTGTTAACCATCGCTTTGAGCCTGTGGTTGGCGTCACGCCGAACG
>JBOIEE010000031.1:0-8788 GCA_050740975.1 Gammaproteobacteria bacterium | reverse complement strand
GCGGCCAGGGCAACGCTGTCCGATGCGTACACCATCCTCACGCCCTTGCTGTTCCAACGACCACCGTGGGCCTTCGCACCGGAGCTGTCCAACGCCGTGTCGGCATACCGCGCCTTCACCAGGCGGTAGGCCCGCATCAGGTATAGACGCCGTGCTCCAGGCGACCGATTAGGTCCCGTACCTCGGCAGCCCCGGCCTCGGTGTCCAGATGCTGAAGCGGGCTGTTACCGCCCAGTGCCTTGGCAGGCTCGTTGAGCCAGCGCCGTGCCGACTCGGCCTCACCCTCGAACAACTGCAGAGCGCTGCGGTAGGCCGCCGCGATCCGATATACCCGATCGCTCTCCTCGGGCGACAGCAGCCCGGAAGCGCTCTTGCGACGCCGAGTCAGCGTCGCCGGGGCGATTTTGGTCACCTTCAGTAGGGTCTGCTGCGGTAAGCAAAGCTCATCGGCCAGCTTCTCGATGACCGAGACACGAAAACCTCGGTGGATCTGTTTCACCAGATCGGCGCGGTCATTGACTAACCCCAACCGGCGAAACGCCTCAGTGCCGATGGCTTCGCCGGCCACTCCACCCGGGGCACTGGACGGCTGCTGGGGCTTGAAAACTCTTCTCTTGGAAGTCATTCGCCCGCTCTCAAAATGATTCATATGAAACAAATTATACAATCAACTGGAATAATCGCAAGGGCGGGCGTATTGGTAATGGGATCGGCGCGGGTATCGGGATGCGTCGCGTGAGTCGGGACTTGGCGTAGAATACCGCTGAGCGCGGAGCGGGCGACCCTATGCTAACAAGGGTGCGGCACAAGTCGTTTGCGAACAGGCGTTTTGTTTATAAGATTGGTTATTCCCTTTCGAATCTGTTAGATACCGAACTCTATGCAAGCCTTTAACCGACTCGATGGCCTCGTGGCACCGTTGGATCGGGCCAACGTGGACACCGACGCCATCATTCCTAAGCAGTTCCTGAAGTCCATCACGCGCACGGGATTCGGCGTCAATCTGTTCGACGAATGGCGCTATTTGGATCACGGGGAGCCCGGACAGGATTGCGACCAACGGCCTAAAAATCCGTCGTTTGTGCTTAATCAAGCCCGCTACCAAGGCGCGCAGATCTTGCTGACGCGGGCCAATTTCGGCTGCGGCTCCTCGCGCGAGCACGCGGCGTGGGCTTTGTTGGATTTCGGGATCCGCTGCCTCATCGCGCCCAACTTCGCGGATATTTTCTACGGCAATTGCATCAACAACGGGCTGCTTCCGATCACGCTCATGGCCGCCGAGGTCGACCGTTTGTTTAAGGGAGTGGCTGCGAAGCCGGGTTATCGGCTGCACGTGGATTTGCCTGGCCAAAGGGTAATCACGCCACAGGGACAGGCCTTGCAGTTCGCCATCGACCCTGCGGCCAAGAACCGCCTGTTAAAAGGCCTGGACGAAATTGGCCTAACCCTGGAACACGCGGAGCGAATAAAAGCCTATGAGCTAAGCCGCCGCCAGGAAGCGTCTTGGCTGTTTTTGGATGTCTAGCTTTTAGATTCGAGGTAGTCCGGCGTTGCCTCGCACCGCGCCACACGCTTGCTTTCGACCCCAAGATCCCCCCGTTCGGGTTCCTTAATGTCTCTTTTTAGCTTATAATAACAATTTGTTATCGCTTTCTACTAAGAGCTTAGTTTAACTCAGTGTCATGGCTCAAGCGGTTCGCAAAAACGCCCACTCTTTGGATATCGGGACGCAGCTTTTGACCTGCTTGCGAGAAGGGATCCTCATCGTCTTCTTCTCGGTAGCGTTGTTTTTTTTGCTGGCCTTGGTGACCCATGACCCCGCGGATCCCGGTTGGTCACATGCTGCGGGGCAAGCACGAGTCGCCAATGCCACCGGAGTGGCGGGCGCGTGGTTGTCCGATCTGCTGTTTTTCTGTTTTGGACAGCTTGCCTATGCGTTTCCGGTGGTCATCGCTTACAGCGGCTGGTTGTTGCTCGGCCGCCGCTGGGCGATTCGCTTAGACTTATTTCATCTCAGTTTGCGTTTTCTGGGGCTAGTACTCAGCATTGGCGCCGGCTGCGGTCTCTCCTGGCTGCATAGCTTGGAAGCAAACGGCGGGATTCTGGGTAATGTGGTGGGCGAAGGGCTGAGCGAGGTATTCAACATTCTTGGGGCCACCGTGATCATGGTGGCCCTGCTTTTGACCGGCATCACGCTTCTTACCCACCTGTCGTGGCTGGGGCTGATGGATACCACAGGCCGGTACACGCTTGGGGCCATAGCGCGACTGCGGGCGCTAGGACGCAGGTTGGTGCTCCAAGCGATGGGGCGCAAGGCGCGACAGGAGCGCGAGACCTTGATCGAGACCGAAAAACAAAAAGTCGCCGGCCGACCAAAACCCCGCATAGAGCCAGCCGTCGACCGCATGCCCATCAGCGATCGGGCGGAAGTGGAGCGGCAAGAGAAGTTGTTCCCTTTGGCTCCCGGTGAAGAACTGCCGCCGTTAAGGTTGCTGGACGATCCACCGCCGCGTGTGGGGGGCTACCCCGCGGAGGTACTGCAGGCGATGTCGCGCCAAGTGGAATTGAAGCTCATGGACTTCGGGATCGAGACCCACGTAGTAGCGGTGCATCCCGGCCCGGTGATCACGCGCTTCGAGCTGCAGCCGGCGCCCGGAGTCAAAGCCAGCCGCATCACCAGCCTGTCTCGGGATTTGGCGCGATCCCTTTCCACGATCAGCGTGCGCGTAGTGGAAGTGATCCCGGGCAAGTCGGTCATCGGCTTGGAGATCCCCAACGAGCAGCGCGAGCTGGTGTGTTTGCGCGAGATCCTGGGGTCGCGCGCGTATGAGGCCGCGAAGTCACCCCTAACCATGGCCTTGGGCAAGGACATCAGCGGTGCCTCCGTGGTGGTCGATCTCGGTCGTATGCCGCATCTGCTGGTTGCTGGGACCACCGGCTCGGGTAAATCGGTGGCGCTCAACGCCATGATACTGAGCTTGCTTTACAAGGCGCCGGTGGAGGACGTGCGCCTGATCTTGATCGATCCCAAAATGCTGGAGCTGTCTGTGTACGAAGGCATACCCTCGCTACTGGCGCCGGTAGTCACGGACATGAAGGAGGCTGCCAACGCCCTGCGCTGGTGCGTTGCCGAGATGGAGCGGCGCTACCGTTTGATGGCGGGCTTGGGGGTGCGCAATATCACCGGCTTTAATCGCAGGCTCCTCAGCGAGCCCAGCCTCGGCGACGAATTGGGCCAGCCGCTGAAAAGACTGCCGTACATCGTGGTGATCGTGGATGAGCTCGCCGACATGATGATGACGGTGGGCAAGAAGGTGGAGGAACTGATCGCTCGCCTGGCGCAGAAGGCGCGTGCCTCGGGGATCCATCTGATCCTGGCGACGCAGCGGCCGTCTGTAGACGTGATCACCGGGCTCATAAAGGCCAACATCCCTTGCCGGGTAGGGTTTCAAGTGTCATCCAAGGTGGATTCCCGTACCATCTTGGATCAGATGGGTGCGGAGAGCCTGTTGGGACATGGTGATATGCTCTATCTACCGCCGGGCACGGCCACGCCGGTGCGGGTGCATGGGGCGTTTGTCTCGGATCAAGAGGTCCATAAGGTAGCGGATTACTTGAAATCAGTCAGTCCTCCCGATTATATCGAGGAGATATTGGAAGGCCCGCCCCAGGAGGAGTCAGGCCCGAGTATTGATGTGAGCAACGAAGGGATGGACGCTTTGTACGACGAGGCGGTGCGCATGGTCACCGAAACGCGGCGCGCTTCGATTTCTGCCGTGCAGCGCCGGCTCAAGATTGGTTACAATCGAGCGGCGCGCATGTTAGAAGAAATGGAGCGCAGCGGCATCATAGGCGAGTTACAGGCGAATGGTGCGCGCGACGTGCTTGCCCCGCCTCCACCCAAAGTTTGAGCTATGTGCCTCCGCTCACAAACATGGCCACAGAGATGGTACTTGAAAAGATCCGATTGCCTGATCGTGTGGCTACTCGTTTGCGCTTCTCCCGCGGGGGCTTGGGGCAAAGGCCGGGATCATCTGGATAGCTTTCTGCGTGATTTCAAGACGCTGACGGCAAAGTTTGAGCAGACCCTGTTGAGTGAGCAAGGTCAACAACTGGAGGCTTCTCGCGGTCAGGTGTATCTGCAGCGACCGGGCCTTTTCCGCTGGGACTATTCGGCCCCCTACCAACAGTCCATCGTCGCGGATGGGGAGCGGGTGTGGGTCTATGACAAGGATCTCGAGCAGGTTTCGGTCAAGCCTTTCGATGCCGCCGTGACCGAGACACCAGCCTTGCTGTTAAGTGGCAGCACGGACATCGACCGCGAATTTGAGGTTTCCGAACTGGGTAAAGCGGACGGACTGGAATGGATGCGGCTCAAACCGCGCAAAGAGCAAGCTCAATACGCGCTTATACGCTTAGGCTTCGCTGGGCCACGGGTGGAGGTGATGGAGCTTTTCGATAACTTCGGTCAAACCACGCGCATCGTGTTTTCCGGGGAAAAGCGCAACGGTCGCATCGACCCTGCTCTCTTTAAGTTCGTACCGCCACCGGGTGTGGACGTACTGGATGCCGCCGACGCGGGGGATTAGCCCTGCGGTCATCTCCGCTTGCATGACTGACCCAAACCTCAGCGCTTGCCGCCCCTTAGCCGACCGGGTGCGCCCCACCCGCCTCGAGGCGGTTTGGCCGGCGCGAGTCCAAGTGGAGGATGTCCCATGATCGATCCCCAGTTGTTGCGAAACCACCTACAAGAGGTCACCACGCGGTTGGCAAGTCGCGGTTACGCGCTTAATGCGCAAGCCTTGCAGCGGCTGGAAACCGAGCGCAAACAGCTACACGTGCAAACCCAAGCACTGCAGCAGCAGCGCAACGAGAAATCCAGGATGATCGGGCAAGCCAAAACGCGAGGCGAGGATGCAGACCCGCTGTTGGCGGAGGTGGTCGGTCTTGGAGAAAGATTAAAAGAAACGGAAGTCCAACTGGAACAAACGCTGCGGGCCTTAGACGACATCCTGCTCGGGGTACCAAACCTGCCCCATGATTCCGTGCCGGTGGGCCGCTCGGATGCGGACAACGTGGAGATCCGGCGCTGGGGCGAGCTACCGAGGTTTGATTTTCCGCCCAAGGACCACGTGCAGCTCGGCGAGTGCCTGGGCGCGATGGATTTTGAGGCGGCGGCGCGCATCGCCAAAAGCCGCTTTGTGGTGCTCTCAGGCCCGCTCGCGAGATTGCAGAGAGCCTTGATCCAGTTCATGTTGGACTTGCACACCCGCGAGCACGGTTATAAGGAGGTCTACGTTCCTTTTCTGGTCAATGCCGAGGCCATGCAAGGCACCGGTCAGTTGCCCAAGTTCGAGGCCGATCTGTTCGCGGTGCGTGAGCAAGGACTGTATCTCATTCCTACCGCCGAGGTTCCAGTCACTAACCTCGCGCGCGAGCAGATCATCGCCGATCAGCTGCCCCTAAACTTCGCTTGCCACAGCCCGTGTTTTCGCAGCGAAGCCGGCTCTTACGGCAAAGACACCCGCGGGATGATCCGCCAGCACCAGTTTGAAAAGGTCGAACTGGTAAGATTGGTGTCACCGGAGCAATCCTACCAGGCATTAGAAGAGCTGACAGCGCATGCGGAAACGGTGTTGCAACGTCTGGGGTTGCACTATCGCGTGGTGAGCCTGTGCACGGCCGATCTCGGTTTCGCCTCCGCCAAGACCTACGATCTCGAGGTCTGGATGCCCGCCCAGCAGCGCTTCCGGGAGATCTCATCGTGCAGTAATTTCGAATCTTTTCAAGCCCGGCGCATGAAGGCGCGATGGCGCGATCCCGAGACTGGGAAGCCGGAACTGGTGCATACCCTAAACGGATCGGGACTAGCCGTGGGGCGTACCCTCATCGCGCTGATGGAAAACTTCCAGCTACAAGACGGCAGCATGCGTATCCCAGAGGCGCTAAAACCCTACTTCGGTGCGGCGAAAATAACAAAATCCTAGGTAATATTTCACAGAATATCTGTGAAATATTTCACAGACATAAGGAACCTGTTTCGCTATCCTTTGGTCCTCCCTCTCCCCCAGGGAGCCGATCACAGCCGGGACGTGGTGGTATAAGGGAAACGCGCGGCGTTAAGGGATAGAATCCACGGATGGAACGTCGCGCGTTGCATTTCTATAAGTTTCTTGGCGATCCATCACCCATTTACTCCCGCGGTCTTCCGCTCGTCTGCTGCGCATCGGCTTTTTTCTCGCTCGCATTTAGCATTTCAAAAAACGCTTTTTGGACCGTCTCCATCGTTTGCAGTTGGACGGGCCACAAAGATTTCATCCAGTTCAAGGCATCGGTCCCCGCCATACCGCTTTTCATCTGATCGCGCAGCATATCGACGAATTCCTCCTGCAGCGGCTTTAGGTTTGGCAGACCAAAAAACTCACGCACCTCTGCCGGGGTCGCATCGATATCGATGGTGATCTTCATGGATCCTCCTAGGCGGTGGATTGGAGCTTAAAGCATAGCAGACCTCGCTAGGCGGCAGGGACCGAAGCAAACGATCGGTCAGGAGCAGTAGCCCCAACCAACAGGAACCTGCGCGGGAGACGTCTAATTCTTGCTAAGTGACCTTTTTTTATTGTTCCGTCTGTTCTTGGACGCTTCTCCCACTGCCCACTTGTTACAATCGGCTAATAATTTCTGGGCCTGCGCTAAGTGTGACTCCACGAGCTGTCTGCTCAAGTTAAGATTCTTGTGCCCCTCCAATAAATCCGCATATTGGAATCGTTGGTAAAAATTACCGCCAAAAGACAGCAAAAACAGGATGACGATGACAACTAACGCATCCAGCGAGATCGGTATTGTATTTCGCACAGCTTGAACGCCCACCATAATGAGTTGTACGACGGTTGCGCGATCCGCAAACAGCATCGTCTGTAATAGCGGCATGCAAGCTTCAGACTTTAACCCCGGGAAATGCGCCCGGTGCCCGTGCGCGAGAATTGGCGTGGTTTGGTAAGCGCTGTTAGAAGTTCACAAGGTTTGCTATCCCTTGCGGGTCGTTACCAGGCGACAACGCTGACACTGGACCTTTTCCACCGTATCGTCCACGCCGAAACCGAAGATCACTTCGATGATCCTGAAATCATGAACCCCGGCGAAACAGAGCAATCGGCCTAATAGGTCACCCACTTTCCACTTCATACCCACTCACCCCCCTCTTAGCGTTTGAGACTCGAATAGGCACGAAACACCCCCAAGAGTCGTTTTGTCAAGCGCAACAATTCCACCCGATTTCGGTGCCGGAAGCAAACGCCATCTTGGCCCAGGTGTTAAAATGGGCCTGCAGAATGGTTTGCTAAGGCTGGAAGCCTTGCGAAGGGGTGTTGACAAGGAAGGAAAAAAGAAGCTGAAAAGCGACTTCCGAGAGCGGGGCATGCCTCTATGAACGAACAAAAGAACGCACGCGAGTTGTTGATCGTACGGCACGCGAAATCCGCCTGGGATACGGATGCCGCGATGGATCACGACAGGCCGCTTGCTAAACGCGGCAAAAGGGATGCAAAACGCATAGGGAATTGGTTGCGGGGCCGGAAAATAATGCCCGATTCCATCCTGAGCTCACCCGCCCTGCGGGCCGTGCAAACCACCCACGCGATCTGCGAAACGCTTCCTATCGACGCCCGGCGAGTCGTTTGGGACGAACGTATTTATGCGGCCACAGCCGGCTCCCTACTTGACATTGTCCGCGAGCGACCCGAGCACCAACGGATCGTCTTGTTGGTCGGGCACAACCCCGGCCTCGAGCACCTGATCCTGTATTTATGTGGCGACGTAGAAATACCGGAAGACGGAAAATTATTGCCCACGGCGACCGTGGCACGACTTGGGGTGCCAGGCGAGTGGAACGCGCTAAGTGAAGGAAGTGTGACTCTGAGATCTATTACCCGGCCTGGATCACTGCCCGATTGATCCCCACAGGATCGCCCACCTGCCGGTAGGATAGCCCTTAACTTGGGCAGTTCCTGCGCTAGCCGAAATTGATCTTGGCCTCCAAATTGGTGCGTGAATCGGCGTTGTTCAAAGCCTCCCGCAGTTCGATGCGCTTGCCTTTGTAAAGATTATACAAGGCCATATCGAAGCTCTGCATACCGGGGACACCGCTCGATTCCATCGCCTCCTTGATCTGACCGAGCTCGCCTTTCAGCACCAGATCAGCCAGATGCGGGGTGCTGATCATCACCTCCACCGCCGCGCAGCGCTTGCCGTCGATACCCATCACCAGGCGTTGGGAAATGATGCTGTGAACGTTTAAGGACAAGTCCATAAACAATTGTTTGTGCAGATCCTGCGGAAACAGGTTGATTACCCGCTCCAGAGCCTGATTGGCGTTGTTGGCATGCAAGGTTGAAAGGCATAAATGCCCGGTGTTACACAGCTCAAGCGTGGTCTCCATGGTTTCCCGGTCGCGGATCTCGCCGATTAGAATCACGTCCGGGGATTCGCGCATCGCGCTGCGCAGTGCCGCCCGATAGGAAAGCGTGTCGACGCCGATTTCTCGCTGGTTGACGATGGACTTGATGTTAGGATGAGAAAACTCAATGGGATCCTCTATGGTCAGGATGTGGCCGGGGATCATGGTGTTACGGTGGTTGATCATGCCTGCCAAGGTGGTGGATTTGCCGGAGCCCGTCGCTCCTACCATCAAGATCAGCCCCCTCTTATGCATAATGAGCTGCTTCAACACCTCGGGCATACCCAGATCATCCAGATCTGGTATTTCCGCCGGGATACGCCTCAGCACCAT
>JBOIEE010000030.1:0-8070 GCA_050740975.1 Gammaproteobacteria bacterium | reverse complement strand
GCTAGGCTAGCCATACAAGCAAGGGTGGGTGGATCCGATAAGATTCCGAATCATTCGCAAAAGACGGTATGCGTGGACACCAACGCCGTTTTAGGGAAACTGTCGCAAACTTGGCAACAACGCCTCGAGCAAGCATCTGCCGATAGGGGTGATGAGACATCGGCGAAGACAATCAAGGTAGACATGGAATCGATTTTGTCGCATATGGCCAAAACACGGAGCACCCAAACCCAGACTCAGACCCCCACAGTAAGCAAAAAAGGGCGTTCCGTTAGGGCGATGGTCCTGGCGACGATAGCTTTGCTCACGGTACTTGGGCTAGTATCTATAGTTTGACGCTCCTCGCTCGGGAGGGAGCTCAGGGCGCTCGATGAACCCATTGCGATCCAACACGATACCGGGGTATCGCATACAACGCCAAATCGCTCGTGGCGGCATGGGATCGGTGTATTACGCCATCCAAGAGTCTTTGGCCCGTCCTGTAGCCCTGAAAATCCTTACCGACGCCGCATCCCAAGAGTTCTCGGAGCGCTTTGTCAATGAGGGGCGGATCATCGCCAGCCTGAATCATTCCAATATCATCAACGTGCATGATATCGGGATCGCCCAGGGACACCATTTTATTTCTATGGAGTACCTCGAAGGGGGATCCCTGGAGGCGCGTATCACGCGGGGTTTGTTGCCTGAGCAGGAATCCCTGGCGCTCATCGCCACCATAGCGCGTTGTTTATCCTACGCCCACAAGCAGGGGATCGTGCATCGCGATGTCAAGCCGGCCAACATCCTGTTCCGCGCCGATGGCACGCCGCTACTCAGTGACTTCGGCATCGCTAAGAGCTTACGTGTCGACAACAGCCTGACCAAGGCTGGAATCACCCTGGGGAGCCCACACTACCTTAGTCCAGAGCAGGCGCTTGCCCAGTCGGTGGATGCGCGCGCCGACACATACAGCCTGGGCATTATTGCCTACGAGTTGTTGGTGGGAGAAAAACCCTTCGATGGTGAATCCGAAATCGCGATCATCGTAAAGAACATCGAACAGCCTTTGCCGCGGCTACCCGAGCGCTACCGTTGCTACCAAACTCTGCTTGATCGCATGACGGCGAAAGATCCCGGACAGCGCTACACCGATGCGAGCGAAGTTGCGAGCTTTATCGAGTCCTTAAATCAAGCGGCACCGACTTTGGTAGTCGACACCCCAAAGAGCTTAATACAGAGCAGACCTCAGCCGCGCCTAACTAAAGGAAAATCCTGGGCCTTACCGGCGGGGCTGGTGTTGACCGTTGGGATCGCGGTGCTCGGATGGTTGCAAGCCGAATGGTCGCAATTGAAGACTGGCCATGTGAACACGCAACAGCGAATCGTTCAGCAGCCGCCCCCGTCCCTCCCTACACGTGCAAAAGCGCCCTCGGCGGACGAGACCTTCCAGCTCGCTTTAGCATACCGGAACGGTACGGGACGGCAGCGCGATGATCGAGAGGCTTTCGCGTTATTTCTGCACGCCGCCGAGCAAGGCCACGCGCATGCTCAATATCATCTGGGTCAGATGTACGGCCGGGGACGCGGCACAGCCCAAGATTACGGGAAAGCCGTCGCCTGGTTACAAAAGGCCGCCCGACAGGGTGTGGGCGAGGCGCAACATTTGCTTTGCTTGGCCTATGCTCTGGGCCGCGGTGTGGTGCCGAACCGCATGCAAGCCTTTGCCTGGTGCAAAGTAGCCGTTGCTTTCGGGTCGAGCGATGCAGAAACGGCTCTTGTGACACTTTCGCAGGGCATGACGACGAACAACATCCACGCGGCGGAAGCATTGTACGCCGACCTGATGCAGGACATCCAAGCAACCCTGGTCCCGCGCGCGTCGATAGCTCTCTCGCCTAACGGGATTAACTGAAGGGTGTTGAGACTAGGGAAACTCCGGGCGCTTTATTTCGGCCCTTGATCAAGGCCGCCAAGAGGTGATCTCCGACACGGGCCGGCGTTTGATCTGTGGCACCACCGCAGGGTAGCCATACGAAAACAAACCGACCAGAAACTCTCGGCTCGGGTCAATGTTCAGCAATTCAAAAAAGTGCGGCTCACGCGTTACATCTCCCGTGGTCCATTTCACTCCAATGCCGTGGCTCCACAAAAAAAGGCAAAAATTCTGCACTGCGCAGCAACACGCGGCGTAGTCTTCTCGTTCTTGAACGGGATCCGGTGGTTTCAGGCAAGTTAGCACCATCCATCCCGGGATCTGGCGCCAGCGGCGCAATTTAGCATTTGCAGCCTCTGGGCCTCTGCGTGCGGCGACACGTTCGGCATTCAAACGCGCGATCGATTCGGCGGTCGCTGGCCCCAAAAGATAAAATCTCCAAGGTTCGGATAAGCGGTGATTCGGCGCCCATCGCGCTAGTTCGATGGCCTGCAGAATCAGATCTTCTGGCACGGCCTCGGGCCTGAAATCGTGAATGGTCCGCCTGGAACAAACAAGCTCGCGGATTATAGACGTTTTGGGCATCGAGTCACTCTCCGCCGGATTGGGGAGCCACCTTGTTGGAGATATGGCCAACCTGGCGAGAGACGCCTGCTTCAAATCGGATCATGCCCGCGCTTAAGCAGCACATAGACTGCCCCCGTGCCCCCATCTACCCGTCGGGCTGAACAGAACGCGAGAATATCATGCCGCTGACTTAGCCAATGTTTTAACTTTTGTTTCAGAACAGGCTGCCGGTTGAAGGACCCGTTGCCCTTTCCATGGATGACTCGTACACAGCGATATCTCAGCACTATGCATTGAGACAGGAAGCTCCTCAGTGCCTGGCGCGCGAGAGGCACCGTCATCCCGTGCAGGTCAAGCTCTGCTTGTATGCTGAAACATCCTCGCCGCAATTTTCGAAATTGTGGCCAGGATATAGACGAATGACAGTAGAGCAACTCCTCTCCCGTCTCTAGCTCACTCGGGTCGTAGCTCCCGTTTAACATCTCTTTCAGAACCTCCCTTTCGCGCGCCAAACGCTTGCTCGGTACGGGCAAGGGGCCCGGACGTCGCAGCAAGACCTTAGAGCTATGTAACGGCTTTACGGCGCCAATGGCTTCTTGGAACAATGCAACATCATCTGCATTAAGCTCGGATATCGGAGCCATTTCTCGGTGAACCATCGTGCCAATAGATCGATCATAAGGACCATCGACAAAATACCAGGTTCCGCGCTACCCGACCAGGGTTGTGGAAGCAATATTTCTGCGCTAGGTTATGGTAATGTGCGTAGAAAGGGGTGCCAAGAGAGAGGACCTATCTACAGCCAATTAAGTCGCTACGGCTTTTGTCTCGGACAGATCAACTGAATGACCAGACGAGGTCCACTGTCATTCGCTTGGTGCGGCCGCCGTGCTCCTTATCAACGAGAGAGGGGGTTATATGTTCGAATACGACCAGGAAATTGTAAATGCACTGCTATCGGAAGACATTAACTTTAAGCGATTGTATGAGAAACACAATGACCTAAAACGGAGGGTTCACGAAGCCAATATCGGTGCTTTGGCGATGGATGATTTTTCTCTAGAGAATATGAAAAAAGAGAAGCTATTGTTAAAGGATCAGATGGCAGGTATGATTGAAAGCTACAGAAGAACCCACGCCTAAAGCAGAGCAAGATAAAGGATTATATAGCCATCGACAGGGTCGATGCCTTTTGCCGA
The DNA here is from genome assembly GCA_050740975.1 of Gammaproteobacteria bacterium. Taxonomy (GTDB): domain Bacteria; phylum Pseudomonadota; class Gammaproteobacteria; order JBOHHR01; family JBOHHR01; genus JBOHHR01. The sequence continues at coordinate 4,392 of JBOIEE010000030.1, read as the reverse complement.
TGGCTACAAAAGAGAATAAAAGCGGTAGAGACTTAGTTCACGTCGCGCCGCCTCTAACGGTAGGACTTTACAGCGCGAAGCGCAAACCAATCAAAAGCAACATGCTGGCAAGCAGGTTGCGCACTAAACGATCTGGAAGTCGCATCCCGAAACGCGAACCGATCATGATCCCTGGTAAGGAGCCGAACAGCAAGCTCACCAGCAAGGAGTAGTCTACGGTGCCGAGATGCGCGTGGCCTAACCCCGCAACCGCGGTCAGGGGTACCGCATGAGCGATATCTGTACCGACGATGTTGACCGCGGGATACCTCGGGTACAAAAAAAGCAGCACCGCAGCCCCGAGAGCACCGGCGCCTACGGAAGAGAGTGTCACTAGCGCGCCGAGAACAGCTCCTGCGCCGATGGTCATCGGAGTCTTTAGCTGGCGGTGCATCGCTTTCACGGCCGCAAGTTTTTCGTGTCTGCCGATTTCTAGGAGTTGGTTTTTGAATAACAACACGAGCGAGGTAAGGATCAGCGCCACTCCCAAGGTCGTGGTCATGACATTTTCGTAGTCGATCCCCTTAGCGGTTAAGGACTTAAGGACAGCGATCGTGGCCAGCGCCGTAGGGACACTACCCAGGGCTAACAGCCCAACGACTTTCCATTTTATGGTTTGCTGTCGGTGATGGACGAAAACCCCTCCGCTTTTGGTGATGGCGGCGTACAGCAGATCGGTGCCCACCGCAATGGCGGGTTTGATACCGAAAATTACGACCAGAATGGGCGTCATTAGAGACCCTCCACCAACACCGGTAAGGCCTACGATCAATCCCACGATAAACCCAGAGACGGTGTACCCGATGTCCATGCACAAGTCCTCGAGCGTTTTAGGCTGTTGGTAATGTAGCCGGTCAAGGGTATAATCAAAAAGAATAAATCGAAATATGTTTATTCTATGAAGCTATGAAGCTATGAAGCTATGAAGCTATGAAGCTCCAACAGTTGCGCTTCATTTGGGAGGTTGTGCAGAATGGTTTGAATGTATCTGCTACTGCGGAGAGCCTGTACACCTCGCAGCCCGGGATCAGCAAACAGATCGGTTTGTTGGAGAACGAGTTAGGCGTACAGATCTTTGCCCGCAAAGGTAAGCACCTGACCGAAGCTACCGTTGCGGGCAAAGCGATCATCGAATCCGCGGGTCGCGTATTAGCGGAAGTAGAGAATATTCGGCGAATTAGCAGTGAGTTCACCGATAAGCAGCGCGGCAGTTTGTCTATCGCGACCACTCACACCCAAGCCCGCTACGCGCTTCCCCCGGTCATTAAACAATTCATCAAGAAGTATCCGCAGGTGTCCCTGCATATGCATCAAGGGACACCGATGCAAATCTCGGAACTGGCGGCAAAGCGAACCGTGGATTTCGCCATCGCCACCGAGGCACTTGAGTTATTCAGCGATCTGGTGATGCTGCCGTGCTACCGTTGGAACCGCAGCATTATCGCCCCGCTCGGGCATCCCATTCTGGAGCGGCGGCCGCTGACCCTGAAAGCCGTGGCCGAGTACCCTATCGTTACGTACGTATTCGGCTTCACGGGTCGCTCTCAGCTCGATCAAGCGTTCAATGAACAGGGATTAGAACCGCGAGTAGTGTTTACCGCGGTGGATGCCGATGTGATCAAAACCTACGTAAAGCTCGGGCTAGGGATCGGCATTATCGCCAGCATGGCTTACGACTCGCGAGTCGACCGGGAACTGCAGGCGCTGGATGCCAGTCATTTGTTCCAACCCAGTATCACCAAAATCGGATTTCGCCGCGGAATGGCTCTGCGCGGATATATGTATGATTTTATCCATCTTTTCGCGCCACACTTGACTCGAGAAAAAGTCGATGACGCCCTCCGTGCCGATTCGCATTCAACCCTAGACGGCCTATTCAACGACTTTGCGCTTCCGGTGCACTAGCAAGTCCCCGGTCTAAACGTATAAATCCGGATTGCTCTCCAGCAGCGCTTTTGCTTCTTCGGCCTCCGAGGGGTTGGCGTGCAACACCTCCTATCTCCTTGAGAAACTTAAGAAACGCGGTGTAGATGATCGCCTATCCGTCGCCGCCGCGGACGATAAAAAAGGGCGCCCGCTCGACGCCGTGCACCGCGCCGAGCCGCAACCCTTCGCTATCCGGGTCACGCTCGTTTGCAATCACAACGCGATCGATGCGGGCTCACAAACCACTTTCCCGCAGCCGAGCTTCGACCTCCGCGCATTTGCGACACGGTAAACCGTCGGCCGTGATTTTTTTTACCAGGGTGATCGTGGGCATCAACGCCTTGCGGTCATTGCCCCGTTTGCCGCATGCAGCCCGCATTCTTTATTGGTGACATCCTCCCACCACCACCGGCCTTCCCGCTCGTGCTGGTTAGGCAGCACGGCCCGAGTGCAGGGCTCGCAACCGATACTGACGAAACCCCGCTCGTGTAACTCGTTGTAGGGCACTTCGTTATCACGGATGTATTGCCACACCTGGTGGGAAGTCCAATTTGCTAAGGGATTGAATTTAATTAGGGTATGTGCTTCGGTTGAAAATGCGCCATCCCGTTCCACCACCGCAATGCGGTTTCGGGTACCGGGGCTTTGGTCTTTCCGTTGCCCGGTTATCCAGGCATCGAGTGTTGCTAGCTTGCGGCGCAAGGGTGCAACCTTGCGGATCGCGCAACATTCTTGATGTCCATCCCGATAGAAACTGAATAGACCCTTTTCGCGCACCAACTGCTCTACGGCACCGGGCTCTGGAAATAGGATCTCAAGAGCCAATCCGTAATGCTCGCGAACCCGCTCCAGATAACGGTAGGTCTCCGTGTGTAAGCGTCCCGTATCCAAAGAAAACACTCGCACGTTTTTTCTTATCTTGGTGGCCATATCAAGCAAGACGACGTCCTCCGCTCCGCTGAAAGATATGGCGATACTATCAAAAACACTGAACGCCAGTGCCACGATCTCTTGCGGCAATTTAGTCTCGTATTCTCTGGCCATTCGGCTTATGTCGAATGCTGTCACACTCATTTGCGCTCCTCAAAGGACTCGAGTTATTGCTAATAAGGAAATACACTTCGATAAGCTAATTTTCTTGCAAGCTATCGATTTGCGATACCTTTAGGCTTTATTCGCGGAACGGAAAAATCTACCACACCCTCATTATTTACAAAAATAATAACTTTTTATATGCTTATATTAAAAAGCAATGGGATCTTGAACCTTGACATTACCCCAGGCAAGCGGGTAAAGCGGCTCCTTCAGGTCTGTTCCCAGGGTAATCCCCGAAACCGCCAACCGCCCAGGGTATTCCGATGGCCTTCAGTATCGCGCTTTCCCTCGAAGCCCTCGATAATGTTATATACCTCAGCAAATCCCGCCATCGAGAGCGCTTGAGCGGCTGCTAGGGAGCGCTGGCCGCTTCGGCACAGGGTTAGCACCGGAATTGTCTCGGGGCTATGCGCACTGTGGATCAGGGAAGTGCGGACGTCGGTTACGAAGTGGGGATTTATGCGCCACTCCGGCCATTCCTGCCACGGGACATGCGAGGCGCCCTTGGGATGACCGACGTAGTCATACTCCATCTTGGTGCGCACGTCGATCAGAACCGCGCCAGAACCACCTTGCAGGATTTCCCACGCTTCTTCAGGAGTAACGTTCCTTACTTCGCTCATCGGAACTGTTGCTTAATTTGTTCTGGCGCCAGTATAACCCATGTTACGCTGGCTTGAGTGTTTTGCTACGCTTGTGTTGCGCCGTGTCCGGCATAAACTTAAGCGCCACGCCGTTATTGCACCAGCGCTTACCGGTCGGCGGGGGGCCATCGTCAAACACATGGCCCTGGTGGCTTTCACAGCGGGCGCAGTGATACTCGGTTCGGGGTAGGATAAGCTTAACGTCGAGTTTGGTGTCGAGGTGGCCGGGTATGCTGTCGAAAAAGCTCGGCCAACCCGTGCCGCTTTCATACTTAGTTTCGGAGCTGAACAGCGCTAGCTCGCAGCCGGCACATACATAGATCCCTTGGCGTTTTTCATCGTTTAGGGGGCTGGAGAAAGGTGGCTCGGTTCCTTCTCGTCGCATCACGTGGAATTGCTGCGGCGTTAGAACTTTCTGCCATTGTTCTTCGGATCGATGGATTTTCTCGATCGTTTGGGGTACCGCCTCGGATTTGGTTTTAGCGAGAACCCGCAGCGGTAGGGCGATGGCGCCCACTATGGAGCCGATCAATAGTTCTCGTCTGCGCATGAGATTACCCGCTTACCGTCGCTGACCAGTGGCTTAGAGGGAAGCAGGGAAGAAAAGTTCTCTAACACAACTGTTGCTCTCCAGTCACGCTAGCGGCCGTAGAAAAAGACCAAAAATGAGAAAAGAACAATTAGACGG
>JBOIEE010000029.1:0-12236 GCA_050740975.1 Gammaproteobacteria bacterium | reverse complement strand
GCTGCGGACCGAGAAGCGGTCTACGGGAAATGTCTTTCATCGCCGCCACCACCGCCGCCGACGGCGCTGGGCGCGGCGAGTCTTTGGGCGAAGTGCGCGCAGTGGCCGACCCTGACAACATACGCGCCGAGTTCGCGATTATGGTGCGCTCCGATATCCAGAGGCATGAGTTGGGTAATGCGCTTCTGGAAAAAATGATCCGCTACTGCCGGTCGCGCGGCACCGGCGAATTAATCGGCGAGATGTTGTCCGAGAACGAACGCATGCTCGCGCTGGCCGAGGATCTCGGTTTTGAGATTCATCACCGCCTCGACCCGCAGACTTTGCGGGTCCGCCTTAAGTTGCAGCCGGACTAAGAATCTGTCAAAACAAAAAATGCTCAACAGCAACTTTGCTCGATCAGACGTTGAAACCTTCAACGTCCTTTAACTCGATGGCTTTGTTCCGGACGTTGATTAGACCGTCTTCCTGGAATTTCGAAAAGGTGCGACTGACCGTTTCCAGTTTCAATCCCAGGTAACCGCCGATCTCTTCCCTAGTCATGCGCAGGTTGAAGCAGGTCGGCGAATATCCCTGCGCAGAAAAGCGCTGGGAAAAATTGAGCAGAAAGGTGGCAAGCCGTTCTTCGGCCTGCATCGAGCCTTGATGCGCTGGCCGAAACCGCGTACCTGGGTGACCGCCGGAGCCAGTCCGAGAGATTCTGCCGGAGGCCGACTTGTACGTGGGTCATGCTCTCCACACCGCCGGCCATGGCTAGCGCCGTTCCGCCGTAACCCAGCATCCGGCGGCCTCGAAGACCGCGATCATGCTCGTGCTACACTGCATGATCGTGGTGAAGATGGGAACGTGCGGCTTAAGCTTCGCATCGAGCCAGAGTTCGCGCGCGAGAGGTATAGTGAGATCGGGATATCTCCGTGCGATACAGCGAAGAAATCCCACCTGGTAGGCTGCCCGCGCCCTGCCACCCGTCATCACCAGCGCGAGATCAGTGTTGGCTGAGGTCATATTGCTGTCTTTCCGCAGCGCCGCGCCCTGCATCTCCTGAAGTGCGATGCGCGAAGCCCGACTTGGGCCAATGTGCTCATGATATACGGAGCGAGGCTCAGCGTGCACGGTACTAAGCCAAGGGCTGGCGCGTTACCTGCCAAATAGGATACGATAAAAACTTATCCAAGGATCCCGTGGAACAACCAGTCATTTCGCTAACGCCCACATCGAGCCCGTGGTAAGCGATAAGGAGTGTTTATGAGCGCAACACGAGATCCTAGGATTTAACAAAAGGGTTCGATTCTAAGAACAACGGGAGAGTTGTTAGATGGGAGACGATCAGCCCCTGGAGACGACGCCAAAACGCCGTTTCGCTTGGCTGCAAGCAACAGCCATTTTTTTAACGCCGGTTATCGTGATCGCGTTGGTCGCTGTTCTGGGTTTTAGGGCCTATTTTTTTCCTTCCGATTTTGTCCCCGTGACCCTCAATACCGAAGAAGAGCGGGCTCTGAACACCAAGATCGAGCGCTTGAGCTTTTTTGCAGCGGCTGCGGAGCCCGATAAGCCCGGCGGAGCTCGAAGCGAGTCGCCGCCGGAAGAAGCGCTTGAGCCAGAGCCTTACAGCGAAGAGGGGGCGGATCGGACCATCCGCTTCAGCGAAAAGGAACTCAATGCCCTGCTGGCTAAGAACACCGACTTGGCGAGAAAGCTCGCCGTCGACCTTTCCGAAGGCTTGGTCAGTGCGAAGCTTCTGGTCCCGCTTGAGGAAGATTTCCCCGTGTTGGGAGGAAAAACGCTTAAAATGCGCGCGGGTTTGGGCCTTGCGTACGACCGGGGCAAACCGATTGTCGTATTAAAAGGCATCAGCATCATGGGCGTTCCCATACCCAACGCCTGGCTGGGCGGGATCAAGAACATCGATTTGGTCAAGGAGTTCGGCAGCGAGCAGGGTTTTTGGAAAGCGTTCGCGGATGGGGTGGAAAACATCCATGTCGCCGAAGGGGATCTCCTCATAGAGCTCAAAGAATGAGTAACTAACGTATGGTCGTCGGGCCATTGGAGCAGTTCCTGTTGGAGGTGCTTAGCAACTTGAACGAGGCGCAAGCGAGTTGGTATGTCGCGCGGAAAGCAGCACCCGGAGCCTCTATTCTGCAGTGACGCCATCGTCATTCCGGCCGGTTGTACACGGTGGATAGAGAACGTCGGCGATGAACCGCTTGAGTTCGCTGTCATCGTCAGTCCGCCTTGGCAGGCGGAGGATGGCATCCGGGTGGCTTGACCCTTTCTCTTGGCGGTTTTCGAGGCTAGCCCAAGTTTTCGATGGGCACGGGGTCGATCGGCTCGGCCGGTTGGAAGCCGAATACTTTGGAATAAAAATAGAGCTCGGCATCGAGCGTGCGCTTGATGTTCTTGGCCTGCCGGAAACCATGATGCTCCCCTTCAAAAGCCACATAGGCCACAGGCAGCCCTTTCTTTTTTAAAGCCTCCACCATCTTCTCCGCCTGATTGGGCGGGACGACTGTATCTTCCAAGCCTTGGAAGAAGATGATCGGGCAGGAGAGATCATCGACTGCATGGATCGGCGAGCGCGCCCGGTAGATTTCGGCACACTCGGGGTAGGGTCCGATGAGCTTATCGAGATAGCGCGATTCGAACTTGTGCGTCTCTCGTGCGAGCCCTTCCAGATCGCTCACCCCAAAATGACTGGCTCCCGCGGTGAACACCTTGCGGAAGGCGAGTGCCGCGAGCGTGGTAAATCCCCCGGCGCTGCCGCCCCGGATGGCGAGCCGCTTGGGATCCACCCTGCCTTGCGCCGCGAGATGCAGGGCCCCATTGGTGCAATCATCCACATCGACGATGCCCCATTGTCCGAGCAAGCGCTGCCGGTAAGCTCGACCGTAACCCGTGCTGCCGCCGTAGTTTACATCGAGCAGCGCAAAGCCACGGCTCGTGTAGTACTGCACTTGCGGTTTCAAGCCGTTGTGGCTAGCGGCGGTCGGACCGCCGTGGCTCATCACCAAAAGCGGCGGCTTTTCGCCCGGTGGCGCGTTGAAATTCGCGTTCGCGGGCGGATAGAAGAAGCCATAGGCCGTGCGCCGGCCTTCGGTCGGAAACTCGATCGATTCCCCGATAGAGACGAATCCTGGATCGAGCGCGAGATCGCTCGCGCGGCGCAACACCTCGAGCTTTCCTGAGCGCAGATCTAAGCGAACGACGGAAGGAAATTCGGTCGGTGAAGCGCCTAGGAAGACCACGCTCGAACCGTCGGCCTGAACTGACTGAAAATCGGTATAGGGGGTTTCGATGTCCTCGAGAATACACGAGCCCGCGTCGATGCGGCACAGGTGGCCGATCCCGTTCTCCGTATAGGTGGCGATGATCTCTTGTCCAGAAGCAAAGGCGTAAGTCGATTCCCGGAACATCCATTGCGGCACGCCGAACTCTGCTTCCCGCTGAATCACGGGAGAGACGCGGCCCTCAACCCAGCGATAAAGGTTCCAAAATCCGGTGCAGTCGGAGACGAAATAGAGGCTGCCATCGGGCGAGAATTCCGGCTGGAAGATCGACTCCTCAGCGCCGCCAGCGACGAGCCTGGGCTCCGTGAGGGAGCCATCCTCACGGATCTCGGCTATCCACAGCTCAGTCCCATCCCAGGGCATGTTGGGATGACGCCAAGAAAGCCAAGCGAGGCGGCGGCTATCCGGGCTAAGCCGGGGGCTAGAATAGAAGTCTGCCCCGCTAACCAGCACACTCGGGCTTTCGGCGGGAGGCGAAGCTAAGGGGACCGCCACGAGGGTATTGATGGGCTCCCGGCCTGGGTTCGAGTGATCTTCGCGCACGCAGATGAGACGCCGTCGGGATCGGTCTAGTACTCCATCGGCGTAGCGGAACTCACCTTCGGGCGTCAAAGCTTGGGGTTCTGCCCCCTGCGCGAGAACATACAGCCGCTGATCGGCGAAATTCGACAAGAAGACCACACCGCCATCTTCGAGCAGATACGATCCGCCGCCGTATTCATGGACCCGCGTCCGGGCGTTATAAGGTGCGGGATTCACATCCCGAAGAGTGCCATCGGCGCTTCGGCGTACGAGCACCTGGCGGCCGCCTTCCTCCGGCCGCATTTCTAGCCAGTAGATTTCATCGCCGTGCAGCGTGATCTCCCCAAGGCCGATCGTCGTGGCGACGATTAGATCGCTCGTCACTGGCGATTCCCATGAGCCGTAGGGACGAATGCATGCCGTTGTCATCGTATTTTCTCTCCTCTCTGTCGGTCCGCCTCCGCCTACAGCAGTTGTTGAACCACCGGGCATCATTTTTAGGTAACGCGAGCGCGTGGCTCTTCGTCAGTCACCGTTCGCCACTGCGATCGAGCCTCCACGCGCAGCCTCGCAAGCTCACGGCTCATCGATTATTCCTAATGTAGCCGAAAATCACATTCTCCAATAGCCGTGTGCTAAACTGGGCAGAATTTTTGAACAAAAAAACTCCGGAGAGGAGTGAGGCTTCCCACGGGGAAAAGTCCAATGAACCACCAGTCACTGCGGCCGGAACCGAGGCCCGTAGGCTACGATCGGCTCGATGAGGCGCAGCGCAACGCCTTTAATGGACTGGTCCACCTCATCTCGGGGGCTATAGACGCGTTGAAGGTGCCGGAAGGGCTCGCACGTCCAACACCGGTAACAAGACTGGCCGGCTCCGCACCCTGGCTAGACTACGACCGCACCAGTCGATTAGCCCTCCTGCATGGGGATCGTGGGATCGGGAAGACGACGGTTCTGCTGTCTCTGATCGATGCTTGTATTCGGACTCATCGGGCCGGGGAGGAGGTTAAGCTCCTCCCCGACATCGAGGGCAGGCTCGCCACGCCCCGAGGCCGGACGCTTTGGCTCGAGCCCATCGACATGGCGACGTTGCCAGGCCCGGCCAACCTCCTGGTGGCAATTCTCGCGCGCATCGAAGAAGTTGCCCGAGCCTGGATCTTGCCCGCATCGACAGAATGCGGTGAGGCGGAGGAGGCGCGAGGCGGTCTGCTTGAAATACACCCGGACTACCTGGGTCCTTTACAGACATTGCAACGTCTGCAAATGAGCGTCGCCATCGCCTGGGACGGAAACCTCCCCGAGCGGCAGGGACAGCTAGACCCCGATAGCTTCGCCGTGGAGGCGATGCGCGCGGAGCGCGACCGGCAGTCTTTCAACCTGAATCTGGCTCAGTGCCTCGAGGCGCTCGCGCGCTGCATCTTCCGCGGTGGCGGCGTCACCGATCCACTCTTCGTGGTCTCGGTCGACGATGTCGATCTTAACCCGCTCCGCTGCTTGGAAACGCTGAGGCTCATCCAGATGATCTCCGTTCCCAGGCTCTTCGCGATCGTGCTCGGACATATCGAAGTGATCGAAACCGTGTTGAATCTCAAATATTCCGGGGACTTCGCGAGCCTTTTGAGCCACCGCGCGCGGCTGAATCCCCTCTCGATGCAAGCGAACCATGTAGCTTTCATCGTCGGCGCGGTGTCCGCAAATGCCTTGCGCAAGCTGCTTCCCCCGGCACAGCGGATCGGCTTACGGGGCATGACGGTAGCCGATACGCTCAACTTCCAGCCCTTGGGCGCGTCTGCACCGCGGTTCCACGCGCTGCTCGAGCGCTTCCCGGCGGGTATCGCCTCCGATTCCGAGCCGCTTATGGCAGGCAAATCTATATACTCCTTACGCGACTTTCTTCTGTACCCCGCTCACGAATCGCTTTCCGAAACCGAGGACATCACGAAAGACCGTGTAGACCAAAGCTATTACAGGGCCAAGGCCATGCTTAAGATGCCGCCGCGCTGGGTTGCCGATTCGTGGTTTTTTTTGAAAGAAGCCGATGATCGCTACCCGATCGATCCCAATTATGATAAGGAAAAGTCGGCAGCGCGATGGGGATCTCAGGAACACCGGGACAAGAAATGGAACGAACTCGTTGATCTCCTGGGGCGCCACACGCGCAGTATGATCGACGAAGACCCCTCTCTTTCGCCCACGGACCGGCGGCGCTTTCGCGAGGGTTTACGGCGAAGCCCGACGAGCGGCGCCTGGGAGCTGTCGTTTTCGGTTAGCTGTTTACCAGAGACCGAATCTAGCCTCAATCTGCGGATCAACAACTTGAATTATCCGTTCGCACATGCTGTGCAGTTTTATTCAGGAGAGGGTTGGCGTTTGTGTCCAGGCTCGTCTACTTGGCCTTCACCGATCGCAGTCGATCCCATCCAGCTTGAGGAGGAGATCAGAAGGGCCTTGGAGCGTTCCTTTTCCGCCAACACCACCTCGGCACTTGTGCTTCTTCACGACCTCCTAATGTTCAAAGCAAGGGAGTTCTCGCAACCTAACCTGTGGATATATCCACAGGTGTGGGCATATACAGACTGGCGAGTTAGCTCTTCAAAGGCAACTTGGATACGATGGCCTGCTCCGTCGTTCATGAGCTTTTGGGAGTTCGATATCTTCTTACACTACTGGAACGCCGCATTAGAAGCTAGGTTGGTGGATACAAAATATTTTGTTTATTTCTGGCTCGACGCTGGCGCTGCGGTCATGCTACGGGAGAATCCGCTTCGAGCCGCATCGGAGCAACCGAAGTTAGATTGGGAGACTTTGACTGAGCGTCTTTCGACCCTGCGCGATAAATTCAAAGATCGACGGGATCGCAGAGGCGGTAGGGCTGCTGAATGGCTCACGCGCCTCGCCTATTTCCTCTGGCCTGCGGTGAGCGGGATCGATAAAGAGACCGCCAAGTACATCCTTTCGAATCAAACGCTCGCTGAATTCTGGAAGCAAAATCTTCCTGCGATCGGCCGGCACGTCGTAGACGTTTTTAAACCGTTGGAAAGCGCGGGTCTCAAATCATATGACCTGGACCCCCTGAAGCGAGCTTGGAAAAGCTATATCGACCCGAGCGGAGAACCGTTTAAGACGATTCCGAAGCCCAATCAGCCAAAATGAACAGCGCCCGCCTCGCCGCCATTCCGATCGATCACGTGGTGGCAGAGATGGCCGCGATACCGCTCGCTTCCGAGGCCGCGTTAAGGTTCGCTGTGATCGAGCTCGATCCAGAGCTCAAGGGAAACAGCAGTGCTCTCTGGCGCGCGGCGGAGCGGCATACGCTGGGTTCATTCCCAGCCTTTTCAATCGATGAGGCGGTCGCGATCCGCGACGCTCTCTGGTTTGGTGGCGCGGCGAGCCGCCCTGTTCCTCTGCACGTGTATTTAGGCCGGCTCGCGCGGCAGTTTCTCGAGGCCCGCGGTCCGATCGCCGCCCCCGCGCTGGATACGGCGCCGCACGCGAGGGGTCCCTCCGATCTCGAGCCCCGCGCGGCGCGTGCCCGCGCTGCCTGGCGTTGGCTTTCCTTCGCCTTGCCTCCCGACCTTCTGCTCGCGGCCCTTTCCGACCCTCGCCGCTCTCCGGTAGACATAGCGCTGCTGGCGCCGACGCTCTCGCAGCAGCTCGCGGATCGCGGTTATGCAGAAGTCCACCTCCATATCGGCGCCGCGCTGGAGTTTCCGCTGATGTGGCTCAGTGCGCTTTGGGCCGTCGCACGGCCGGGGACGAAGGAGGGCGCCTTCCAGAGCCCAGGGGCGGCTCTGAATGAAGGCCGGGATCTGGCACCTTGGCTGCTGCGGGCCGCCATTGCCCGTTACGTACTGGCCGCCTATCTAGCCGCTGGTGCGCGAGATCTCGAAGCGTATCTCAAGCATGTGGTATCGACGACAATCGTGACGATGCTCGGCGTCGGCGCATACGCCTGGGCCAAGCGCTCTCTCGATGATCTCAAGCTGGGGAGCTTGACTGGCTCGGGAGGGGCGGCTTTCTCTCAGCTCCAGTCACTCTATGTGCAACTCGGCGGCGGCCCGACCTGGCAGCCATTTCCCTCCGCGCTCAATCAGGTCCACCGTGCGGATCCGATCGGGGTCTTCTTCCCGGCGCCGTCCTCAGGTGGGCCAACGCCGGAGATGCGATTCATCACCGAAGGTCTCCGCTATCTACGCTCCGCGCCCGCTGATCGCACCTTTGCGGTCTTGTTCTGGCAGATCGTCCGCATTCGCGTGCTGTTTTATCGCCACGTGACGCAGCGGCCCATGACCCCAGGCTTGCAATGGTTTATCCGCTTCTATGGCCGCATCAAGCCCGGACGCCGACCGTTAAGCAAGAGGCTGCTCACGGAAGCGGCCGCCTCGATCGGCGGCCACGGCGCGGGTCTACGCTCGCTGGAAATCCGCACCGCCCCGGACGCTCATCGCAGCGCCTTACTCCACTTCGTGCGTGACATCGATCTCGCGGCGCAAGCGCTCCACCACCACAAACCAGCCAGCAGCGGGAGTAATCCTCTCTCCGACCTTGAGGTCGGTGTGGTCCTGCATTTCAACAAGGATCGCGGCGGCAAGGCCAAGGAAGGAAGCCCGACCGCCCACGGGTGCCTTGGTCACGCCGATCCATCTTGCCGCTACGGCAAACCGCCTTCCGGGAATCCTTCGGGATTCCGCTACGCGCAGTTTTATAACTTCAAAAGGAACGAAGCGCTCTCGTTCGCGTGGGTGCTCTGGCACTTTCCGCTCTCACTCGAGCTCCTTCGCGGAATTGATGTCTGTACCGATGAGCTCGGCGTCCCCACCTGGGTGCTAGCGCCGCTATTTCGCTATGTTCGAGAGACGGGGGACGCGACTTCTCAGGTCCTGCGCCAGCGGTACGGGAAGGCGGTACCGGGATTGCGAACGACGGCGCATGCGGGGGAAGACTTCGTGCACCTCCTCACGGGGTTGCGCAATGTCGATGAAGCGGTGCGCCGGCTTGGGCTGCGGGAAGGTGATCGTATCGGCCATGGCTTAGCGCTTGGCGTAGAGCCACGCGAGTGGGCCGAGCGTGCCGGACGTATTCCAATGGCACGGGAAGAACGTTTGTTCGATCTCGCCTGGGAATGGGCCTGGTATGCGCACGAGAGCATCGATCCACCCTCGGGCCGTGCGCCGATGCTAGAGCGCGAGATTGCCCGGCTGTCTAAAGAAGTATTCGACGCGTCTGTCTCGCCCTTCGACTTCGAAATGTTCGTGGATCTTCTTTACAACGAGCGGTGGCTTTCCCTTACCGCTTTTCCGAATGGACTGGCGCGGCGGCGAGGTAGGCTCGATCGTCCCGTACCGGTGCCCGAACGCTATCTGAGGGATCCCGCGGTATTCATGCAAGGACGTGAGATCGAGTGGGTGGACCCGAGCCTGGAAGGCGAGGTGCTCGTGCTCCTCCAGGCCGGGATACGCCAGAAACTGGGGCAGCGGGGGATCGCGGTCGAGGTAAATCCGAGCTCGAATCTCTTGATCGGAGATCTTTCCGATCTCACCAGGCACCCCCTCTGGCGCCTGCGCCCTCCTCGAAGCTCGGGCGACGCCCCGCCCGTGTCCGTTTGCATCGGCTCGGATGACCCGCTCACCTTCGCGACCAAGCTACCCCAAGAATACCAGTTGTTGCACGATGCGCTAGTGCTCGCCGGCCTTTCTGAGGCCGAAGCGGCTTGCTGGCTCGATGAGACGCGGGAAACCGGTCTGCGCAATCGCTTCACGCTACCGCGCCGACTGGGTTTCGCAACCGCCGGAACACCGCTTGAAAAACCGAGCATCAAACCTATCTTGAATCTGGAAATCTCACCCGTCGCATGGCCGCCCTAGCCACCGAGAACCGCCCCAGAGGGCCGCGACCGATTGGTCGGCACGCGAGCGGGATGCACGTTTGTTCGAACACTTGTCCTGCACGAGATGACAAAGTAGGTTCCTCATGGAAAAATCCTTGAGCTTCTTCCGGGTATTCGACGTCGCTTTCTTCGTGCCGGGCGTGCTGCTATTCGGCGCGTTCTGGCATGCGGGCTTCTTGTTGGCTCAGTGTCTCCCAGGCGAAGCCAACACTGCCCATCAAACGCTGACGGTAGTGCTCGCTATTGTCCTCATCTATGCTCTTGGCCTTCTCTGCCACGGGATACAACGAGGATTACTGAGCGTGAAATGCATCAAGCAATGGCTCGCCCGCCTCCCTGGCCCGCCGAACCCGGACCCCTGGTTTGCGAATCTCCGTGCCAATGACCCTCGCCACGATCTCGCGCTGTACTTCTGGTACATGAGAGCCACTTGTTGGAATCTCGCTGTCGCAATCGTTCCAGGCGCGATGATTTACTACGGAGAATGGGATGGAGGCACGTGGGTGGCGTTCTTCATCGGCGTTCTGATCGCATGGGGCTTATGCTTCTTAGGACGCGATTTTGACCAGAGCATGAGGAAGGCGGCGAGTTAAATAGATTGGTGAATTCGGGTAGAAGCCTGGGCGCTATCGTGCAAGGTACTTTCGGGCCAACAGTCTCTTATTCGGAAATCTCCGCCATCCGAAACCTCGGCCCTTACTCCTATGGGTCAGGTACCGGCGAAAGCGTATGTTGATGAATCGTTGTAAGGCCCGAAACGCACGCCAGCCGAAAGAACACGGTTTACCGTCGAAGGATCTGGCGCATGGTGTCCAGAAAACGCTCCAGCTGTGTACGGGGGATTTCCCCCATGACCGAGACCCTGAAGATCGATTCGGCGAGGATTCCCTGGCCCGCGTAGATAACGAAACCCTGCTTCTTAAGCCCGTCGTGCAGCGTGTCGTAGCTCATTCCGGGCGGCAGCCGGAAGGCGTTGAGCACCACGGAGGACTCCTCTGCACGAAGCAGGGGCTCGATCCCCAAAGCGTCCAGACCGCCAAGCACCAGGGCTATAGATTCGCGGTACTGCCGGTAGCGGGCTGGTCTTCCTCCTTGGTCTTCTAATTCTTTCAGCGCCTCTTCAAGAGCGTAGAAGCACGGGATTGACGGGGTAAAGGGTGTGCTTTCCCGGTCCTGGTGTTGACAATAATTCGCCAAATCCAAGTAGAGGCTGCGTTTGGGTGCCTCTGCCAGCAATGCGCGGCGCAGCACAACAAAGGATACCCCCGGCGCACCGTGTAGGCATTTGTTGGCTGTGGCCGCCGCGGCGGCGATGTTCCAGTCGGGAAAATCGATGGCCTCTGCGCCAAAGCTGCTCACCGCATCGATTAACAAGCTCACTCGATTACCACAGATGTCCGCGATGTCGGCCAGATTATTAAGCCGGCCGGTGGTGGTCTCATGGTGCACAAGGGCCATATGGGTGATGCCCGCGTCGCTGCGTAAGGCGTGTCGCAGGGCGGAGAGGTCTATCGCAGCTCCCCAGGCATGGTGCAATAGGGCGTGGTCTATCTGGTATATTTTCGCTATCCGGGTTAGCCTCTCGCCGTATACGCCGTTTTCGACGATTAAAACTTTGCCCTCGGTCGGTATTAAGGTAGTCAGCATCGCCTCAACCGCCGCGGTGCCCGAACCAGAGATAAGAACAGCGGTGTAACTGGGCGGTAGCTCGTAGACCGCCGGTATTCTCTCCCGAATACTCGCTTGCAACTGGAAGAACTCGCGTTCCCGGTGGCACAGATCGGGTTTGGTAAGGGCGCCCCGCACGCGCTGGCTGAGTGTGACGGGGCCGGGATTGAGCAGAATCACGTTATTATCGGACAGACTGATTCCGAAGCCTGGAGCATTTCGGGAAGCATATTCGATGTTGCCCGATGGTTGAAGGAATGTGAGGTACATGGTGGGTAATTTTTGATGGTGGTCGTTAATCTCGTCGTGATGCTGTTGTTGATCGTGGTGGCAGCGGAAGTTTTTACCAATGCTTTGGAGCATCTTGGAGAGCGGCTAGGGATCTCGGAGGGGGTAACCGGCTCGCTCTTTGCCGCCGTGGGGACGGCGATGCCTGAGAGCCTGGTGCCGATCCTCGCGATTTTCGCGGGCACTGAGAACACGCAGGTCAACCACGAGATCGGGGTCGGCGCGATCCTTGGTGCCCCCTTGATGCTGTCCACGCTAACAATGTGCATTATGGGCATTGCAGTCGTGCGCGAACGCGGATTGCGCGGCGCAATGATGCCAGAACCCACAGGGCTCACTCGCGATCTGGACTTCTTCCTGCTGAGCTTTGGGATCGCCTCATTGGCCTTGTTCCTTCCTTTTCGCGACGGCTTTCTCGCCATTGTGCTCACCACGATGGGGGGTTCGCTGGTGCTGGTCTATTTCATCTATGTGCTGTTGACCCTGCGGGTTTCCGCTCAACTGGTGCAGAACGGCCACGGCACAGAAGCCCACAGGCCGCTTTTTCTCTGCTATCTGCGCTTGCCGGACAAGATGATCGTGAT
>JBOIEE010000028.1:0-10378 GCA_050740975.1 Gammaproteobacteria bacterium | reverse complement strand
TGATCGCCGCGATGCAAGAGGGGATCGAGCATACCGGAGAGCTCGAGTACGATCTCTACCGCAAGATCAAGGATCGCTATCCGCTGCGCTTGCTGCTGACGCCGGTGCATATCAAAGAGCTGATCGCAGAGGGGATCCTGGTCAAAAAGCCCGGCTACGAAACGGCGATCGAGGGACTGCTGGTAAAGCTGCGGGAGCTCTACGGCGAGGCCGGCCTCGATTTCGAGACGCTGCGCGCGATCTACCCCTTGCATCCCGCCACGCTGACCCTGCTGGAGGAAGTCCGCGACCGCTTCTCTAAGGCACGTGGGGTCGTGGACTTCACCGTCACTCAGTTGCGCGGTGACAGCAGTCGCCGCGTTGCGCCTTTTCTGGATCGACCTTGGGGGGAACTGGTCACCCCCGATGCCATCGTCGATCATTTTCGCGATCTGCTCGAGCTGCAGCCCGAGTTCCTAGCCCTCGCCCAACAGGTGTTTCCCTGGTACCGGCGTCATCTGGAGGAGCTTTTTGAGCGAGCGGCGCTGCGCGAACTGGCCGAGCGCTTGCTGAAGCTATTGGTGCTAACGCATCTCTCACCCGCCCGCGACGGGTTGACGGCAAAGCAAGCCGCGAGCTGGCTCTTATTCAGCGCCTCCAGCATCCAGCCCGGGCGCAATGAGCAGATCATCGCGCGTGCCCTTTCCGTGCTTGCCGAACGGGGCCGTTATGTAACAATCCGAGAAGGGCGCTATGCTCTGGATCTGCGCGAGGACAGTCGGGCGATCCTGGATCGCTTGCTGGCCCGTGAGGTGGCCGGACTCAAAGGCCAAGGTGCCTTGGTGCTGCAAACCCTGCTGCCGCTGCTGCCGTCAGATGGCTTTAATCCACTTGCCTTGCCGCGCGAGACTTGGCTGCACCGGCAACTGCTTTGGTGTTTTCACGAGCGCAGCTATTGCGTGTGGCTGGGTGACGGCAGCCTGCCTGCGCCCCCCGAGGGAGTCGCATTGTGCCTGCGCCTACCCTGGGGTGAGCGGAGACCGGCTACCGGAGTGTATACGGTGCAACCGGCCGCGGTGCCTGTAACTGACGAACTGGTTGAATTCGCAGCCCTGGCGCGGTTGAGGGATCGACCGGGAAGCCCGCAGCTTTCCGAGCGGCTGGAGGCGCTGATCAAGGCGCGGATCCCTCTCGTTTCCCAGATCCTGCGCTCTGCTTGGACCGAGGCCTGCCTCATAACACCCGACGGAGCGAGCGAGCCTGTACCCCGGATCGATAGCACGACAGCGCTCGCTGATTGGTTGCAAAATCTCGCTCTGCGTGTTTTGCGGCGCAGCTATCCCGGTTTCGAGCGCTACGCTCCGGCCCATGGGCCGCTGCCCAAAGAAGCCTGGCTGCGCTTCATGCGCTTCGCCGCGCGCGAGGATATCGGCGCCGAGGAGGCCGATGATTACGTGAAGCTCATCCGCGAAGCCTATCTCGCACCCATGGGACTGCTACGGCGCAAGGGACGTGCGTACGTCACCGCGAACAATCTGGAGCGCCATGAGCTGGTTCGTCTCATAACCCCGCTACTCGAGCATAACCCGACGCCCAAGACCGTGCACGAGTCCCTGGCGCAGCCCATTTACGGTTTAGTGCCCGATCAGATCAATCTATTGCTGGTGTTTCTTCTGTTGCAAGGAGAGATCGATATTTTGAAAGAGCGCAAGTCTTATCGGGAAACCTTCGAGACGCTGCCTAATCCCCTGTTCTATGACCGCATCATCCCGGCGCATGCGCTCAACGCCGAGCAGCTTAACGCGCTGGAGACCTTGTGCCAGGGACTTTCGATCCGAACTCCGGCTCATTGGAGCGTCCTCACCCAGCGGCGTTGTGCCAGCCAGCTCGCCGACGCGCTGCGTGCCCAGGCCGAGCGCTTGCAACCACTGCTGAAGCAACTGCAAGGCTTGGAGCAGGGCAAGCACCTGACCGAGAGGGTTTCTGCGCATATCCAGCGTTGCGGGGCTTTGGATAAAGGGACACACGCGCTGCAAGGCTTGGAGCAGTTCCTGTATGAGATCGGCTCTGTCACAGGCTTCTTAGATCAGGCGCGAGAATACGAGGCATTGCCCCAGCGGCTGCAGCAGCTCCTCGGGGAAACCCAGCGTTATTCTCATCTCTTTCGCCACCCGGCGGTGGTACGTGTCGCCCAGAGAGGCGGCGAATTCGATCCGGGTGCATTGCCTGCACTCGATGAGCCGCAGCAGATCGAGCACTGGCTACACCAGTCGGAACGCGCGTACCGTTTGTACAAAGAGAACTACCGCGAGAGGCATGAGCGGTGGTGGCGCGGACTCAGAGAGCATTTTCTTTGGCAATGGCATCCTCCCGAGCTTGCCGCCAGTCGCCATCTGGGGATAGGGGAACTACTGTCCAAACTCGAGCAATGCCGCCGCGAAGCTACCAGACTAACCTGTAGCGCTCTGGTGGACTTGGATTATCAACCCCAGTGCAGCTGTGGCTTCGACGGCGATACGGCACCCATCGCCGCGCACTTGGAACGTTTCGAGCACTTGCGCACAGCGATCGAGACCCAGCTGCGCCTGTTTTTCCAGCAGGACACCGTCAAGACCCGCCTGCGCGACTGGCAACGCGAGGGGATAGAGCCCAGTAGCGGCACTCTGTCCTATCTGGAGGGCCAGGATCCTTATCCAGAGGTGCGGGATGTGGCGAGCCTCGATCGCTACCTCAGCGGTCTCGAGTTGACGGCCGAATTGGATCTCGCGCCCGTGGTCGAGTTGCTGACAAAGCGCGTATGGGAGCGCAAGAGCTTATTGGCGGAGTTCGAGCAGGAGCTGGCCCGCCAGGGTGATAAGCGGTTGCGATTTACCGGTGATCTCGGCGCAAGAGTCCCACTCGCGCTCTACGAATGGTGTGCTGAGCAGTGCCTCAAGTATGGAGTGGCCTTACCGCCGGGGCTAGGACGAGAGGCTCTGGATAGCATCACCCAATGCCTGCGCCCGGAATGGGCGGGGCGAGACGCCGTCGAGCACCTCAGCGCCTTGGGTCTCAATGAGGCGGGAGAGGCCAAGCTCTTGCAGTGGCTCATCGATGGCCACATACCCTTTCCCCAGCTGGCCGATCCCAAAGATCCCCTGCTGGCGGCGGTAGCGATGCTGCTGCGTCCCAGCGCCCCGACAAATGCTGCGGAGCTGGCCAGAAACGCGCAGGCCATATACCTCGCGCACGCGCGGCTGCAGCGCATCGGGGGGGAACGCTGGCTGGCCTGCGTGAACGGCCTCGCCGAGACCACCCTTTCCGGCCTTCCTCCCCTGGTCGAAGTGCTAAAGGCGCACAGCGCTGCGCAGTGGCTTCTGATCGACTGTTTAGGGCTAGCTCTGGCTCTCGCCCTGGAGCCGGTGCTGCAGGGCCTGCTTAGCGCCTGGCGGCATCGACCCGCCCAGTACGCCGAGCTATCGCAAGGCAGCAGCACGGATGCCTGCTACCGTGAGCTCTTGGGCGCCGACATCGCGCACAGCTTTAAGAAAATCGATGCCCTAGACAAATTGATCCACGCCGAACGCCGATCCTTTGACGAGTTGCTTACCCTCGCTAAAGCGGAACTGGAAATCGCCTTGCGGCGCGTGTTGCCGCAGCTCGACCCCGAGCAGGCGTTACTCGTGTTCGCCGATCACGGTTTTCGCCTATCCCCCGACGGCCGCCGCTACCAGCACGGCGGGCTTTCCACCCTGGAGCGCGTGGTTCCGGTATGGAGCTGGGAGCCTCGGTTCCGAGGCGAAGCGGCATGAGCCGTCAAGCCTGCTGTACTGAACCAACATGGGACAGCTCGATCGGGAGACATTAGGAACGTTTGTGGCAAAGTACATCTGGTGGAAAACGCCCGGTGAAACGCTGCAATACCCTGATCGCGTGATCGCGCAGGTCATGGACATCGGCGACTACGACGATGTGCAGAAGCTTGTAGCCCAAGTCGGGGACGAATATCTGCAGCAGGTGCTCATCGGTGCCGAGATCGGCCAGTTTAGGGAACGCTCCTGGGCGTACTGGCACTACCGCCTGGGGCTGGCAACGCCTGGGAAGGTTCCGCCGATGCCGCAGCGGCGGATCGAATGATCCGGGTCTTTAGCCCGCTGCTGGAAATCTTGCCCGTCGCCCAGAGGCGGATTTGGTCGCAGTTGCAGCCATCGTTAAACTTGGGCTTGGTATTGTACGGGGGTACGGCGATTGCGTTGCGTCTCGGCCACCGAGCCTCCGCGGATTATGCTTTCTTTACCGACAAGCCGCTGGACAAGGAAGCCCTGAAAACCGCGTTTCCATTTATCATCAGAGCCTCGATTCTCCAGGACCAGCCCGACACCTTTACTGTAGCGCTTTCTGAAGGTGAGGCTCAAGAAGAACACCTTAAGCTGTCCTTTTTCGGTGCGATCGGTTTCGGACGTGTCGGAGAACCGGAAACAACAGAAGACGGTGTCGCGCGGGTGGCATCGTTGGATGACCTGATGGCGACCAAGGTCAAGGTCATCCTACAGCGGATCGACGCCAGGGATTATCAGGACATTGCCGCTATGATTAGGGCCGGCGTCAGCCTCTCCAGATGGCTGGCGGCCGCACGCGCGCTGTATGGGCTCGCCTTCCAGCCGAGCGAAAGCCTCAAGGCAATGGTGTATTTCGAAGGTGGCGATCTGAACATCCTGTCAGCAGAAGACAGGGAAACGTTAGTCAATACCGCGAGCAGAGTCCGCGATCTACCGAATGTCCATATCGCAACGCGCAGGCTTAGTTAAGGAACGAAACCCAGCATCAATGCTTTGAGCTGTCATGGATCGATGCGCCCTTGCTCGATCCCTTAAGCGGCACGAGTGGCTTGAGGCCCTGCAGCCCCGGGCACGCATCAACGGTGCGCAAGGTTCTATTGCGTCACGCCGCCCTTTGATACGCACAACCGACGGATTGCCTCGATTTGTGATCTTGAAGGTAAGCGATAAGATTATCCGGCGCATAACCGGCGACCTTTGCCATTCGCTCGAGGGCGGACTCGTGCACGGTTTCATTGGATGATCCAATAGGCCTGAGGCAATGCGGCAGCAGCTTGAACCAGCCAGTTCGCGCCTTGCGTAGCTCCCCGACTGCATTCGGCCTGACGTTTTCCCGCATGTAGTCATAGTCGAAAGCCAGTCCACACTCCTCGGCCTTGTCCTTCATCCACAGGAACGCGATATCCGATAAACCGGTATCATTATAACCGCCGCCAATATTGCAATGCGCCCCTGCAAACCAGGCTTGCTCTAGTCGTTGCGCCCTCGCATCGGGTTGTTGTTTCCACACGGATGGTTCGTACGGTTTGCGGACCTCATCGATCGCCAGGGCGTGAAAGGCATTTTCGATGTGCTTTGCTACGGTGACATCATGGAATTGCCAGCGCTTGTTAGCAATATTTGAATCGATTGTGAAGCGTTTATCAAAAAGCGTGATATCCAGCTTAAGTAGGGGTGGGATCCCCAGGGCGCCCACCGTATCCCAAACGCCAACGAGTTTGATCGTGATCGCCCGAGCAAAGCTCTTACGAAAGAGTCTCGCTTCAACGGCGCTTGGCTTGGAGGCGTCATCTCGCCTTCGATAAAGCCGGTGGGCGTCGTTAAATTTGGATATCCACTCTTTGCGCAGCAGCCCGCTATTATAGATGAAGCCCGCCAGGCTGCGGACAGCGTACGCGCCGCGGCTAAATCCGAAGAGGTAGATCTCATCGTCCTCTTGGAAATGCTCTACGAGAAACCGATAGGCATTCTCCAGGCGCTCTGAAAGACCGTATCCGAACACACCGCCACACAAGCGATCGAGGCGACCGGTGCCCACACCTTTATCGTAGTAGACGAGCTGGTTCATCCCCTTCTTGTCTCTGGGGGCGATAGCCTCCGCCATCTTGGCAACGTTGGTGGAGCTTAGCCGGCCGCGATCGCGCTGATCGGGGGTATTCCAAGTGCCATCCACACAGATCACGATGCGTTTTCCCATGTCTCCTCCCGAAGTCATACGTCGATTAGTTGCTAAGACACTGCACGCCCACGCTTCAAGCCACACAGCGCGAGAGACCGTGTTTGTTAATATTAAGCGGGTCGTCTCACAGGCGTCTGTGAATTAAGTACCACGGGCGCTGTGAAAAAATGCCCAGGTCTAAGCTATCTCCTGCAACCCAATCCTAAGCCCAACGCCAGTTATACCTCGCTTCAAGGCATGCGCGCACCGCGGCTGCGGGATCGGGCGCGTGCCACACGCTCCGTATAGCCGCTATCCCCTGGGCGCCACAGCGCCACGCTTGGGCCATGTGTTTGGGCTCTAATCCGCCCAAAGCAAACACGGGTACCTGGCTTGGGCGCACGAGATCACGGAATCCCTCCCAGCCGAGTATTTTGGCGTTGGCATGCGTTGCTGTTGGGCGTACCGGCCCCAGCACAACAAAATCCGCGCTTATGTTGCAAGCGCGCTCGATCTCGGCGGCATTGTGGCAGGATGCGGCGACTAAGAATCGATGATCAAGGGGTCGTTCCCGAAGCTGTAACAATCGGTTGGCGGTAAGATGTACCCCGTCCGCACCTAGGTTGAGCGCATTTTCCGCATCGGCGTTCAGCAACAGTCGCGCGCCGTAGGAAGCACAGAGCTCGATACTTTGAGCCGCTAACTGCCGAAGGTCTGGCGGTGCCAGGCGTTTGGCCCGCAGTTGCAGCAACCGCACTCCTGCTTCCAGGCATTGCGCCAGCTTGGCGAGGAAAGGCGCCACTGGCCCAGGTTCGGGACTGATGAGATAAAGGCTCGGCAGCCTCAATGCCTTGATGATGGGAATGTCCGCGGCCGGAAACTGTTGCGGATCGAGCTCCAGCGGATTGGCCCATTGCATACGCTGTCCCTCCATAGCTTGTGCGCTCCCACGCCAACGATCCACACGCCACACGTCCAGAAACACGTCGCGATCCGGGTAGCGGTATTGGGTCTGAATAAAGGGGCGCGAAGGGTCTCCTTCGATTCCGATTTCTTCCCACAACTCGCGGCGCAGCGCTAGCATCACGTCTTCCCCGGGCTTTACCTTACCCCCGGGAAACTCCCAAAGCCCTCCCAAGTGTTTGTGGTGCGGCCGTTGGCAGATCAAGACGCGGCCCTGCGGATCGCTAACCACGGCCACGGCGACATGCAGTATGGGATCTCGAGTACCCAGATCGGCCTAGCTGCGGTATTGCGCGTTGATCTTCACGTAATCGTACGAGAGGTCACAGGTCCAGATCTGAGCCTTGCAGTCACCGCGGCCGAGATCAATGCGCACTGTTATCTCCGACTCCGCCATCGCGGCACGCCCGGCGGCCTCCGTGTACTCTTGCGCCAACGCACCATGGCGCACCACCCAAACGTCCCCGATGGCGATCCCGACCTCTCGTACCGCTAGATCGGGCAGACCGGCACGGCCCACGGCCGCAAGCAGCCTTCCCCAATTCGGATCGGAGGCGAAAAACGCGGTCTTGACCAAAGGCGAATGGGCGACGCAGTAAGCGGTCTTAAGGCACTCGGCCTCGCTGCCCCCGCCTGCTACTTCTATGGTGATGAGCTTCGTCGCCCCTTCGCCGTCGCGCACGATGGCCTTGGCAAGCGCTTCGCAGACGGCGCTCACTCCCTCTGTCAGAGCCTGATAGCCCTCGCCGTCACGCTCGATGCGAGGCAGACCGGAACAGCCCGTTGCCATCAACACACAGGCGTCGTTGGTGGAAGTGTCTCCATCCACAGTAATGCGGTTAAACGAGTGGGATACGGCTCGGTCCAAGCAGCGTTGCAGCAAAGGGGCCTCGACAGCGGCGTCGGTCGCGACAAAAGCCAGCAGGGTGGCCATGTTAGGGCAGATCATGCCCGCTCCTTTTGCGATCCCGGTGATGCGGATCCACTGATCTTGGACACAGATCTGTGTGGATGCTGCTTTCGGGCGGGTGTCCGTGGTCATGATGGCCCTGGCGGCAGCGGACCAGCCATCGGCCGACAAGGCGGCGCACGCTTGCGGGATGGCGCTCTTGAATCGATGCAGCGGTAACGGCTCTCCGATCACCCCGGTTGAGAACGGCAACACCTCAAATGGCGCACATCCCACCTGCTGCGCCAAAAGCGCGCAGGTGGTTTCGCAGTCTCGAAGACCCCGCTCACCGGTGCCGGCGTTGGCGTTACCGGCGTTGATCAGCAGATAGCGGGGCGCCGTTTGCGCGAGGTGCCGTCGTGCGACCTCGATCGGCGCCGCCGCGAACGCGTTTTGGGTAAATACGGCGGCACAGCTCGTGGATGGCCGCAAGGCGATCACGGCTAGATCAGGGCCGGGCTGGCGACGAATTGCGGCGCTGGCAGTTCCGAGCTCAATCCCTGAGATCGGAGCCAAGGACTCAGTGACATCGGTGGGCATTATGGCTCGGGAAGGAGGTTCGGACTACACCACAATTCAGTTTGCGTCTGCGCGAAGTATACGTCAGAAAGCGCCGAGGGAGGTGATGCGTTCGCAGCTTACTACACTGGGGTATTCCTGCTAGGGGCGATCAGGAAGCATGCGTTACAATTGCATTATTGATCCCGTTTCCGAGGCGTCTTATGAACGAGCTGCGTGCCCGCGCCAAATCCTTCTTCAACTCGTTGGATTTCGACAAGCCCATCGAGTTTGGCGTGAAGGGGCTGGTTGAAAACGGTCTGACGAAGGACTTGTATGCAGATAGCCTACACGGGGACGGCGGTTATGACCCCTTGCAGGAGCTCGCCACTCAGATCGACTTCTCGGAGAGCGCGGGCGCCTACCTCTTCACGGGCAACCGTGGCACGGGCAAGACCACGGAACTGCTCCGCTTGGCGGAAATCCTCCAGAACTATGGTTGTGAGGTGTTTTACGCCGACCTGTCCGAATACCTCACTCTGACTCAACGCGTTGAGGTCACCGACTTCCTGATCAGCGTACTGGGCGCCCTCTCTGAGAAAGTTACAACACGCATCGGGGAGGACCCCGGGACACCGGGGTTTTTCGAGCGTTTTTGGAAAAGTGGTGTTCATCGTGGACTCCGTAGAGCGCCTGCGGGGAGTGGGTGATTCCACCGATGTGAGGGAGGTATTCAAAAGTGCCGAGACCCTGTTCGCGTCCCATGCAGACAAGCTGCGTTTCACTGGGCTCACCGTCGTCTACACGGTGCCGCCCTATCTACAGGCCCTGTGGCCGGAGGGCTCGGCGCCTTCTACGCCGGAGGACGCATCTACACTCTGCCCAGCGTCCACATCTACAAAGCCTGCCCGATGGCAGGGAAGCAGCCCGAACCCTACGACAAGGGTCTCGCCAGAATGCGAGATATCGTGGGGAAGCGTTATCCGCAGTGGAGCGAGTTTCTCACCCAAGCGCAGATCTCGCGACTGGCGCAGAGCTCGGGAGGTGATCTGCGGGACTATTTCCGCATGCTGCGCCTCGCCATCACGCGCGCGCCCACTCTTGCTACGCTGCCCGTGGCGGACACGGTCGTTGCCGATGCCGAGGACGCGGTGCGTAATGACATGCTGCCCATCGCGGCCGATGACCCTACCTGGCTTGCGAAGATCATGGCTAGCCACGAGACCGAGCTTCTTATCCTGGACAGCCTCCCCGACTTCGCCCGCCTACAGCAGGGAAAGTACGTGCTCCACTACCGCAATGGCAGGGACTGGTATGACGTCCACCCTCTGCTACGACCAGCGATAGGCCCCGATGGCAGCACAGACGCGAACCCTTGAGACCGTCTGGCGCGAACTGCGGCCCCACTTGGAGTGGGCGCAGGGCTTCAGCCTAGTGTTGCTCTTCGCGCGCCATCCGCAGCCCATCACACTGCTGCGCCAGCGGCTGGACGACAGCTTGCAGCTCCGTACGCTCCGGCTGTGTGTTTTGGCGCCACAGTCCCTTGCCGAAGTGGGACAGCTTGCAGAAGCGATCCTGAACGCTCACCCTGGCCCCGCTTCCGGGCCACTGTGGGTTGAGCTATGGCGCTACGCGCATGAACCTGACTGGCGGCAGGCGCGCGCGTTATTGTTGCATCGGATAAATGAGCGCCGCTTCTTGCTGGAGCGCGATGTCAGGCGGCCGCTGGTGCTGGTGTTGCCGCCCGAGGATCGCGGCGGGCTCTATGCCCGGGCTCCGGACCTTTGGGCGATTCGTTCCAGCAGAGCTTGAAACGTGAGTGTGTCCTGCCCGCATGGCGAGAGATCGCGGGGGCGCAGCTTCCTTATCTCCCTCCACCACTCGGTTTTGGCCCCCGGCCGCTACCAAGCGGTGGACCCCAAAAACGCCACCAACACCACACCGGGCCAGATCCGCCGCGTTGAATCGGGTAGCTTCTCGGACCACACACCCTCCAAGGAGCTTCCCATGACC